>CAMGMU010000044.1 GCA_946059305.1 uncultured Bacteroidales bacterium | reverse complement strand
ACAATAATGAATAGTTTTTCTTAAGTGGGAATTTTTAGAACCCACCTTAAATATTCTCTTGGCATGATTTTAGTATAATTTTATAGCTAATTGTCCTATTAGATAGGGAAAAAATAGCTAAATATTAACGAATGACTCCCCTATATAACTCAAAAAAACATGAAACGTAACTTTCTTATCATTATGGCTTTTGCAGCCATGTTCACGGCTCTTTCTTCTTGTAAAAAAAACAGCCCAGTAGTAGCTAATTACAATTCAATTGTTCTGGCACCTGACGAGTCCGTAAAAGTTGAGATCTCCGGCGGTGGTGCCTCTATAAACGTTAGCTTAACCCAACACGAGAGCGACTCCATCTTTTCTATCTCTGATTTCAAAAAACACAGTATTGTCGTAACCGGAAACAATGAAGGCAAAGATACACTGATGCTGTTTTACAATCGGGGCATATATGCGAATGGTGAATATCTCATTATACCCGTAAGCGTAGAGAAATAATATCGCTTCCCTCACAAATGAAGCAAAATTTATTATTCATATCCCTGTTATGTTGCTCGTTGCTCTCTTGGGGGCATCGAGTTCTTTCTAAAGGACTTTGACGTAGAAATATTGCCGCATGATATCAGTTGTTCCACTTGCTACGAAAAACATGAGAGAGCTCATCTAATAATGGAGTAAGAGATTATCTTTAGGAATCACAATACCCTCTACCGGAAGCTCAATACCCTCTCCCGGAATCGAATCAACAATATACGATTTTTAAGATTAGCCGAAAAGAGGCAGCCTCGTTATCTTGAGGATTATTTGTACCGATTATGCCTTTTACGATAAAAATTCAATGAGGAGCGATGAGGACCCATTGAGGACTCATTGAGGACCCTTATCGAACTCATACGGGTATAGTTTGAATCTTCGAATACGCCTAACGCAAAATGTTCGATTATTAAGAATTACTGTCCAAGTGAAAAAACCGAACGATAATATTAGCTTATAAAATCGGAGCATGTTAGGTCAGCAAACAGGGCATTTAAGGTCGGTTTTGGGCTTACTTCCGTTTATAGAGCACATGATAATGAATAAATAGTCATATTTGTGCTATCCAAGGACATTTATTTAGTTGAAATTTGGAAATTCGAAAGAAAATGAGTACCTTTGCAGCCATCAAACGAAAAGTAAGCAAAACAGTGACCTAATATGCCCGGTTTTGCTGACCTAATATCGTCCGGTTTTTACATTTAACTCTGTATATTATTCAACAGGAAAAGAGTATTAAGGCATTAGAAGAAGATTTAAATAAAAAAGAATGAGCGTTATGAAAGCAAATATAAATATTATCTTTATCTTTTGTTGTACTATAACTTTTTCAAGTTGTTGGCATAGCGATTTAGCAGATACCCATCGTGGAGGGGGTGAAATTGCTTTTTTCCAATTCACGGATTCGACCTTGGTGAATAAAGTACTTTTAGAAATGGCCGGAAGAGACAGAACCGTACCTGAAGACTACTACTATTCTTGGAGAGAAGATCTTTGCATCCCACTATATCCGAGAAATGTCGAAGGAATGCCTTTGTTCGGAGAACAGGCCGATGGAACCAATTTTATTCATGACTGGAAAATTGGCGAAAAATATACACTTGAAGACCTGGTCAATACTCCTAAATTCATTGCTCTAAAAGATGGTTACTATATTTGCTGGCCATTTGTGCAATTGGAAAAATATGGGTACTATACCAATGTAGAATGGAAGGATTTGTTAACTATGAATATAGACACAGCACATGCTTTTACGGCAGAGCCATATATCAATCGGTATGTCATCCACGAAGATGAACTTGTGAAACTTACTCATAAATCAACAAAACACTTCCATGGACGTAAAAGAGATGAAATAACAATAGATGATGTGGTTAAGGTTTTGAATGATCTTATTGAAACAGGCACCATTGAGGACCATTGCTTTCAAGCCGCACGTTCATTCTATTAGTTGTTATTGTTTTCCGTCATTGTAAAAATATAGTCTTATGCATAAGTTTAGAACCCACCTATAGTCAATAACGGATTTGTCATCGTAGCCACCATCGGACTTATTATACCATAAAAGCACAAGTATATATATATTTAAGGTGTAGTTTGCTATGTGGAGTAAAGAACAACAAAAAAGGTGCGGGAAAATCCCGCACCAAATTTTTGAAATAAAGAATTATTAGATTAGAGTTTCGTGCCGATTACGTTATACTCAACGCCATCTTTAACGATGATAACCTGACCATTACGGAAGATCTTGTTTACAACAGGAGCTTCTTCGATATTTTCAATGGCAGTAGCCTCTTTTACTAATTCAGCGTTAACCGGAGTCTCAACAACACCACTGTAAGGAAGTACAACTGGAAGAAGTTTCTCGTTAGAGTTACCTACAGTATAGAGGTTGTTAGCGTAGTCAACAGCAAAGTCGTTGAGGTTTCTGGATATAGCCTTGATGTGCATATCATACTTAACGGTAAGTTCAGGAGCACCAGTAGCATCAGCTCCGAGTTCAAACACCTGCATACGACCGCATCCTGCGAGCGTACGACCCATACCTACAAAGAGGAGGTCACCAACACGAGCGATACCGGCACCACCATTTGAACCATCGGGAACGATGTTATATGCAGCCGTATCTCCGGAAGTAGCATGGAGTTCCCAATCAACCACACCGTCAGCATTTACGTGGCAGAGACCGCGTTGCGCGCAAACGTTAGCGCGTGCAGATTTAAACCAGAAGCCACCTTCGCCGTCAGCGGCAATACCGCAGTTTTCACCTACAGGTACAACCTGCGAACCGCAAAGAGCAGAAAGGGTGTCGTGCTGTGAAGGAACGCCCGTCCAAGAAGTAGCAGAACCAAGGTTATAACGATCTACGAAGAAACCGGTACCAGTGTAACCTACGAGACCTGGGATATTGAAACCAAGCATCATAATCTGAAGTTCATCACCAGAACCAATCACATCGAGACCGGAGTTTGCGGTGGTCATGTACTCGCCTTCAGCGGTGTTCATCACACCATCTGCGTCAAATGTTCCTTGGAAAATAGGCGTCCAAGTCTGGAGGTCAGCAGAGAGCTCCCAAAGCGTGGTACCATCAGAAATGCAGTTGTCGGTAACGAAAATACGGCTATCCTCAGAGATGCGAATTCTATACGGAGCGTAGTCGTTGCCAAAGGCATTACCGCCCTTAAAAGCTAAGGAATTGCCATTAGGAATAGGCTGGAAAGTAGGATCAAATGCGTAGATACCCTGCTTGTCGGCAGAAGAATGATAGCCCTCATTTGGAGTAGAAGCCATGCACTCGTTGGCGAGCAAACGACCGAAGTTGGGCGAGAACGGATTGTTGTCAACAGCTACGCCTTTCGGGTGATAGAAAGAGTAACTGAGAGCCGTAGTGTCAGTGCCATTGGCGACCATTACCTGAGTAGGCTCGCTTACGGAAGTACCATATACGCGAACGCCAAAAGTGTACGTACCTGCCTCTGTGAACAATGAAGCAAGGTCGAAGTTGACTGCATGCAAACCAACGGTGTTCTCTGCTACTGGCTGCGTACCAACCTCTACGTTGTCACGATAGATAACGATTTTGGTAGAGTCTGCAGGCGAGTTGAGCTGATACTTGATAGCCACCTTGGTGCCTTTAACTTGCGGTTCTACACCATAAGCATACGGGTTGAACTGCGTGAGCTGTGTTTGTGCAAAAGCTGCAGTGCAAGCGCAGAGAGCCATGCCGAGAATGAAGGAAACTTTCTTCATAATGATAAAAGTTAGATGTTAATAATATGTATGGAGTGTTTTATTTGCGTCAGCAATGGGAACGGCAAAAATACACATAAGAAAAGCATAAAAATTGAGTGCCGCGAATCACTTTTTTATAGGTTTGACGTATGTGTACATTTTTACCGCTGCAAAATTACTGCTTTTTTTTCAAATGACAAAATAAAAAAATATGTTTTATAACATGTTTTTGCTCAAAAATGCATTTTTTTGATAAAAATGTATGGTGGTATGGAAAAAAAAGTGTAATTTTGCAGCGCGAAATACCGTGGGCATCCCGCGAAATGTTCACAAAGGTAGGAAACAAATGTTTAACCAAATACATATTCAAGTATGAAAACACGCAAAGCAGTAGATTTCCTAAGAGGAACTCTATTCGTGTCAGCTACTTTGGTGGCCTTGACACTTGGCAGCGGTTTCGCACAGGCAGCACCGGCAGACAACACTACGCAGGCTACCAATATGGTGACGGGTGTAGTACGTGATGCCAATGGTGAAGCAATCATCGGTGCGAACGTAATCGAGAAGGGAACGAGCAACGGTACGATTACCGACTTTGATGGCAAGTTCACCCTCGCTACAGAAAAGAATGCGACCCTCGTAGTATCTTACGTAGGTATGAAAGAGAAAGAGGTTCGTGCTTCCAAAAACATGATTATTAACCTTCAGGAGGATGCTGAGATTCTCGATGAGGTAGTAGTCGTAGGCTATGGTACGCAGAAAAAAGCCAACCTTACCGGTTCGGTAAGTTCTGTTGACGTATCGAAAGCTCTCGAGAGCAAATCCATGAACGATGTAGGTCGTGCACTGCAAGGTGCTGTACCGGGTCTTACCGTTACGAACGTTAACGGTTCGATTGACTCGGATCCTACAGTAGTCATTCGTGGTATTGGTACGCTTTCCAACTCCGGTACCACCAACCCGCTTTATATTGTAGATGGTGTACCTGTAGATAACCTCGGTTCTGTTAACCCGGCTGATATTGAATCAATCAGCGTATTGAAAGACGCTTCTTCTACCTCTATTTATGGTACGAAGGCAGCTTTCGGCGTTGTGCTTGTTACTACCAAGACCGCTAAGACGGCCGACAAGTGCAAGGTTTCATATTCTAACAATTTCGCATGGAGCCAGGCTACCACCACCCCGAATTACTCTGACGTAATGACGCAGATTACCGCTCTCAACGAAGCAAACTACAACATGGGTTTGGAGTCTGAACTCTTCGGTATGCTTCTTGATACAGAGCGCTATCAAGAAGGCGTTAAGCGCGCGTATGAATATTATGGTGGTAAGAAAGCTGATGCTCAGCTGATGAAATATGGTATTGACTATGATGAGAAGGGTTATTATACGGACTGGGATGTTGTAGGCATTATGTTCAACAGAGCTGCTCCATCGCAAACCCACAACCTCTCAGTACAGGGCAATTCCGGTAAGACACAGTATTACATGTCGATTGGTTACAACCAACAGCAAGGTATTCTGAACTACCACCCCGACAAAATGAAGAAGTACAATGCAACCATCAATCTCTCAACAGAGGCAAACGAATGGTTGACCGTAGGTGCTCGCTTCAACTACAGCAACAAAGAGTCTGTTACGAACACCGGTCGTGGTTCTAACTCCTATCAGTATCTCTGGCGTTGGGGCTCGTTCTTCGGTCCTTATGGTTATTGGGAAGACGAAGCAGGTAACAAAATTTATGGTAAGACCTTCCAGGGCGCTCTCGCAACTGCAGGTGACGCTACCGCTACCACGTCTGTTATGCGCGCAAGCGGCAACTTCAAGATTGACTTCCTCCCTGAAGCTATCAAGAATCACAAGTTCGACTTCAACGGTGATTATACCTACACTCGCCGCGACGTTGGTTATAAATCAGTATATCTTCCTTATACTATTTATAATACGTGGGGTATGCTTGGTGAAGACCCGACTCCTACAACGTATAGCACAGGATACAGCACTTCGCTTACGGAGAGCGCTCGCACCTATCAGCGTCACGTGATGAACGCTTACTTTAACTATAATGGCACTTTTGCTAAAAATAACCACCTCAACGTAATGGTAGGTGCCAACTTGGATAAAGATGAGCAGAAATATATCGTGATTGACCGTTCGAACCTCATGGACGTAAACATGCCGGAGATGAACCTTACGAACGATACCACCGGCTTCGACGTTTCTAGCTGCTACCATACACACAATGGTTCGGTAGGTTTCTTCGGCCGTATCAACTACGACTATAAGGGTATCTATCTCGTAGAGCTCAATGGTCGTGTTGACGCTTCCAGCAAGTTCCCCAGCCACAGCAAGTGGGGCTTCTTCCCCTCTTTCTCTGTAGGTTATCGTTTGTCTGAAGAGGCTTACTTCGAGAAAGCTCGTGAGTATGTCAATAACTTCAAGATTCGTGCTTCTTATGGTACGATTGGTAACCAGGAAATCGGTACTGCGATGTTCCTTGAGACTATGGAGAAATATGATCAATCGGTTAGCTGGCTGAAAGATGGTGTTACCCTACTCGGTTATGTAGGTCAGCCTTCACTCGTTTCTTCTACGCTCACTTGGGAGACGATTGCTACTACCAATATCGGTATCGACCTCGGTTTCCTTCAGAATAGCCTCAACGTGACCTTCGATTGGTTCCAACGTGAGAATAAGAACATGCTTGCTCCGGCTAAGGAATTGCCGTCGGTTGTAGGTCAGTCTGCAGCTTGGGAGAATGCAGGTTCGATGCGTACACGTGGTTGGGAACTTACCATCGATTGGCGCGATCGCTTTGATGATTGGACCGTCTATGCAACCTTCAACCTCAACGACTATAAGACTGTAATCACCAAGTGGGATTCCAATGGTCTTTTGAGTGAAAACTATTCTGGTAAGGAATATGGTACTATCTGGGGCTTTGAGACCGAGCGCTATTTCACCAATGATGACTTCACTACGGATGACGCAGGCAACCGCGTATATGCAAACGGAGTGGCAGACCAGACCTTGCTTCAGGGTACCGTAGGTGGTCAGAGCTTCGTATATGGTCCTGGCGATATCAAGTTCAAGGATCAGAATGGCGATGGCGTAATCGACTGGGGCGAAGGTACTGAGGAGAGCCATGGTGACCTCATCAAGATTGGTAACTTCACTCCGCGTTTCCAATACTCACTCCGCGCAGGCTTCGAGTATAATATCAATAAAGGTAAGGGCGGTAACCTCGACTTCGACCTCTTCTTCCAGGGTGTAGGTAAGCGCGATATGTGGACCCAGTCAGCATTCGTTATGCCGCTTATGCGTGGTGTAGATGCTGTATATACCAATATGACGTCTTACGTTACTCGTGAGATGATTGCTACGGGCAAGATCGACCAAAATGCTGACTTCCCGCGCCTCTGGGGCGGTAGCGCTGCTAAGGGTAACTGCAAGGTGCTCGATAACGGTTGCGGTAACTTCTATCCGCAGACCAAGTATCTCGTAAATATGGCATACCTCCGCCTGAAGAACATCACTCTCGGCTACACGCTCCCGCGCGAGGCTACACGTAAGGCGACTATTGAACGCGTACGTATTTATGGCAGCATCCTCAATCCGTTTGATATCATCAACCATAATAACGGCACGGGACTTGATCCGGAAATCAACACCGGTGTAGGCTCGTATGCTAATGGTGTATGGGGTCGTACCGAACCGATCTATCGCACCTATTCCGTTGGTATTCAGGTTGAGTTCTAATGAAGATGCTACATTATTCATCAACTCTTAAAAAGACAACGAATATGAAAAAGATAGTTAAATATGCTGCCGTAGCAGCGCTGGCGATGGTATCGTTTGTAAGTTGCGATTTGCTCGACAACAAGCCGTATGATACCTATACCAAGGACAACTACTTCTCCAGTAAATCGAATCTGGACCTCTTTGTGAACTACTTCTATTCTGAGTTCACCGGTTATGGAAATGGTGGCGGTTATGGCGTGTTCTATTTTAATACGCTCAACGATGATCAAGTTAAAACGGGTATGACTCCGTGGATCTTTGAGCAGGTTCCGGCTTCCGCCAGTGCATGGAACTCACCATATAACCAAATTCGCAGATGCAACCTTCTTATTGAATATGCTCCTACTGTACCGGGCTTGAGCGAAGCAGATATCAATAACTATGTTGGTATCGGCCGCCTCTTCCGCGCATGGCACCACTATAATCTCGTCCGTAACTTCGGCGATTGCTACCTGATTGATCACGTAGTGGATCCAGGAGAGACCAATATCGTATATGGCAAACGTACGGATCGTGACGTTGTGATGGATTTCGTGCTTGAGGACCTTAAGTTTGCGTGCGCAAACATCAGCCAGATGCCGAACTCTCGCGTAGAGATTAATAAGTATGTAGCTGCTGCTATGATGGCAGAGATTACGCTCTATGAGGCTTCGTTCTGCAAGTATCGTGTAGCAGAACTGGAAGGTCAGAAAGCTGCTGACCCTGCTCGTGCTGAGAAGTTCTACCGCGAGTGCTGCACCGCTTGCGAAGAAATCATCAACAGTGGTAAGTTCTCGCTTACTCCGAAGTATGCTGACGTATATAAGTCACTCAACCTTGCTGGTAACCCGGAGATGATTCTCTATAAGCACTATGCTTATCCTTCGCTTGGTCACTCTGTAATTGACTACACTTGCGGTTCGACTCAGGTGAGCGGTATGAGCAAGTCTTGCTTCAACTCTTACCTCTCTAAGGACGGCGAATTGATGACCTATGGTGATGACCATGGTGAACTCATCGATGGCAAGCCTTCTATGGCTAAGCAGATTGCAGCTCGCGACCCGCGTTTGGCTGTACATGTAGATAACCTGCTCCAGTACAAGGGCAATGGCGTTATTCGCTATGAGGGCAACGATGCCGCTGCTAAGAATGCTGCTGCTTCCACCTCTTCTACGGGCTATGGCGTAGCGAAGTTTGATACCGACCAACTCGATCGCGATCATCGTCAGGAAATCGGGAAGGGCGATACGGATGCTCCTATTTTCTGGTATGCCGTTATCCTTCTCAACTATGCTGAGGCTAAGGCCGAGCTCGGTGAGTTTGCTGAAGTACAAGCTAAGACCCTCGATGCACTCCGCGCTCGCGCCGGAAACGTTTGGGGCTTTGACTACAGCTTCCATGATCCGATGAACGATGCCGGTGTATCTGACCTTATTTGGGAGATTCGCCGCGAGCGTCGCGTGGAGCTTATGTATGACAACAACGACCGCTACTGGTGCCTTATCCGTTGGCATCAGCTCCATAAGCTTGACACACAAGATTATCCAGACCAGGCTAAGGGCGCGTGGATTGCAGGTTTTGTTGACGATCTCTCCAAGTGTGATGGTGCTACCTATCCGTTTGTTGATGCTGATGGCTATATCGACTGCCACAATGGTGGTGCCGACCGCAAATACGATCCTAAGTATTACCTTCTCCCGATTCCATCGGGTCAGATATTGCTCAATCCTGAGATTGGACAGAATCCTGGTTGGTAATTTAATTTTCTACAAAAAGCTTAACGGCAAAATCAAAGAGCATCCCGTGAGGGGTGCTCTTTTTTGCATCCAAAGCCAGCAGGAATAATAAGAGTATATGATAAAAGAAGATAATTCTGCTTTGTTACAAGGCCGAAGGCCAATGGCAGCACCATTTAGGAGTATTGCTTGATACGTACTTTAGCTTTCAAAAAATGCTTTTCTATTTAGGTTGAACCCACCTATAGACATCGGACATATGTTGCTGAGGCTTCGTTTGTGAAAGCATTGCCGTAGTACATAAAAAAGCTTCGAGCCGAAGCCCGAAGCTGCTAATTGAGTTGCGGAGGGCGGGATCGAACCACCGACCTTCAGGTTATGAGCCTGACGAGCTACCACTGCTCTACTCCGCGATGTAATCTTTCTGACTGACGCGCTCATGCTGCAAAGCACGGTAGGCGGCTAATCATGAAAGCGAATGCAAAGGTACTGCTTTTTTTTGAAATGACCAAATTTTTCAAGCTAAAAAGCATAATTTTGCAGATAAAAACCAAAATATGTCATCTATACATAGCAAAACAGATGATTTTACGCATATTATCGCATGAAAACAGCTTTACTTTTCGAATAGAAAATGCTATTCATCGGTTTGGTTGATGTTCGTTTTCAGCAGCCGCATTATCCGACAGAGCCTTCCAAGCTCACTTGCAGCAGTTTCTGTGCCTCTACTGCAAACTCCATCGGCAGCTTGTTGAGCACTTCTTTGGCATAGCCGTTTACAATCAATCCTACCGCATCTTCCATCCCGATACCGCGTTGCTGGCAATAGAAGAGTTGATCTTCCGATATCTTAGAGGTTGTAGCCTCGTGTTCTACAGTAGCCGTAGGGTTACTGATTTGCATATCGGGGAAAGTATGTGCACCACACGTGCTGCCCAGTAGAAGTGAGTCACATTGTGAATAATTGCGCGCGTTCTCCGCATTGGGCAGCACTTTCACCAATCCGCGGTAGGAGTTCTCGCTTTTGCCCGCAGAGATTCCTTTACTGATAATCCGCGAACGTGTGTTCCTTCCCATATGAATCATCTTGGTGCCCGTATCGGCTTGCTGGTAGTTGTTGGTTACCGCTACCGAATAAAACTCCGCACTCGAATTATCTCCCTTTAGAATGCAGGATGGATATTTCCATGTGATGGCCGAACCGGTTTCCACCTGCGTCCACGATAACCGTGCGTTTTCATGGCAGATACCGCGTTTCGTTACGAAATTATAAATACCACCCTTGCCCTCCTTATCGCCGGGATACCAATTTTGCACAGTAGAGTATTTAACTTCAGCATCCTTCATCACTACTATCTCCACAATAGCGGCATGGAGCTGATTTTCATCGCGCATCGGGGCCGTACATCCCTCCAAATAGGAGAGATAGCCACCTTCATCACACACCAACAGTGTGCGTTCAAACTGACCCGTATTCGAAGCGTTGATGCGGAAATAGGTAGAAAGCTCCATCGGGCAACGAACACCCTTAGGGATATATACAAACGAACCATCGGAGAACACCGCCGAATTCAAGGCTGCATAGAAATTATCAGCGGGCGGCACCACCGAACCCAAATACTGCTTCACCAAATCAGGGTGCTCCTTAACTGCCTCTGAAATAGAGCAAAAGATGATGCCCTTCTCTCGAAGCGTCTCGCGAAAAGTGGTTTTTACTGAAACGGAATCCATCACGGCATCTACCGCCATTCCGGCCAACGCTGCTCGTTCCTCAAGCGGAATACCGAGTTTATCGAAGGTCTTCATCAGTTCCGGATCAATCTCTTTTTTCTCCTCATCGGTATGCGTCTTAGGTGCGGCGTAATAGGAGATAGCCTGAAAATCAATCTCGGGAATACGCAAATGCGCCCAAGTAGGCAACTTCATTTGCGTCCATCTGCGATATGCTTTCAGGCGAAACTCGAGCAACCAGTCGGGCTCACCTTTCTTCTTAGAAATCAGGCGCACCACAGCTTCATTCAGCCCTCGCGGAATGATGTCGGTATCGATATCGGTAGTAAAACCGTATTCGTAGTCTTTAGAAGTAATATCGTTGATAAGATTATCCATAGGGGTATCAAAAAAGCCGCCATCAGGCGGCTCTCATGAGGTACCTTGCGGAGTCGAACCGCACTGACCGGTTTTGCAGACCGGGGACTAAACCGCTCATCCAAGGTACCATTGGCTCGGATATCAGTCCGTAAAGCGAGTGCAAAGGTAATGCTTTTTTTTGGATTGACCAAATTTTTAAGCAGAAAAAACGCAATTTTTATGCAAATAGTGGTTTTTTATGTGCTTTTCTTTCGTATTCATCACTCTAATTCGCTATTCGACCCATAAGACAAGCCCTTTCAAATATTCCCCTTCCGGATGGTAGATATTCACCGGATGGTCCTGCGGTTGGGTTAGCTGATGGAGTATGCGCACCTTCCTTCCCGACATGGCAGCTGCGGAGAAAACCGCCAGACGAAACATCTCTTTATCAATAGCCTGCGAGCAAGAGAACGTAAAGAGGATGCCTCCCTCACGAATCTGCTGAAAGGCTTTTGCGTTGAGCCGTTTATACCCTTGTAATGCGTTCTTGATTGCCCCACGGTGCTTGGCAAAAGCCGGTGGGTCGAGGATAATGAGGTCGTACTGGTTTTTATTGTTTTCCAAGAAATGAAAAGCATCGTCAGCAATAGCCGTATGATTGGTACAGTCGGGGAAATTACGGGCCACATTTTGCCTTACCAATTCTATGGCCTTCTCGGAGCAATCCACAGAATCGACTTTTCTTGCCCCACCTCTGAGAGCATATACAGAAAAGCCACCTGTGTAGCAAAACATGTTCAGCACATCCTTACCAGCAGCATATCGCTCCAGCAGAGCGCGATTCTCGCGTTGATCTACAAAGAAGCCCGTTTTCTGCCCCCTGAGCCAATCAATGCCAAACTGCAACCCATTCTCCGTACCAATACATGAAGTAGGACCTCCGTACAGGTATTGGTCGCGCTTCTCCTTCTCGGGGATGGGAGCTTTAAAGGGCAAGGTTCCTTCGGATTTATAAAACACGTTCTTCACCTGCTCCACAACCCGCATCACGGCCTCGGCCACCTGCATGCGGCTCTTATGCATACCTACCGAGTGGGCTTGAATAACGGCGGTATCGTCGTATATATCCACTATCAGTCCAGGGAGGAAATCGCCCTCGCCGTGGATAAGGCGGTAGGTGTTGTTCTGCAATGGATCACTACAGCCAAGGCGCACCAAATTCAACTTCTGACGCACCTGGTAGGCAGCACGAATACGTTGCTCCCAGAAGTCTTCCGGCAGACAATCCGAATGAAAATCGAGGATTCTTACAGCGATGCTGCCTATTTGCCAATGACCAACGCCGAGCACCGCATCATCAGCACTTTTCACCACTACCAGTTCGCCCTCCTCAATTGTATCGTAAGGATAATCTTTATCGAGCACAATCTTGCGGATAGCGCCTGAAAACACCCACGGATGAAACCGCAGGAGGGACTCTTCTTTATGTTTATGAAGGATAATTTCGTTCATTCTTTTCGCCCTTAATTATGCCAATTCGTGTTCAGCTTCACCCTTTTTTTGGTCTTCTTTAGCAGCCTCTGCTGCAGCTTGTCGAGCAGCCAATACGGCCATCTGATGCTCGTGTTGCTTCTTCAGGTCATTTTGCCGGAGTTGTTCAGCTTCGGCTTTGGGCAGTTTCTTCGTTTGAATCAGTTCGTTGTAAATGAGTAAAGTTGCCCATGCATCCGTGGAGGCATAGCGAGCCTGCTCCGGTGTCAGAACCAGGTTTTCCCAATTCGTAAGTTGCTGACTTTTGGAGATTTTCTTCCCGAAAATAATAGCGAATATTTTTTGCAGTCCGAGGTCGAGAATGCCGTATTCTCCTACCATCTTCTGCACATCGATGCAGTTGCCGGGCGTAAACGGACGCCGATGTTGCAAACCTGTAAGGTCATCTTTAAAGGCTAACCCAATTTTCTTAATGTTCTTATTGGCAAAGAAATCCGCGAGCTCTTGCGGTAAGCCAATTTGATTAAGCTGAAAGAGATAACACCTTTCCTCGGTAGCAATCTGCACGAGCGCAACAGGGTAGTGTTGCCCCCTCCTAAACGAAGGTCGGGTCTCCGTATCTACGCCAACAATGGTCTGCTGATTGAGCCAATCCACCGCTTCCGGCACTTGCTCTAAAGAGTTGATCACATACGTCTCGCCTTCGAATGCCACGAGCGGCATCCAATGTACCAAATCCTTGGAAATACGATGGGGAAAATGGTTTTCTTTCATATCAGATTAGTCTTCGCTATTAAACTCCGGATCATTGCGGAGCACATCGAGCGCCCGCAATACACTCAGCAGTTTCTGTCCCCAATGCATCTCAAACGCTTCCAAGCAAGCTAAGATAGCATCGTTCATAACGGCTGTCTCTTGCGTTTGATAATTGGCGGCAAGGTCAAAGAGCTCCTGATAGATGTCAGCCAGTTGCTCAGATATAAAACGCGTTTCGGGCAAATCTCCATACCTACCTTCCTCCACCGGCACCTCCAGATAGGTGTCGTCTGTGCCAAGCAACGTGGATACTGCACCTCTCACTTCTTCATATTGATCCTCCGTGCAAAAGGTCTCCACATAATCGTCAAGCTCCTGCTCCGGCTTGTCCAGCATACGTGTTTTCAAGTACAGCATCGGCAGAAGGCAAGTGAGTTTATCTACCGATTCGCGCTTGTCTTCTTCGGCGATTTTCTCGAGAAAACGGCACACTTGAACGCTTACGGTCAGGAAGTCTATGACATCCTGACGATACACGAAATGTTGGGGTAAACTGTTCATTTTGAGTGTTTTTTTGTAGAAATCGACTGCAAAGGTACTAAAATTTATCGAAATATCAAAAAAAGTTTTTCAAATTTGGAATAATTTTTGTATCTTTGCGGCAAAATTCTTATTTTTGTTTAAAATCCTATATCACAATGAAAAAATTTTACATGCTCATAGCCTCCTTTCTGATGGCATTTTCAGTAGCCGCTCAGGAAGCAGGTGAAGGCCTTCAATCGGTCGGCGTAAGCACCACGTATCAATACCTCACGCCACTGGACATAACCATCTGTTCGTTCAATCTCGAGCAACTTCGCGACTCGTATGAAAACGACGAAAACTACGCTGCGGTGCTCACTACTATTCAATCTCGTTTAAAAGAAGAAAAATCAGCCATAATGGCAGTCCAGAAAACGCTCAAGGCAGAGCGTTCGCTCTACGATGCCCAGATGGAACTTTACAAAGGGCGCCAAGCCCTTTCTGCCTACCTCGATAAGCAAATGGAAGCTACTATCAAGAAGATGAACGAGCTTATCCTTCAGATGGATAAGCAGAGCCAAATCTTGAGCACGCTCGATAATTCCGCTGAGGCTATTACTGCGCATCGGGCTTTGTTTGAGCAAACAAGAAAAGAACTTCTCGATACTATCAAGAAAAGTCAGCAGATTAAGCAGCAAAACAGTACCACTTCGTCGGAAACGCTCAATCAAGAGTTTAACCGACTCAACAGTTTCCTTGTCGAACTCTCCGATAAGGAAACCCGACTTAATAGCCTTATGAGTCAAAATAAGACCAATACGGAAATTATCAATTCAACCCTCAAATCCACTGAAGCTGCTATTAAAGCAGCCGCCAAGGGCAAATAATCAGTATCCACATGAAAGTAATCCATTTATCAGCGTTCAACAGTGTCATCAATCAGTTTCTTAAAGAACTGCGAAGCGTAAATATCCAAGGCGACTCCATGCGCTTCCGCCGAAATATCGAACGTATCGGCGAGATCATAGCGTATGAGATCAGTAAGGAACTCGATTATGCTCCCGAAACCATCCAAACGCCCTTGGCTCCTTGTACTCTCCTCGTGCCGCAAGATCAGATTGTTCTCGGCACTATCCTGCGCGCTGGCATGCCTCTCCACGATGGACTCTTCCATTATTTTGACAAGGCAGAAAACGCGTTTATCTCCGCTTATCGCCGGTACACCAACGAGCAGCATACGGATCTTGAGATCGTGGTAGAGTATATGGCTTCACCCGATTTGAACGGTAAAACGCTCATTCTGCCCGACCCTATGCTCGCTACAGGCGGTTCGATGGAGCTCACCTATCAGGCGCTTCTGAAAAACGGTAAGCCGCGCAAGCTCTTCCTTGCGGCGGTTATTGCCAGCCAGGAGGCGGTGGATTACCTGCAGAAAACCATGCCCGAAGACGCTATCCTCTGGGTAGCAGCCATTGACCCTGTGCTCAACGAACATAAATATATCGTACCGGGATTGGGCGATGCCGGTGACCTTTGTTTTGGAGAAAAATTGTGAAACGTTTTTTTCAAACATATTGGATGTCTTTTCTCGTAGCCGCAGCTATTCTCTACCTCTCTTTGGCTACCGGCCGAGGGTTGACCAAGCTCCCGCCTATGCCTCTGTTTGAGAATGCCGATAAACTCATGCATTTTATGATGTATATAGGCCTCAGCTGCGTGATTACGTTCAACCAGCGTAAGAGTGGCAAGTCACTTCTGCTTACGGCCTTCACGGCAGTATTCCTATCTGCGGCCTATGGTGGAGTTCTCGAACTCTTGCAGCCTTTTTTCCCGCCTCGAACGTGCGACCTGCTCGATTTCATAGCCGATGCAGCAGGTGCTATCGTAGGGTTTATCATTACCGATATCGCATGGATACAAACGCACTCGCATATCAAATAGCTTTGCCGCTTCTCCCAGAAGTGGGACTGCAGCGGACGAAGCAAATCGTGCAGCACTTCGGCTCTGCCGAGGCGTTTTTCCGTGCGGATAAATCGTATATTCTCTCTCATACGCGCCTGAGCGCGAGCGTTGTAGATAGGATTGTGTGCGCGCGCGAGGATGCGCTCAAGCGGGCATATGAAGAGATTGCGTTTGTGCAGAAACATGCTATCCAAACGTATTGGTTTGAAGACGATAACTATCCCGCCATCCTTCGCGAGTTGCCTGATGCGCCCACGTTGCTCTATAGTAAGGGTAATCTTCATCTGAGCGGGCACATGCTTTCTATCGTTGGCACCCGCAATCCTACCGACCGAGGCAAGCAACTCTGCGAGCAATTCGTGCGCGACCTTGCTGCTCGCGTTCCTGACCTCACCATAGTGAGTGGGCTCGCTTTTGGAATAGACGTTTGTGCACATAAAGCGGCTATCGAAAACGGGCTTCAAACCATCGCCGTTCCGGCTCATGGACTCGACCGTATTTACCCTATTCAGCATAGAAATATAGCCGTTCAGATTCTCCAAAATGGCGGAATCCTCACAGAATACATGAGTAAGACTGAGCCTGAAAAAGCCAATTTTGTTGCCCGAAATCGTATTGTAGCCGGACTGTCGGAAGCTACCGTGGTTATCGAGTCAAAAGCGCGTGGAGGCAGTCTGATTACTGCCGGTTTGGCGTTGGATTATAGCCGGGAGGTGTTTGCTTTCCCCGGGCGTCCTTCTGACCTTTGGTCGGCTGGATGTAATAATCTCATACGAACCAATGGCGCTATGCTCATCAATAATGCTGACGAGTTGATTGAAGAGTTAGGTTGGGATTCTAAGCCACAGCCTGTTCAAACCTCATTGGAGGCGGCCCTTTTTGCCGACCTCACGCCAGAGGAGCAACGTCTGATGGACTGTCTAAGGCAAAACGATGATGGCATCCACGTCAATTCCCTCTGCGAAAATCTCCAGTCACCCTACTCCGACGTGTCGGCTATGCTCTTCTCGCTCGAGATGAAAGGGCTCGTTCGACCCTTACCTGGAGGACGGTATCGAAACGCATAATCATTAAAATACAAGCTATATGAACATTCATTTTATTGCTATCGGCGGCGCAGCTATGCACAATCTGGCGTTGGCCGTTGCCTCTAAAAAAGGCTATCACGTAACAGGTTCTGACGATGAGATCTTCGATCCTGCTAAGTCTAATCTGGCAGCAGCCGGCCTTCTTCCGGAGGAAATTGGTTGGCATCCGGAAAAGATCACCAAGGACCTCGATGCCGTTATCCTCGGTATGCACGCCCGCAAAGACAATCCTGAGTTACTAAGAGCCAAAGAGCTCGGTCTCAAGATTTACTCCTTCCCAGAGTATCTCTATGAGCAAACCAAAGACAAAACGCGCATCGTGATTGGCGGAAGCCATGGTAAGACTACTACCACCTCGATGGTGCTCTACGTGATGCATAAGCTTGGAATCGAATCCGACTATATGGTAGGTGCGCAGATTGAGGGGTTCGAACGGATGGTACGCCTCTCGGATACCGCAAAGTATGCCGTTTTTGAGGGCGATGAGTACCTCACTTCCGCCCTCGACCCACGTAGTAAGTTCCACCTCTACCACCCCAACATCGCTATCCTCACAGGTATAGCGTGGGATCATATCAACGTCTTCCCAACCTTTGAGCAATACGTTGATACTTTCCGCACCTACGTCTCCCTCATTGAGCCCAACGGACATTTTATCTATTATCAGAACGATGAAAACCTGCGTCAGATAGCAGAAGGTGCACGCGCTGATATCCATCTCCATCCGTATGATGCTCTCCAAACCGACTTAAAGATGGGTGTGTTTGGTAAGCACAACATGCAGAACATGCATGCGGCTATGCTTGCTTGTGAGCAGATTGGTATTACCCGCGAGCAGTTCCTCGAAGCTATTCAGGATTTCCATGGCGCAAGCAATCGACTTGAACTCGTAGAGAGCTTGCCCGACCGCGTAGCTTACAAAGACTTCGCCCATTCGCCCTCCAAGCTTCGCGCTACCATCAATGCCGTACGCGAGCAGTATCCGAATATGAAACTCGTAGCCGCAATGGAGCTCCATACCTTCTCCTCGCTCATGGCGAATTTCCTGCCCCAATACAAGGGCTGCATGGCTGAAGCCGACACCGCTTTCGTATATTTCAATCCCAAAGTGGTTGAGCACAAGCGCCTTACCCCTATCACTACTGAAGAGGTGGCTGCAGCGTTCGCTACCCCTAACGTACGCGTGTTTACGGACAGCGCAGAGCTGCAGACTGCTCTCCGCGAGATTAACTATGCTGATACGGCTCTACTCATGATGTCAAGCGGCACCTTCGATGGCATGAACATTCCTGAATTCGAAAAAGAATTGCTCCATGGCAAATAAGCATCAGAAAGACGTCCTCTATATGCGTATGGCGCGCGTGTGGGCGGAAAACAGCTATTGCGTACGCAGGAAAGTGGGTGCATTGCTCGTAAAAGAACAGATGATCATCTCCGATGGCTACAATGGTACGCCATCGGGGTTTGAGAATGTGTGTGAAGACGAAAACAACGTATCCAAACCCTATGTACTGCACGCTGAGGCCAATGCCCTCACCAAGGTGGCGCGCTCAAACAACAGCTCCGATGGCGCCACTCTCTACGTGACCGCTTCGCCTTGCATTGAGTGCGCCAAACTCATTATTCAATCGGGCATCAAGCGGGTGGTGTATGGCGAGATGTATCGTCTCACCGATGGTCTCGACTTGCTCCAGCGTGCCGGTATTGAGATTGAATACCTGCCCGCGGAATAATTTTCGTTTGCCCAAAACAACCCCATTTCATTATGAATAAAAAATATATTTTACCTACCGTAACTATCCTGTGCCTGATGATAGGCTTGCTTATAGGCAGTGCCGTCACCCATAAGGCTACAGCACAGCAATTCAATTGGCGCAGATACATGGCGCCTCAGTCTAAGGTCGATCAGTTGCTCCAATACATGCAAGCTGGCTATGTAGATGAGCTCAACGTGGATTCCCTCACCGAAGAGGTGATGGTCGAACTGGTGCAAAAACTCGACCCACATTCGGCTTATATTCCTAAGAAGGACTTAGAGATGGTCAATTCCGAACTCTCCGCCTCCTTCTCCGGCATAGGTGTGCAGTTCAATATCCAGCAAGATACCGTCTGCATCGTTGCCGTTATCCCGGGCGGCCCCTCGGAGGGAGTAGGCGTGCTTGCAGGAGATAAGATTATCCTCGTGGACGACTCTGTCTTTACCGGTAAGGGCATCAACAACGAAAAGGTGATGCACACCCTCCGCGGCCCAAAAGATACCGAGGTCAAGCTCACCATCAAGCGTAGCGGTAGTGCTGAACTGCTCGATTATCTGATTGTGCGTGGAGATATTCCCGTACATGCCGTTGATGCTGCATTTATAATCGAAAAAAACAAGAAAAAACTCGGTTTTATCAAGGTCAATAAATTCGCCGAAACGACCTATGATGAATTTATTTCCGCACTTGCTAAACTGAAGAGTGAGGGTGCCGAAGCGTATATAGTTGATCTGCGAGAGAATTCTGGCGGCTATATGGATCAGGCTATACTTATGGCGAATGAATTCCTCCATCAAGGCGATATGATTGTATATGCAGAGGGCCGTGCCTACCCGCGTTATGAAGCCAAAGCCGATGGTAAAGGGCGCTTCCAAAATGTTCCCCTCAGCGTGCTCATCGACGATTTCTCTGCTTCTGCCAGCGAGATCTTCGCAGGCGCCATGCAAGACAACGACCGCGCACAAATTATCGGGCGTCGCTCCTTTGGTAAGGGCCTGGTGCAGCAGCAGCTTCACTTCTCCGATGGTAGCGCTATTCGTCTCACCATTGCGCGTTATTACACCCCATCAGGACGATGCATCCAGAAGCCCTACACCCTCGGGCAGCAAACCGACTATCAGATGGAGCTTATCGAGCGATTCGAGCATGGGGAGTTCTATTCGGCTGACTCCGTGCAGATTGCTGATACCACGAAGTATTTTACGAAAAGCGGACGCGTTGTACATGGCGGTGGTGGCATCATGCCCGATATCTTCATCGGCAGAGATACGACCCTCAATACGCCATATTATAACAAATGTGTTAACCTTGCTTACACCTATCAGTTTGCGTATCAATATACGGATAAGCACCGCCGTGAGCTCCAGAAATTCAAAGACTGGCAAGCGCTGGAGAAGCACTTACTGAAGCAGAACGTGCTCGCTGAGTTTGTAGAGTATGCTTCTTCTAAAGGCGTTAATCAGCAAGACACCACTCTCCTGCATTTCTCCACCCTCACCGTGGAGCAGCAAATCAAGAAATCAACGCCTCTGCTCAACCGACTTATCTGCGCTTATATCATCCGCAATATCATAGGCGACGAGGGCTTCTATCCCATCTTCGAGCGTGACGATGAAATTACCCGAAAAGCTGTAGAAGAAATGTCCAAACAATAACGCCCTACAGAAATAGCCGATAGCGTTCTCTTATTAATATTCACCGGCAGCCTGCAATCAGCATGCTGCCGGTAAACGACTGATTATGAATCAATATCCGCTTTACCTCGCTCCTATGGAGGACGTCACCGACCCCGCTTTTCGCCTGCTTTGTAAGCGCTTTGGGGCCGCTCGCGTATATACCGAATTTGTCAATGCAGATGCCCTCATTCGCGATGTGGCATCTACTATGCGTAAGTTGCAAATCCACGATGAAGAACGGCCGGTTGCCATTCAGATTTACGGCAAAGACGTAGCCTCCATGGCGGCAGCTGCACGTATCGTTGAGCAAGCGCAACCCGATTTTATCGATATCAACTTCGGCTGCCCTGTGAAGAAAGTGGCGAACAAAGGAGCTGGAGCCGGACTCCTAAAAGACATCCCCAAGATGCTCGATATCACTCGTGCGGTAGTAGATGCTGTCAGCCTGCCTGTTACGGTCAAGACGCGTCTTGGATGGGATGATGATCACCGTATCATTACCGAGCTTGCGGAGCAACTTCAAGACTGCGGTATTCAGGCACTCACTATCCATGGTCGCACACGCTGCCAAATGTACACCGGCGAAGCTGACTGGACACTCATAGGAGAGGTTAAACGCAATCCTCGTATTCATATACCCATCATCGGCAATGGCGATATCACCACACCCGAACGGGCCAAAGAGTGTTTTGAGCAGTATGGGGTAGATGCCGTAATGATTGGTCGCGCCACCTTTGGATGCCCGTGGATTTTTGAAGATATCCGTTATTATCTTGAACATGGAGAGCGGATGGTTCCACGTGAGATGGGTTGGATGGTAAATATCCTTAAGGAACATGTAGATCGTTCTATCGAGTGGATAGGCGATGAGCGCAAGGGCATCGTTCATAGCCGCAGGCATTTCGCAGCTTCTCCCGTCTTTAAGGGGCTCCCCGATTTCAAGCAGCACCGTATCGCTCTCCTCCG
>CAMGMU010000043.1 GCA_946059305.1 uncultured Bacteroidales bacterium | reverse complement strand
GTGCTCGACGGTTGGTGGTATGAAGGTTATCGCGAAGGTGCTGGTTGGGCTCTTACCGACAAGCGCACTTATGAGAACCAGGCTCACCAGGATCAGCTCGATGCGGCTACCATCTATCAGATGCTTGAAAACGAGATTATCCCGATGTACTACGCACGCAACTCCAAGGGCTACTCGCCCGAGTGGGTGCAGACGATTAAGAACTCCATCACGAAGATTACGCCAATCTACACCACCAAGCGTATGATGGACGATTATTTCGATCGTTTCTACTGCAAGCAGGCTAAGCGCCATGCCCTCCTCGAGGCTAACGGCTGCAAGGTGGCTAAGGAGATTGCTGCTTGGAAAGAGAATATCGCGGCTCACTGGGACGCTATCGAATGCACGCAGCTCGAGCTCCCGCAGGGATTGCTCGACTCGCCCATGGTTGGCGATAAGTATAAGCTCCACGTTGAACTCGACGTGAAAGACCTCAACGATAAGGGCATCGGCGTTGAACTCGTTGCTGTTCGTACTTCTACCCACAACAACGACAAGCTCTACACCGTTAAGGAGCTTGACCTTGTAAAGGCTGAAGGCTCGAAACTCACTTTCGAGACCGAATATCAGCTCGACTATGCCGGCAACCTCAAGTTCGGTTTCCGTATGTTCCCGAAAAACGAACTCCTGCCTCACCGAATGGACTTCGCGTACGTTCGTTGGCTCTAATCCTCCATATGGGTGCAGCGTTAGTGCTGCCCCGTATATCCGCAATAGGGAGCGGGTTTCACGTTCGCTCCCTATCTACAAAAAAATGCCACTCCTCGCGGGGTGGCTTTTTTGTTCCTTTAGATTGATTTCTTTGTTCTTACCCTGTGCTTTTCTTAGGCTTGCCTTTTCCTGCCCTATGTTTTTCTTAGGGCTTACCTTTTCCTAATATTTTATGCGCGCGCGTAAGCGCATATGATTGTTTGCCGTTAGGTAGCTGGCTGCTTCAGCCTCTGCGCATCGCCTCTGCCGTTAGGTAGCTGGCTGTTTTTAACTGCCAGCTTCGCCCTCTTCGTCTTTCAGCAGAAAGCGCTTATAATAGCTGATGAGCAGGCTGGTGAGCGGGAGGGCGATAATCATTCCTATCAAGCCTAAGAGCGAGCCCCATACAGAGAGCGCCAGCAGAATCCATGCCGGCCCCATACCCGTCACGTCGCCCATGATCTTTGGCGTGAGGAGCATGTCTTGAATCGTTTGCACCACGATAAACACAACCGCAATCAAGAGCAATACCAACCATATCGGGCGGCCCGTCTCGTAAGACTGCAGCAAGCCCAGCAGCACGCAGATAGGGATACCCAATGCTTGCATATACGGCACTAAATTCAGCACACCAATCAGCAAACCAATCACGATGCCAAGCGGCAATCCTATCATCTGAAAACCGATGGCAAACAAAACACCCACTATCGTAGCTATCAGCGCCTGCCCTCGGAAATACGCATTCATGTTTTTCACCAAATCATCGATGAGAATTACAATCGAATCGCGGTATTTATTCGGAATAAACCGTTGCCAATTCTTCTCGATTTTCTCAAAGTCAATCAAGAGAAAAACCACGTATAGGAAGCATACAAACACAATCGCCAATCCTGCGATAGCGCTCAATCCGTTGCCTATCCAGTTGCCCATTTTCGGCAAGAGGTTCTTCACTGCCGCTTGCAATTCACCGCTCTCGAGCAGCGTTTTCAAGTCGATACTTTGCATCAGCTCGCGCAACTGCTCGTTCAGCTCCGGCGTGAGGTATTGGCTTGGGCTGAAATTCTGTACGTATTCCGTTATCCCCACTGACACTTGCTGAATCTGTCGGCTGATGGGTGTAGCCAATGCAGCTACCAATCCGGTCAAAATAGCCGCGGAAATCAGCAGCGCGGCAAACACAGAGAGGATGCGGTATTTCAGACGGCACTTATGCTGCAAAAAATCCACCAGCGGATTCAGCAGATAAGCAATCAGCATGCTTACAAGAAACGGTAGCAACACCCCGCTCAACCGCCGAATAAGCAGGTAGAGCAACACAACCACAGCGAGGGAGATAACGGCCCGCGTGATGCGATCAATATCCCATTTTCTTGTCATTTTCTATGATGGTTATGTACTTTCGTTTGTAGGGTGGGGATGCGGTTAGTGGGCTAAAGGTGGATTCTAAAAATTAGCTTTGTTAGATTTTGGATTTATTTTCGAGGAAAAATTGGAAGTAAAAGAGGGAGCGTAGCGAGCTACGTGACTGATTTTACTTACGATTTGGGCCGAAAAGAAACCAAAAGATGACAAATAATGCATTTTTGTTACCCACAATAATGAATAGTTTTTCTTAAGTGGGAATTTTGAGAACCCACCTAAAGGCTGCAATCACCCTTGAGAGCCCTGCCCCTGTTCTTGGCGTTTTTCAGCGCGATGGCATACGCTTCTTTATAGATGGGGAAGAAATGTTTCCACTCGGCTTTCTCTGAGATGGCCTGCGCTTTTTTGCGAGCAGCATTCTGCTCTTTTTCGCTCAAGCGGCTATATCGCAGGAGCGCATCGGCAATGTGATGAATCATCTCATTCCAGTTGCTGTCGGTGCGTTTGATTACCTCTACACCGCCCTCGATGCGACTCTCGCCTTGCATCGATTCTACCCATTGTCCGAAGCCGGAGAGATTGGTAGTGATAGTCGGCACATGAAAAGCTGTTGACTCGAGTGGGGTATATCCCCATGGCTCGTAATACGAAGGGAATACGGTAGCGTCCATACCTATGAGCAGGTCGTAATACGGCATATTGAAAATGCCATCGTCGCCGTTCAGATAACTCGGCACGTAGATCACTTTCACGCGCTCGTCTGGGCGATTCCAAAGGCCGAGCCATTGCACCGTCTGCACCACGCTATTACCTCGATAATCGCACAGGCAGTGGGTAGTGAGATGGTCGTCTTGTCCGAGGATGCGCTTTGGGCCGCTCTGCCAACCGGGTATCATCAGATAGGCTACGATTGTGCGTTCCGGCTGCATGTGCCGGAGGGCGTTGAGGGCGTGCAGATAGGCATCGATGCCTTTGTTTTTCCATTCAAAACGGCCGGAGATACAAACGTACATCGCGTCATCGGGCATGGCATAACCGCACACTTTTCCTGCCACCTGCTGGAGCATCTCGCGCGCTTTCTTGCGTTTGTCGTTGAACTGCTTACCTTTGGCTACGAAATCCGGCTCGAAGCCGTTGGGGGTAACGATATCCACGGGCTTGTCCAGCAGTTGCTTGCACTCGCGTGCTGTGATATCGCTCACCGTAGTGAAACAGTCGGCCTGATGAGCAGCCTCGCGCTCGGCCGAATGCTTACTTGTCATATTCAGTTCATCGGCCATCTGGTTGCCGTTGTAGCCCTCGAAAAAGTCATACAGCGGCTTGTTGTTGCCGGCTATGCTGCGGCCGATACCGGTAGCATGAGTGGTGAATAACGTGCCGATTTTCGGAGCATGTTCGCGAATGTAAAAGAGTCCGAAAGCCGTTTGCCATTCGTTGAAATGCGCAACACAATCCTCTTCTGTATGCAGCCAGCGATAGAGACTTTCCATAGCCATGCCCACGTAATAGCCGAAGAGCGACGACTCATCGTAATCGCCATAAGCCGCATGTGATTTTACGCCATAACGCTCCCATACATGCCCGAAGATGGCATCTTTCTCGTTGTATAACGACCGAAAATCCACCAATACCGCTATCGGTTGTCCGGGTACATTCCAACGCCCAATACGCACTTTCAGCCCTTCGGCTGTGGCTGCTTTTTTCCAATCAGGAAGCACATTGGCTTGCTCCGAAAAATAGGGAGAGGACGAGGCACCAAAGATGGCCTCCAAATCCGGCCCGAAAAACACTGTCTTGTCTTTATCCATGCGTTGCATCTCCGCAGCACGGGTGGAAAGAACGGCATAAATACCGCCTACGCGGTTACACACTTCCCAGCTTGTCTCGAAAATATACATTTGAATATGTGAATTGGCATTATTATTTTGTGAACAATTTTTCTAACGTTTAGCGCAATGATGCATCTACGGTAAGGGCCGTGATATCACCATAACTGTTTACGAGCGAGGCTTTCTGCTGTGTCTCGTTGTTGGGTGAATGTACGAGAGACATCTCTTTCACACCCTCGTCGGTAGTGAAGAACAGCTTGTTGTCGTCGGCATCCACAGCAATGCTCTTGCCGTTGGCGGTAGCATCGAGCAGCACGGGATATTCACCATTGAGCGTAGCCACATAAAGCCCTTCTTGTGTGGTAAAATAGAGCTTCTGCGAAACGCGGTCGAGCGCCATGCAACGGATGGTGAAATCGCTGAGGATAGTGCCTTTGAGCGAAGCAGGGTTGTTCTTGTCAAACCGCACCACACCCTTGTCGTAAGCATAGAGCACTACGCCATTATATACGATTACTCCCGCGCCCTGCTTGCCTGCTGTGAGCCCCAGTTGTGCAGCCATCGCTACGTTCTGCGTGCTGGAAGCACCGGCCGTGAAGGCCGTGTTGCGTGCATTGATATCAAGCTGATAAACGCCATCGCCTGCCGTCCAATATATGAGTCCATTGGCTGTATATCCGTAGTCAAACCCCTGATGCTCACCGGCTTGCGCATTCGTAGCGAGCGTCTCCGTGTTGCCGTTCACCAAATCATAGCCGCTCAACGTGCCGGCAGTCGTACGGTCGGCATTGAAGATATAGAGCCAATCATCCGTGCAGCAAAGCGCAGAAGGAACCGTAATAGCAGAAGACCCGACCGGATAAGCGAGAGCCTCTTCATAGCCGTAGTCGTAAATGCGCTGATGATACACCTGCTTACCGCGGGCAAAAATGAGACTGCGTGCCGCATAATCCGCCACTTGCAGCGTGGTGTCCATATCATAAGATTTTTCGCCTTGCTGATACGTACATTTCACGTTTTGGCTGCCCAACTGAGTGAAGCATACAAGGATGGTCTTGTCGGTTAGCTCACCCTCCAGTAGTTTGGCGCTGGCAGGTAGCTTCCACTGGATGGTCGTAGGATGGCTGTAAGGATTGTAGGCATCCACCGATAGTTGCACGGATTGGAAGAAATACACAATCGAGTCGCTGATGCCAATGGCGGGCACCGAGTCGTGCACCGTAATCGTCTTGGTGCAGGTGCGAGAAGCCTTATCATCCACCTTCAGCACCACCGTGTACGTACCGGGTTTCTTATAGATTTTCGAGGGCGACTTACTGGTACTCGTAGTGCCATCGCCGAAGTTCCATGCCCAATCTTCGCCATTTTCAGTCGTGTTGCTGAACCGCACCGTCTCACCTATTGCCGGCTCCTCGGGGGAGTACGAAAATTCTACTTCATTCGATTTGCACGATGCAATAAGCATCAAAATGCAACATATCCACGTAAGTTTTTGTTTCATCATTTTTGTAATTAGCAATAGCCAACTGCCATTGCGAGTTATAGAGAGGGGCTATATCACCCCGCTTTATTCATTGATAGGAGTGGGGAAATGCCCCACATTATTTGAGATACGCCAATATCTCCTGAAGAGCCGCTTGCGTATCCGTGTGGCTGAGGTTGATCCAATGTACAGCGGCATCAGCTCTATACCATGTGAGTTGTCGCTTGGCGTAATGGCGTGAGTTTTGCTGAATCATCCTCACCGCTTCCTCTTCGGTCCATTCGCCATCGATACATCTAAACATCTCCTTGTAACCTACCGTCTGAAGACTATTGCATTCTCGCCAAGATATGACGCGCTCGGCTTCTTGCTTCAGTCCGGCAGCCATCATCTGAAGCACGCGCTGATTGATGCGGCTATAGAGCTCATCGCGGTCTCGCGTCAAACCAATCTTCACCACCCGAAACGGCCGTTTTTTTTGTTGCCCTTTTCGAAATGCGCTAAACGGTTTTCCGGAAGCTCTGCAAATCTCCAGCGCATGCAGC
The DNA here is from genome assembly GCA_946059305.1 of uncultured Bacteroidales bacterium. GTDB lineage: Bacteria > Bacteroidota > Bacteroidia > Bacteroidales > Paludibacteraceae > Colicola. The sequence continues at coordinate 15,624 of CAMGMU010000043.1, read as the reverse complement.
AGTCGCTGCGGGTTACGGTGATCAACTTCTCGCCAGTAATCTGGGTCGGCAGCTGCTACTTCGGCTTGAAGCCATGCGAGCCCGTTCTGCTCATACGCCTCCCGAAGGGCAGTACGGAGGTCGGGGGAAACAAACGGCATCGTATCGAGGCCCTCGCATACGGCTTTCACGTACATCATTGAGCCGCCTGATAATACGACTGTATCGTGTTCTGCAAACAAGCGATCCAGAAGGGTCATGACATCGCGCTCGTATTGACCGGCATTGTAATCCTCTGACAGACTGTGCGTTCCTACGAAATAGTGTTTCACGCGTGCTTGATCAGAAGCAGTGGGAGCGGCTGTCCCTATCGGCAGCTCTCGATAAATCTGACGACTGTCTGCATTCACGATGGGGCTGCCGAGCAACTCAGCTATAGTCAGACTCAGCTCTGTTTTGCCCACTCCGGTGGGCCCCACTATCGCCAATAGCGTTTTCAATGGATGATTGATTTTGAATATGGATTAGAACATACTGCCATCGTCAAACGAGAGGTCTTGGAAGCCTTCCATGTCGATGTCGCCCTCATCGTAGGCATCATTTCCATAGAAATCCGTATCCAGATCCATGTCGCTACCGGTTACTTTAGACGTGGGATCCTCTTTGAGCAACTGCTCCGGAGCCGAGCCTTTCTTATCAATGAGCTTTACGCCTTCCATCTCACCCGAGGTAATCTTACTGAGACTGCCGAAGAAACAACGGTCGTACATCGGGTCAAATACATAAAGCATGCGTTGCTTCTGCTCAAAGAGCAACTCATTCAGATGCGTCTGCTCCATGGTCATATTATCGTATTCGAAAGAGTCGCCCATCTCCACGAGCGTCACTTCCTGACCCTTTTCCCATTGGTCGTTACACATAAAAAAACTGGTCATCTGGTCGTCGGGATAACCCACTGCAGCTAAAATTGCTTTGTGAAGTTCCAAAAACGTTGCTTCCGACGAAGCCTCGAAAGAGAGTTTGAAGTCATCGACTTCCTCGCTCATAAAATTGATTTTGTAGATCATTCTATTTCGAAAATTATTATGTACATATTAGTGCTGCAAAACTTGCCTCAGCAGCGTTTATACCTTGCCTCAGCAGTAATTATGCCTTGCCTCAGCAGTAATTATGCCTTGCCTCAGCAGCGTTTATGCCTTGCCTCAGCAGTAATTATACCTTGCCTTAGCAGCAGTTATACCTTGCCATAGCAGTAATTATACCTTGCCTTAGCAGCGTTTATACCTTGCCTCAGCAGCAGTGATACTATATTGATGATTCGTGCTCGCGCACATCGCGCGCACGTTTCAGCCTGCAAAGGTACAAAGAATTTTTGGATTATGCAAATTTATTTGCTATTTTCATAAAAAATCGAGCAAATCGGTCGGAGGCGTGCTTCGTATTCAGGATAATCGAACGTAGGCGTGTATGGTATTCCGGATAATCGAGCGTAGGCGTGCATAAGATGCACGACAGCCCAACGGCGACGTCTTGGGTTACGTTCATATAAGGTGCACGTGCTACGTGCACCGCGCTCGCCAAGAGCGCTCTTTCTTCTTCCCTCCCTCTCTCTCCCTTCACCATTCGTTTCCCTCTTTTCCTTTCTCCTTTCCTCTCTTCCTTCCTTTCTTTCTTTCTCCCTCCCTTCTCCTTTGAATCCTCTCTCCCTTTCTTTCTCTCTTCTCCTTCGCATCCACTCTCCCTCCCCTTCTTCCTGCATTTGGTCATTGCCAGCCTCTTTGGAATCATTGCAATCGTCTAATACTGCTATAAATCGCATAGAATGCACATGTTTGTGAATATGAGATGAAATAAATGTTGCAGAATATATTATAAATGGAAGAGTGACGAAAACAAAAACCTACTTACTGTGATTTTGCACGTATTGATTATCAGTGGTATATGTAGATTTCGTAAACAAAAACCTACCTCGTTCTTCCGATTTCGTCACATCTATTGCGTGAATCAAATTTTTTTACTAATTTTGCAGTGCCTTTCGAGAGGGAGAATTGCTTTCCCAAATCAGAGGCTGATTGGACGCTATTTGCCATTCGAAGGTAAGTTTAATCTCAAAATCAATAAAATTATGAAGCAGTTATTAATTTATGTGGTAGCCATGATGGCCGCTTTGTTTGCAGCAATGTTCGTTCATGCAGAAGAGGAAAGTGGTCTTGCAAAGCAAATGGCAGTTGCAGAACAGGCAGTAGCAGCCGAGCAGACGGTAGTAGTCGAGCAGGCGGCGGTAACTGAGCAAGAAACAATCTCCGCTCAAGCAACGGCTGTTCAGCAGCCGATGGGAATGACGTTGCGGATAGGGAATTCGTATATTGTCAATCAGAATGTGATGAACAGTCGTGCGTATATGGGGTATTTGCAGAATACCAGTCCGGAAGTGTATGGCAGATTCAAAAGCGGCTATGTAACCGCTATGACGGGATGGGGACTCTTTGCTGCCGGTCCGATTCTTACACTTTGCATCGGACTTCCCGTTTGGCTATCCGGTGACCCTTGTTTTGATGATCATTATGATTCACACAAAGTAGCGCTACATGCCGGCTTCGGTATCGGTTCTATAGCCGTTGGCATGGGAGCATTCATCTCAGGCATCACCTGTTTGGGGGTTGGCTATGGAAGGATGCACAGGAGCGCAGAAATCTATAATTTTCTTTATGCCAACAAGCCCACTACATATTGGTCGATTCAATCCAGCGCCAATGGCATCGGCCTCGCTCTACATTTCTGAATGCAACTATATCTTCTTTGGAAGAAAAATTTTTCTCCTGCTGTACGTTCCTTTCAGCCTTCACGCATCTAGCTTACATCTAGCTTACAGTGCCCGTACTCGTAAGCTATATATAAGCTAGATGTAAGCTAGATGCACGAGTGATGCGTGGATAATAGACGAAAGACGAAAAAGCGAGTGATACATGTACAATGGGCGGAGTATGGACGATGCGCAAAGAACAAGTCGGAGCCTATCCGATTGTGGTAATAACGATGAGGAGCGTTGAGGACTCATTGAGGAGGCTTTGTTGAGGTATTGGAGAACAAAAATGATATTGAAACTTGAAAATTTGCTTATTTTTCTTTCCCGCTAAAGTTGATAGGTTATTGTGTTTTTAGGAATTTAAATCTGCTTTTAGGAAGATGTTGGCACTTGTTTACTCATGCATATATAAACCGAACTCCCGCAACCTCACGATTGCGGGAGTTTCGATTTAATAGTGTTGTAGTAGTTAGTAGTAGTTAATTTTGTAGTAGTATGTGTCTTTTCTTAAGACGTTGCAAAATTACTGCTTTTAGAGTAAAAGTATGTCCTATTCCGGCAAAATGATAGTCCTATTTTGATAATTTGTTTTTGCAAATTAGAAAATCGACAGCAATTTTCATTTCTCCAATTTTTATATAAAACTGCAAAACATGTGTAAAAATCAGTTAAAACATGCAAATATTTGTGGAAAATCTACGTTTTTGTAACATTTGTTATATGTTTTATTCGTTTTTACAAAGTCCAATACTCAGCTTCAAATTCAGTCCACGAGGGATACAGAGCGATAATGTTCGCCTTGTTTGAGAAATGTATTGATCAAATGAATATTCATACCAAGCTGTACCGAAATCGTAGAGATTATACCCTAAAAGCTCTACTGAGAAGGGTATAGCGCTCTTTAGACCGAGCTGCTGATTGCGGCAATTGATATTTCCGCGATACGCTAATCGCATGTCGAGATTGAAGAAGGCATCCTTGCGTTGACCGAAATGACCGTCAGCGGGGTTTATACCCTTGGTCGTACGTGCATAGAGCTTGCCATAGTTCGTGTCGTATTTGGTGATAGGTGTGCCATCTTGGAAATGGAAATTAAGCATCAGTTGCCAGTTAGGCGTGATGTTCGCTCCCATTTGCAGACGGCAGATAAACGCCTTATCCTGATCGAGTCGTCCTAACTGTCGCACCGGTGACTCAGGATTGCTGAGGTTCTCACTCAAGGTAGGATTGAGCATAGCATATTGGAGAGTGGAGATAGAGTTGTTTTCTGCGCCATTGCCAAAGGTCGTGAGTCCTGACATCTGATAACTCTGCCACGAAAGGGAGAAAAACACATGTTTTCCGTCGTATTGATACTTCACAGTATTACTCAAATAGAGGGGTAATGCAAATATTCCTGCCCCTTTTACCGGTTCCTGATAGGTTAGTAGATAGGGTCGTGTATTATCGTTAGCCGTTGTAGCATCAGTAGTGGTATTGATTGCGGGATTATTCGTGATTGTCCAGTTGTGGTAATACAGGCGGGCAGTAGTAAGGATAGAGAAAGAGTGTCTGTCCTTAACTTTAAATACAATAGGAAGGTCGAGCAACGCATATTGAGGTTGCTGAATAGACTTACGCACAGAGATGTACTTTCCTCCGTAATACGGATAGGGGGCATACGGGCCACTGAGGGTGCCATTTTGGTAATCGTCTGAGAGTAAGCGCACCTGATTCCATGTATATTTTGTGCGGTAATGGCCGAGTATCACTTGCGCATTAAACCATCGCGTGGGATGGAAATGCAGTTGAAGTTCAGCCTCTGCGGAAGGTGTAAGGATAGTCTTCTTATTCATTATTATACCATCGCACGCAACGCCCGCGCTCGCGCGCAAGGTGAACCAATGATTTCTCGCAGGCATCTCGTAGTCAAGCGCGAGGGTATTCTCGAGTATTCCTGCAGCGAAATCCGAACCGGTAAAGTCGTACCTATACCAATCTTCGCGAGGCTGATCTGGATAACGGATATAGAGATTATGGTGCCATTCGTTGGCTGCTTGTCTAAAGCAGAGAAGCGAGTTGTAGGCATCCAATCGCAAGGTGAGTGGTGAATGTTTTTTCGGTCGAAAGGCATAATTAACGGCCCATGATAGTTCGTGCAATTGACCGTCAGCATACCAAGGATCGAATCCCTCGCCGTCTTGATCTACTATATTGCGTTCAAAATTTCGGTTTCGTCGTTCCGCATCATGCATGGCGTACGTGATGCCGGTAGTGAGCGTATGGTCATCGGCATACATACACGAATCGTAGGAATAACGGTTTCGGCATTTGTCCTCTCGCTTGAGATAAACGGATGCACTATATGCTTGATAGGCTGCTACTTCTTCTGCACCATATCCCAGCTCCGAATAGAGGTCGGGCCGGTGCTGTGTGTTGAACAGGTAATGGAGTGAGAGCCCCTTAGACGCAGCTTGTTGGCCGAGCGGTAGTTCGCCATCAAGTTGGAGCTTGTAATATGCTGCATCGTAGAATCCGTTTTCTCCCCCTTCGTCAAATGTAACGATACGGCGGTTGCCGAAATCGGCATAGAGGCGTTGTTGATACCGTTTGCCGCTCTTAGATGGAATGCCAAAACCGGCATCCAACGAGCCTGCCCACAGTTGCCTGTTGCGTTGCTCGATGGGCTTATATAGTCGTTCGAGAGCCGATGAATGAAAGAGGTTAATGAGTTGACGCGTTCCCCAACTCACGCCCCCAATGCCGTTTTCTCCGCCAACATTAGCCAGGCCACCTATATTGCCCTCTAAAGTAAGCTGACTGCGCTGAAAGCCAAGCGTTCGGAGGTAGAGCACACCGCGTTCGGCATCGGTGTGAAGTGCCGTTTGCATCATATCGGGCACATAGAGCATACTACCGGAGAGGAATCGTGAGTCGAGGCGGAAACCATTAAGATAAAAGCGATTCCACTCATAAGAATTGCCTCGAATGGAGAACAGCATCCGGTCGGGACGCGCCCAGTTGCCAGTCGTTTCTGACTCCCACAACATGTCTTCGCTGAGGTAATTGATATAATTGATGAGCGAAGATGTCTGATACCATTCGCTGAACTTCTCTGCCGACGCATCCTCACCTATCCCCTGTGCCCGCATCGGCAGCCAACACAGGAGGGTGAGAAGCAATATGTTTGTTTTTTTCATTGATTACATATCGGCTGCATGCCGACTGATTGGAGTGGAGGTACTTGATTTCCGCCGAAAACAGTTGGTTATAAGGGAAAAAATCCCACTCTCTTAAATACTAATTATGGAGTCACAATGCAATTAATTCAAGGCGAATGTTAACCCCATTTTATGGTGGGTTCTAAAAATTAGCTGTTTCTTAAGTGGGAATTTTTAGAACCCACCTTATAAGATTTCGAGGGACAGACGCTGGAGGTCGCGGCTGTTGGAGCCAACCATGATGCGGAAGGTACCCGGTTCAACTACCCACTCCGTCTCAGTGCGGTAGAAACCGAGTGTCTCTGAGTTGATTGGGAAAGTCACCTGTTTGCTCTCGCCCGGCTCAAGGTGGATACGCTCGAAGCCACGCAACTCGATGATTGGGCGAACAGGCAAGCAGACCATATCGCGGATATAGAGTTGCACGACCTCATCAGCAGCAAATGAACCGGTATTGGTAATCATTACCGAAGCCGTAAGCTCACCCTTATCCAAATCTGCCAAAGCTACAGCCGTATCCGACAATGCAAAATCCGAATAATCGAAGGTGGTATATGTGAGACCATAACCAAACGGATAGAGAGGCGATTTCTTTACGTCAGCATAGCAGCTGTTATATTTTACAAAACCATCAAACTCTCCCCACATCGGACGGCTGGTATTGAACTGACGATACGACATCGGCAGTTGTCCTACATGGCGTGGCATTGCAGCCGAGAGATGGCCGGAGGGCGACACCTTGCCAAATACGATATCAGCAATCGCATCACCTGTCTCGCTGCCGGAGAACCAGGTTTCGAGAATAGCGTCAAGGTTTTCCGTTTCCCAATTGAGCACGGTAGGACGGCCCGCAAAATGAAGCAGGATCATCGGTTTGCCTAATTTCTTGAGCTCCACCATGAGGTCATGTTGCGCATCGGGCATCTCGATATTCACGCGACTGGCACATTCGCCCGACATCTCTGATGCCTCGCCCATAGCGAGCAGGATAACGTCGGCTCTGCGTGCAGCAGCGAGAGCCTCAGCACGCATCGTTTCCACCGAACGGCTGTCTCGAATCTCGTGGCCGAAGAGGGTGGCAATTGCCTCAGCACTGTCATTGTACATAAGATTGCATCCTTTGGCATATAAGAGGGTAGCGCGGCCGTCAAGCGCATCTTCGAGGCCCTCTTTTACGGTTTTATAACGGTCGTGAACAGCAGCCACCGACCAAGTGCCGGCCATGTTCGTGCGGGCATCTGCCAGCGGTCCGATAAGCGCAATCGTGCCTTTCTTCTCCAGCGGAAGGATATGCTTATCGTTCTTAAGCAACACCATCGATTCGGTAGCCATCTTGCGGGCAAATGCACGATGCTCTGCCGAGAGAATCTCACGCGGACGACGCTCCGGGTCACAGTATCGATAGGGGTCTTCAAACAGACCAAGTTTGTATTTCGCCTCAAGGATTCGGCGGCAAGCCTGATTCACTTCAGTCTCCGTTACTTGTCCCTTCTCCACTGCCTCTTTGAGGTTGGGCAGACCTTCAGATACCATATCCATATCAAGTCCGGCCTTGAGCGAGAGAATAGCCGACGTCATCAGGTCGCTGGTAGCGCAGTGGCTCATGAGCTCCTGAACAGCGTTGTAGTCTGACATGGTGAATCCGGTAAAGCCCCACTGATTGCGGAGCACTTCTGTGAGCAGATAGGGGTTGCAGGTAGAAGGCATGCCGTCGAGGGAGTTAAACGATGCCATGACTGAACCAACACCGGCGTCCACACACGCTTTGTAAGGCTGCATGTATTCGTTGAAGAGATGGTAGCGCCCGAGGTCAACCGTGTTGTAATCGCGACCGCCAAGAGGAGCACCATAACCGGCAAAATGCTTCATGCAAGCCATGATTGTATGGTCGTTTGCCAAGTCTTCGCCTTGATAACCTCGCACCATCGCCTCTGCAATACGGCTGCCCAAATACGGATCTTCGCCGCTACCCTCCGAGATACGTCCCCAGCGAGCATCGTGGCAGATATCCACCATCGGGGAGAAGGTGAGTTGGATACCATCAGCCGTAGCTTCTGTAGCGGCCACTTGTGCCGACTTACGGATACCTTCCATATCCCATGAGCATGACAAACCGAGCGGAATTGGGAAGATGGTCTCGTAGCCATGGATGATGTCCATGCAGAAAATAATGGGGATTCCAAGGCGACTTTCTTCTACAGCAATGCGTTGCAATTCTGCAATACGATCGGCTCCTTTGAGGTTAAACATAGCTCCTACTTTGCCTTCGCGGATAGGGGTCACGATATCGCTCTGCAGGGCACTTCCGCCCGTTACAATATCGCCCGCTACGGGGAGATTGAGTTGCCCGAGTTTCTCTTCGAGCGTCATTTTGCCGAGCAAATCCGATACGAAGCGGTCCATTTCTTTGTCTCGTGCACTTTTATTCTGCTCAGGTGTAGAGCAAGCGGTAAAAAAAAGCGGAACAGCGGTCATGCAGGCAAGAAAAGCGTGCTTGATGGTGTTGGAAAAATTGAAAATCATGGTTGTTGAAAATGGGAATTATTGCAGTCCCCAAGAAAACGCACAATGCCTCGGCATTGTGCCGAGGCAAAACGCATGGTATCAGGGCTGCGGGTTGGACATATAGTTAGCCGCCGAATAAGTTACGGAAGAAACCTTTCTTATCGTTTTGCGAGGGAGACGCATTTGCCGATTTTTGGAATTCCTCCATCCATTTCTTTTCATCTTTAGAGAGTCGCTCGGGAATATATACACCGATATTCACGAGTAAATCGCCTTGTGCAATCTGACGGCCATAACCGTCAATCTGCGGGAGACCTTTTCCGCGCAGACGGAGCACCTTGCCAGGTTGCGTACCTTGCGGAATCGATATTTTGAGCGGGCCCTGCAAACTGGGAATCTCCACTTGCCCGCCGAGTGCCGCTGTAGGAACAGAGAGGAGAAGGTTGTAAATGAGGTTAGAGTCATCACGTATGAGCTCTTTATGCTCCTCTTCTTCAATCAGCACGAGCAAATCACCGGGTATGCCGCCTCTCACTGCATCGCCTTTACCTTGTACGGTCAGCTGCATTCCTTCCTGCACGCCCGCGGGAATATGAATAGGAATAATCTCCTCATCGCGAATTACGCCCTCGCCATGGCAGGTCGTACATTTGTTTTTGATTATCGACCCTTCGCCTTGGCAATTCTGACAAGCCTCGCGCACATAGCGCACACCAAAGAGTCCCTGCGTTTTACGCTGAATATATCCACTTCCATTGCAGTAGGAGCACGTTTCGGTCACGCCGTCGGCGCTACCCGTGCCATGACAACTGGGGCAAGACACGTTTTTGCGCACTTTCACTTTCTTATCCACACCGGTAGCCACTTCCTCAAGGGTCACTTTCACCCTCACACGCAAGTCGCCACCACGACGCTGTCTGCGGCCTGCAGACTGTCCGCTGCCGCCAAACAAGTCCCCTAAATCAAAACTGAATCCGCCGCCACCGCCAAAAATATCTCCAAAACGAGAGAAGATATCGTTGAGATCCATGTGTTGGCCTCCGAAACCGCCATTGCCACCCATTCCGGCAAAACCGAATTGGTCATAGCGCTGACGCTTCTGCGGATCGCTCAGCACCTCATACGCTTCTGCGGCTTCTTTAAATTTCTCTTCAGCCTGCTTATCGCCTGGGTTCTTATCCGGGTGATACTGAATCGCTTTCTTGCGATATGCTTTCTTTATATCATCTGCCGAGGCGTTTTTATCCACCCCAAGCACTTCATAGTAATCTCTTTTTTCTGCCATAATACCTTAAAATGAGTTACAAACCCCATCGTCCTTATTTATTTGTTACGTTTCGCTATTTGCTAATGCATGAAGAATGCTTATTCGCCCACTACCACTTTCGCGAAACGGATGACCTTATCGCCGAGCTTATAACCTTTCTGCGTACAGTCAATCACTTTACCTTTCTTGTCGTCTCCAGCCGCAAACGTAGTGATTGCTTCGTGGTATTCGGTATCGAAATCGGCATTTTCGGTTTCGATAGCCACCACTTCGTTTTGCTTGAGGAAGCTTACGAATTTCTGATAAATCAATTCAATACCTTGGCGTACTGCCTCGATATCGTCGGTCTGCGTCATTGCTTGCTTGGCTCGCTCGAAGTCATCGATAAGAGGGAGCATATCCTTAAAAATGCGCTCGCCGGCAGTCTTCTGCAAGTCGAGTTTCTCACGCGCTGTGCGACGACGGAAGTTATCAAACTCCGCCATCATGCGCAGGTTCTTATCGCGCAAGTCGGTAATCTCTTGATTTGCTTGCTCGAGCAGCGTCTCGATAGCTGGTTCTTCTATCTTTTCTTCAGCAGATTCAGCAGCGCCATCGCTATCTTCAGCAGCTGCATTAGCTGCAGTTGCATTTGCAGCAGCTGCATTCGCAGCAGTTGCATTTGCTGCAGCTGCATTCGCAGCAGTTGCATTTGCTGCAGCTGCATTCGCAGCGTTCGTTTCTTCAGCAGTGTTAGCCTGAGGCTCCACTGCTTCCGTTTTATCTTTTTTGCTCATAATCGAATGGTTAAATAGTTTGATTCCCCTCTATCAATTAGCGCGCCAAACGTGCGCGCGTGCCAATTTGTCATGTTTTGAGAGACAAAACGTCATATTAAGAGGGGTAACACATCCCGCAAACGTGCCACTTTGTACGTTGCTGGCAGGTCGGGGTCCTTCACAATGCCGGACTGCACCCATAGCTGGTCGATGCCTGCATTGATGGCGCCTTGGATATCGCTCGTCCACGAGTCGCCTATCATCAAAACATCCTCCGGACGACAGTCGTTGAGTCGCAGCGCCTCCTCGTAGATCTTCGGATTGGGCTTCTGTGCGCCCACCTCTTCCGAGAGCACGATATGGCGGAAGCAATCGCGCAAACCGCTCTTTTCCACCTTCCGGTACTGCACTTCGATGAAACCATTGCTCACGATAGTCAACGGATAGCGTTCGGCCAATTTTCTTACCACTTCCTCCGCATCAGGGAGCAGACGGAAATACTTTGTGGTGTGCTCCAAATGTTCAGCGCCTAAAACGCGCGCCAATGGTATCGCCTCCACAAGCGAATACGGTACGGGTGCCATCATAAGTGGATAGAAGAAGCGATCGAAACTGAGATATTCTTTGGTTACCTCATCGCGGCCATAGCGCTCCCAGAGGGAAAGATTATGCGTGTGATAAATATCGTAAAACGTCTGAAAATCAAGGAAATGCGCATCCAACTGATGGGTAGCGAACATATCCTGTAGCGAACAATGCGCGGCATTGATAAAATCGCCAATCGTGTCGTCCCAATCAATAAAAATCGCTTTGTACTGCTTCATTTTTGGGGTGTTTAAAATGCTTTTTCAGTCAAAAAGCGTAGGGTTGATATCGAATTTGAGATGGCCTACAGGGCTCTTTCCTAAATGACGATATGCCAGTTCGGTCACTTCTCGTCCACGAGGGGTACGCTTGATAAATCCCTCCATGATGAGATAGGGCTCATATACATCTTCAATGGTGCCGGCATCTTCGCCCATAGCGGTAGCAATGGTATTGAGCCCCACTGGACCGCCCTTGAACTTATCGATGATGGTGCTGAGGAGCTTATTGTCGATCTCATCGAGCCCGAAGGTGTCGATATTGAGCGCCTCAAGGGCAAAACGGGTGATGTCGAGGTCGATGCTGCCGTTGCCTTTGACTTGGGCAAAATCGCGTACACGGCGCAGGAGCGCATTGGCGATACGCGGGGTGCCACGACTCCGTCGTGCTATCTCGTCAGCCGCATGGCTGTCAATCTGTACGCCCATCAGTCCGGCCGAACGACGCACAATCTTACCGAGGGTGTCTGCATCGTAATATTCGAGGTGCGACTTAATGCCAAAGCGGGCGAGCAACGGCGATGTCAGCAAACCACTACGGGTGGTGGCACCAATGAGCGTGAAGTGGTTCAAGTCAATCTGAATGGTGCGCGCACTTGGCCCTTTATCAATCATGATATCAATGCGATAATCCTCCATCGCAGAGTAGAGGTACTCCTCTACGATAGGACTCAGGCGGTGGATTTCATCGATGAACAGCACATCGTTTTCCTCTAACGAAGTGAGCAAACCAGCCAAGTCACCAGGCTTATCAAGTACGGGGCCGGAGGTTACTTTAAAACCGACTCCAAGCTCGTTGGCGATGATATTGGAGAGGGTCGTTTTCCCCAATCCCGGAGGCCCGAAAAGCAGCGTATGATCGAGGCTCTCACGGCGCATCTTAGCCGCTTCTACGAAGATACGGAGGTTGTCCACGACTTTCGTTTGGCCGCTGAAATCGTCGAATCGGAGCGGCCGCAAAGCCTTATCTATCTCGTCTGACGATAGTGATTGTTTTCTTATATCGAAGTCTTCCATATGATACGGATGAAGCCGCTTGGCGGCTATGAATGAAGCGAAAAGTATTTGCTGTCAATATATATACCCAGAGCGGGAGCAGACTCACTCCCCAATGGTGTGCTCTCGGAAGAGCGCATCGAGGTCCACGTCTTGCAGCTCGTGCACATCGGCTTTGAGTTCGCCGTGGTGCAAAATCAGCACGCGGTTGCACATCTGCTTCACCTCCTGCAGGATATGGGTGGAGAGTATTACCGTACGGTTTTGCCCTAATGCACGGAGGAGACTGCGGATATCCTCGAGTTGGTTGGGGTCAAGCCCGGTGGTGGGTTCATCGAGCACGAGCAGTTGAGGATCTTGCAAGAGCGCTTGCGCGAGCCCTACACGCTGCCGATAGCCTTTAGAGAGCTGCCCGATACGTTTGTGTATCTCAGGCTGGAGCCCTGTGAGGGCAATCACCTCATCTACACGGCTATGCGGCACATTGGCGCTCAACTGGGCCATGAAATCGAGATATTCGCGGATATACATATCCTCATACAGCGGGTTATTCTCCGGTAGATATCCAATCATAGGGGCTACCTTATGGGGGGATTGCCGCATATCTACACCGCAGACTGTCACCTGGCCTTCCGATGCCGGCCAGAGTCCCGTGAGAATCTTCATCAACGTGGATTTGCCCGCGCCGTTCGGCCCAAGTAACCCCACCACCTCGCCTGCTTCTATCCGAAGCGTGAGGTCGCGCAAGATCGTTTGCTTGCCTATCGTTTTACGCAGATGCTGAATATCAATCGTTGTCATAGACGCCAATTTAGCCAATTTGGGTGCAAAGTTACGAAAAATAAATGATATTTTCAATAAAAACACGAAAAATATTTGCTCATTTCAAAAAAAAGCACTAATTTTGCCGCTCAAACTGACAAAATGGCAGATTAACAATGGACACACAAGTCATCAAGCAGCGCTACGGCATTATTGGCAACAACGCTGCTCTGAATAGAAATATCGAGATAGCCGTTCAGGTGGCCAAAACCAACCTCAATGTGCTTATTACGGGCGAAAACGGCACAGGTAAAGACGTTTTCTCCCATATCATCCACGACTTCTCTGCGCGCAAGCATAATCAATTTTTTGCAGTCAACTGTGGCGCTCTTCCCGAAGGCACCATCAATTCGGAATTGTTCGGCCATGTCAAAGGGTCGTTTACAGATGCCAAAGCCGACCGCAAAGGCTATTTCGAATTGGCCGACAAGGGCACGCTCTTCCTCGATGAGGTGGCCGAGCTGCCCCTCGCCACGCAGGCGCAGCTCTTGCGCGTTTTAGAGAAAGGTGAGTACATTAAGGTGGGCGGCGAGAAAGTGGAGCACACCAATGTGCGTGTGGTGGCAGCAACCAACGTCAACCTCGAGCGCGCTGTGCAGGATGGGCGTTTCCGTATGGACCTGCTATATCGACTCAACGTGGTGGAAATCAAAATGCCCCCGCTTCGTGACCGAAAAGACGATATCCCACTGCTCTTTCGCAAGTTTGTAGCGGAGTTTACCGAGCAGAATCAGATGCCGCTTGTTCGCCTTACGCCTGACGCCAACCAGCTGCTCAAAGATTATTATTGGGCGGGCAATATCCGTCAGCTGCGAAATATCGCTGAGCAAGTGTGCCTGATAGAAACAGGCAAAGAAATAGGTGCAGAACAGCTGCGTCATTATCTTCCGGACAACGAACTCAATCGCACGCCCGTGCTCTTCCGTCATGCTTCGGCAGCAGACGAGGTTGGCAATGGCGCAAGCGGCATTTCTGCAACCGAGCGAGAGAAACTTTTCCACTTGCTTAACGCCATGCGCCACGAGATTGATGAACTCAGGCAGGAAGTGGAGACGATGAAGCAAACGCATCCTATTCACGCGCTTTCTCACCCCGCGGCTTTCCCCGCTGAAGAGACGCAACCTATTCGCATCTCGTCTGGCTCTCACGAGGCATATGCTCCCGCGGAGGAATGGCGAGATGAAGACCGATACGCGGAGGTGGTAGAAGACCCACTATCGCTGGAGGAAATCGAACGAGTAAACATCACCCGTGCACTCGTTAAACATCAGAACTCACGCAAGCTGGCCGCTCAAGAACTGGGCATCTCTGAGCGCACACTATACCGTAAAATCAAGCAATATGGACTCTGATGAGCGGTACTAAATTCTATTACAAATGAAGCATTCTCGTTTTCTTATACTATTCTTTTGCGCATTGGGGCTTCAAAGTTGCTCCATTTCGTATAAGTTCAATGGAGCCTCTATTGATTATTCGAAGATTCGCTCCATTGCCATCTCCGAATTCCCCAACAATGCTGCCCTCGTATATCCAGCGCTCTCGGCTGATCTCACTCAGGGCATTCGCGATATCTACCAAAGGCAGACGCGACTCGAAGTGAGCCGCAAGAGTGGCGACCTCGAACTCGAAGGCGAAATCACAGGTTATGCTCTCACGCCGATGGCAATATCGGCCGACTCCTATTCGGCAGAAACCAAACTCACCATCACGGTAAAAGTGCGGTTTACTAACAACGTCAACCCCGAGGAGTCGTTTGACAAAACCTACTCAGCTTACCAAACCTTCGAATCCTCGCAAATGCTAAGCGACGTACAGGAAGAGCTTTGCAACTTAATGATCAAAGAGATAGCTGAAAATATTTATAACGACACCGTAGCACGCTGGTAATCATGGATTTGGAAGAATATACTCAACTGCTGGAATCGCCTACGTCGGTAGATGCCTCGCAAGCCGGAGCGCTGCGCGACTTGCTCCAATATGCACCTTACTGCGCCTCTGCTCGTCTGCTCCTGCTCAAAGCGCAATACGATGAGCACCAGGATGGAAAGCCTGTCAGTGCACACGATTTTGACCGAGCCATGTTGGCTGTTCCGCCCCAAACATCGCTCTATCTGTATCTCCATCCGCGTAAGATTAAACGTTCGCAGCGCGCCTACAAGCGTTTTGGAGAGGGGTCCACGCAGTCCTATTTTGATATGATCGAAAAAATGCAAGAGGTAGCTGACCAAAACGGCCTTACTTTCGATGAAATACGCAAGCGTTACATGTTGATCCGAGAATACAACGCATAGCAGATAACTCGAAAAAAGCATTTTTAAGCCAAAATATTTGGTCAATTCAAAAAAAAGCAGTACCTTTGCAGCCCGAAATTCATTTTAAGGTGGGTTCTAAAAATTAGCTTTGTTAGATTTTGGATTTATTTTCGAGG
>CAMGMU010000042.1 GCA_946059305.1 uncultured Bacteroidales bacterium | reverse complement strand
TGGCGGTGGTCTGCCCGGTAAACTGGCTGACTGCGAGAGCAAGGACCCTGCTGAATGCGAGCTCTTCCTCGTGGAGGGTGACTCTGCAGGCGGTACGGCCAAGACCGGAAGAGACCGTTTCCATCAAGCTATCCTCCCGCTCCGCGGTAAGATCCTCAATGTAGAGAAAGCGATGGAGCATAAGGTGTTTGAAAGCGAAGAAATCAAGAATATCTTTACGGCTTTGGGCGTAACGATTGGTACACCAGAGGACCCCAAGGCACTCAACCTGAGCAAGATTCGTTACCACAAAGTGATTATCATGGCCGATGCCGATGTGGATGGTGCGCATATCGCTACGCTCGTTATGACCTTCTTCTTCCGCCACATGAAAGCGCTCGTGGAGCAAGGTCACCTCTATATTGCGATGGCGCCCCTCTATAAGTGCTCCAAAGGCAACTATTCGGAGTATTGCTGGAACGACCAGCAGCGTTTTGACTTCATTCAGAAATATGCCGGAGGCGACGAGCGCCAGATTAAGACGCAACGCTACAAAGGTTTGGGTGAGATGTCTGACGAGCAACTCTGGGAAACAACCATGGATCCTGAGCGCCGAATGCTCAAGAAGGTGACTATCGAAAACGCAGCCGAGGCCGACCGCACCATCGCTATGCTGATGGGCGATGAGGTGGCTCCGCGACGTGAGTTCATCGAGCAGAACGCCACGTATGCAAAGATCGATGCTTAATCTTATCTTAGCGGTATTCTTACTTCACCCGTAATCATTTTGCATTTATTCATTTTTAAAAACGAGATATTATGAATCTGTTTTTTGCACGCATCTTCGGCAAACTGATGAACGCCGAAAAAGCAGAAAAGTACAACGCCCAAAAGCTTGCTGACGCTAAGCGCTACCGCGAGATTGAAGCATCGGAAACCTACAAAGAGTACCTCGCGCTCGAACGCGAAGTAAGCAGCCCGCTCTTTATTGCCAAGAAAGAGGAGCTCAAAGCCAGCAAGGAGAAAGGCGCATGGCAGGGCTCCGACGAAGCGCAGAAAGAGACGCGTCTGGCTGCCCTCAAGAAGACTTCCGGCATCGCCTTCATGCTCAATGCTGACATCCGCGAAATAGAGGAAATCGAATCGTGGAAGAAAGTATGGGAAACGGAATTCAACGATTCCAACCTCGAGAAAAACGACATGAAAGCCGGTTTCTGGTTTAAGCAGAAGGGGCTTAAAACGAACTTCAGCTATATCGGCGAGGCATTGGCTTACATGGGCGAGAAGAATATCGCCATCCGCAACGGCATCCTCTCTATCTTCACGAAGAAAGAGCGCGTGAGCGCGCCTGCATGGGATGCTAAACAAGGCTTCAAGATGCACGATTACCTGTACACTTCATCCGTTGTCAACTCAGGCGATGCATTCAGCCAGCCGATTGGCAAGTTCATCGCTAAGGTGCGCGCTACCGGAAAGTGCCACAGCGGCGTTTATCTGGTAGGCGAAGATACCTTCCCCGTGATTGAGTTGTTCCATTACAACGGCAAAAATCTGGTGGTTGGCCTCACCGATAAAAACGGCTCAGAGCGCGAGGTAATCAAGGGCATCAAAGCCAACGATTGGATGATTCTTACCGTAAACGTCAACCGTCAGGAAATCGTTTGGACGCTCAACAATATGGAGATTCACCGCGCAAAGAACCCGCTTCCCGGACAGCCGCTTCACTTCACCTGCCTATCCTTTGCGCCCGAAGGCAAAGCCGGCGAGAGCCGCTTCGACATCGGTTATCTGAAGGGATACGTGAAGTAAAGGGAGTCCATTCGCCCCAAAAGCGACAAACACGAACTAAAAATGCAATTTGACAGAAGAGATACGCGCTTTTTCCTGATAGCAGGTCCTTGCGCCATTGAGAATCAAGAGACCGTGATGGAGACCGCCGGCACCCTCAAAGAGGTGTGCGGGCGGCTCGGCATTGACCTCATTTTCAAGTCTTCGTTTGACAAAGCCAACCGCACCACCACTTCGGCTCGAGGCGTAGGCATGACTGAAGGGCTCCGCATCTTACAAGCGGTGAAGGACACGTTTGGCTTACCCATTCTGACCGATGTACACGAGACATGGCAATGCGACAAAGTGGCGGCTGTGGCGGACATTCTGCAGATTCCGGCATTCCTCTCTCGTCAAACCGATCTCATTCAAGCTGCAGCTCGTACGGGCAGAGTGGTGAACGTGAAGAAAGGGCAGTTCATGGCGCCATGGGACATGCAGGGAGCAATCCGCAAATGTCAGGAGATGGGCAATAATGCCATCTTGCTCACCGAGCGCGGAACAAGTTTCGGGTATGGCAATCTGATCGTAGATATGACGAGCCTCGTTTCGCTTCGGGAGTTGGGGCATCCGGTGGTTTTCGATGCCACCCACAGCGTGCAGAAGCCCAGCAGTCAACAAGGCGTAACGGGTGGCAACCGCGAGATGGTGCGCTACCTGATGCGGGCTGCATTGGCGGTGGGAGTGGATGGCCTTTTTATGGAGGTGCATCCTGACCCTGACCGAGCCATCTCCGATGCCGCCAATCAGGTGAAACTATGCGATATCGAAGTGATACTGAAAGAAGCCATTGCGATTGATAACGTAGTGAAGCAACAGGATTGGCAAGGTTTTTGAACCAATAACGGATATGAAACAACGTGCATTAATAGTATGTTTGGTTTGTGCATTTTGCGCATGCTCATCTCTCAACCGGAAGCAGCAAACCGGCGATGTAGCCGTACGACTTAACGGACAGACACTGAGCCATACACAACTCCAGGAGTTGACGAGCCAAGCCCCTTCGCCAGAAGACTCCGCGCTGATGGCGGATGCGTATATTCGTCAGTGGGCAGGTGATGTGCTTTTTTATGACAAAGCTTCCAAGTACAAAGACCCTGAGATTGAAGAACTCGTTGAGGCCTACAGGCGGCAACTCTATGTGAAGCGTTACGAAGACAAGCTCGTAAACAGCAAGATGGATCAAACGCTCGACATGGATACCATTCAAGCGTATTACGAAAAGCATCCGGAGCTCTTCCGGTTGCATACGTCAATCGTACAGGGCGTTATCCTTACCATTCCCGAAGGGGCTCCCAACCTGCAGAAACTCAAGGGATGGCTACAGCATCCGATGCAAGAGATTGAGAAAATCGAGAAATACGCTTATCAGTATGCCACCGGCTATGAATTGTTTGTTGACCGATGGAAAACGAGCAATCAACTGATGCTCAAAATGCCGATAGCCGAAGATGTACTCAATGCTTCGCTCAGCAGCAAACAGCAGATCGAAGTGACTGACAGCACGCAGACGTATATCTTGCAGATTACCGACAAGCGACTCCCTGGCGAACTGATGCCGCTCGAGCTTGCTGAACCGGAAATCCGAAAACTGATGCTTGCCGAACGCCGAACTGACTTTATTCAGCAGCAGAAAGATGCACTGTATGAAGAAGCTGAAAAACTATTCCGCATTAAACGAGAATAATCGTTTCAGCTGATAAACAAACGAATTAAGGTGGGTTCCAAAAATCGCTATTATACGTTTACCCACAATTAATCATTATCAATTCGAATATGGGAATTATTAGAACCCACCATTAGTAACAAAAATATGAAAATGAAAAGTGCTATCCTGGCGATGCTGCTCGTTTGTGCAGCAGCAATTGCACAGGACAACGTGATTGACGAAGTGATTTGGGTGGTAGGCGATGAAGCTATCCTCCGCAGCGAGGTGGAAGAAGAGCGCTTGCGGGCTCAATACGAAGGTATGCCCATCCCAGGCGACCCGTATTGCGTTATTCCCGAGCAACTCGCCATTCAGAAACTCTATCTGCATCAGGCTGAGATTGACTCGATTGAAGCCAACGAATCAACGGTGAGCCATCAAGTGGATGCCCGAATCAATTTTTACCTCAACCAAATTGGCTCAAAGGAGAAAATGGAGGAGTATTTCCGCAAAACGACCTCCGAAATCCGCGAGGAACTGATGACTACTGTGCGCAACCAGATGATTATCCAGCAGATGCAAGCCAAACTGACGGAAAACGTTAAACCCACTCCTGCTGAAATTCGTCGATTCTACGAATCCCTACCGCAAGACTCGCTTCCGATGATTCCTGCGCAAGTAGAGGTGCAGATTCTGAGTTTCGAGCCGAAAGTGCCGGTTGAGGAAATAGAGCGCGTGAAGTCTCGTTTGCGTGAGTTTACGGAGCGCGTAAATAGCGGCAATGCCGATTTTGCGATGTTAGCGCGCTTGTATTCAGAAGATACGGAGTCAGCCAAACATGGTGGCGAACTTGGTTTTGTTGGACGCGGGCAACTCGTGAAGGAGTTTGCCGAAGTGGCGTTTAACCTCAACGACCCTCGGCGAGTAAGCCGTATCGTGCAAACGGAATATGGCTATCATATTATTCAATTGATAGAGAAGAAAGGTGACCGCATCAACTGCCGTCATATCCTGATGCGGCCGCGAATATCGGGCGATGATAAGGTGAAGGCCATCAGTCGATTAGACTCGATTGCCGATGTCGTTCGTTCCGGTAAAGCCACCTTTGAGCAGGCCGTTGCTTATTTCTCAGAGGATAAGAATACCGCCCTGAATGCAGGCTTGATGATGAACGAGCAGACGGGCGCTTCGAAGTTTGAGTATCAAGATCTGCCCCCCGAAGTAGCCAAGCAGATTTACAACATGAACATTGGCGAAATCAGCAAGCCGTTCGTGATGATGGACCCCATGAAGAATCGTGAGGTGGTGGCTGTAGTGAAACTGAAAACCAAAGTGGCAGCTCATAAGGCCAATCTCACAGATGACTATCAGGTGATTCGGCAGTTGCTCGTGCAGAAGCAGAGCGAAGAACTCCTCAAAGCTTGGGTGCAGAAGAAGCAAAGCGAGATTTACGTTCATATCGACGAGAATTGGCGCGGCTGCGATTTTCAGTTTCCAGGTTGGGTTAAATAACGAATTATCAGCGTGAAGAAAGCGGTTGCAATACTATCTTTTTGTCTGCTCGGGCTGACGGTTGCATGGTCGGAGTCCGAGACGATGGTGTATTTGGAGCAGGCAGAGACGCTCATCTTTGATGAAGAGCGACACCCCGATGCGCAAATACTCAAGGGGAATGTGCGCTTCCGACACGATGATGCGCTGATGTATTGCGACTCCGCCTATTTCTACGAAAGCAGCAACTCGCTCGATGCCTTCGGCCATGTACGATTCGTGCAAGGCGATACACTGTTTGGTTATTGCGATAAACTGTTTTACGATGGTAACACGCGTTTTGCCAAGATGCGCTACCACGTGAAACTCGAAGATAAATCTACTACGCTCACTACCGATTCGCTCAATTACGACCGCGCCAATGATCTCGCGTGGTATTACACGGGCGGACAAATAGTGGACTCTGTAAACACGCTTACTTCGATTTGGGGGCAATACACCTCTCATGACAATCAGGCGCTTTTCCGAGGTGATGTGCATCTGAAGAATGATAAGTTCGTGATGGATGCCGATACGCTCAAGTACAACACCAGTACAAACATATCGGATATCGTAGGTCCTACCACTATCATCTACGAGGAAGAAACCACCATCTACACGACGTTAGGTTGGTACAACACGCAAACAGAGCAATCGGAGCTGCTTCAGCATTCGCTCATCGTTCATACGGATGGCAATACGATGACCGGAGACACGATTTACTACGACAAGCAACTCGGTTTTGGACGTGCAATCGGCCATATCGAGTTTGTGGATTCAGCCGATCATATCACGCTATATGGGCATTATGGCGAAATGTGGGAGGAAACAGAGAAAGGCAATAATATAGGCTTTGCTACCGACTCCGCCTTGATGGTGGATTGGTCAGACTCCACGGCTTTCAGCTACATGCATGGCGACACGCTTTTTACTGAAGAGATTGCCTACAAAGCCGTGGGAGAGATTATCCAACGTGATTCCGTAAGCAGCATCGTTGCGCGTGACTCCATTCTGATTGACAGCATTCTCACTTGGCAGCCACCCGATACGATTATGGTGCTTCCTGCGCCCGACACCCTCTGGCGAGATACTGCCTATAGGCAGATACGCGCGCGCCATAGCGTGCGTATATTTAGAGAGGACATGCAAGCGGTATGTGACTCCAGCCTTTACAACAGCCGCGACTCCATCCTCAGTCTTTACGGCACACCTGTCATGTGGAGCGATGATCAGCAGGTGTCGGCCGATAAGATGGATATCTATATGAAAGACAACGAGGCGGATCACCTTACCGGCAAAGGCAATGCGATGATCATTCAAATGAAGCACCCTATCTATTACAATCAGATTTCCGGGCAAGAGATGATTGCTTATATAGAGAATCAGGAACTTCGTCAGTTGGATATGGATGGGGGCGTAGAAGCAGGCGTTTTCCCGCAAGAAGAAGACAGCTCGTTTGTGGCATTCAACAAAGTTGCATCGGCAAAAGCACGTTTTTACTTCAAAGATGGTGCCTTAGATCGAGCCGTTTTCCTCTCCAAGCCCATAGGAACAGCCTTCCCGCTCAAAGATCTACCCGAAGAGCAAACGCACCTTTCCGGATTCTTCTGGGCAGGAGCCGAGCGACCACTTTTTCCGGATGACGTATTCCGAAAAGTAGCCCGCACGCCACGAAACGGACAGATTACGGAAGCTACTCCGGAGCAGAAAGCTGAAGCTCGTACCAAAGACAAGAAGGGGCGCGACAAAGACCGAAAGAAAAAGAAAAAAAGAAAAACGACTGATACAGAATAAATAACTACCAATTATGAAGAAATATAGCATTTTATTCCTGCTTATGATGCTCTGCTCGAGCGCTTTCGCGCAGGGTTTTGATTTTACGGATGGCGCAGGAACGCATCACATCGGTTTGAATGTCGGCTTTTCAGCCAATCCCCTCCGCGAGCGAAGCAGTGTACTGGATTCCACCTTGAGCGCAGTTACGCGGCCGTATGGTTTGAAGGTGGGATTCGTGTATGAAACCACGATTATCAAAGGATTCGGTATGCAACTTGGACTCAACTACACGTTCGGTTCAAGCCAGGGGAAATGGACAGATACCCCAAATAGCACTATCAAAAAGACGAAAACGGACATTTATTATCATCAGATTGAGTTGCCGATTGATTGGCAGTATAAGTTTGAAATTGCCAAACAAACATATCTTATTCTTTATACAGGCCCTACGCTGCAAATGGGATTGTCGTTTAATCAACGCACCAGCGTAAGAGATATCAATCCTTCTACGTTTAAGGAAGAAACAACCAGCAGCAGTAAAGATTTCTATTCTAAAACCACAGACATAGATGGTGATGGGAAATATGATTACCACCGCTTTAATGTGACGTGGGGAGTAGGTGCCGGCTTCCAATATAAGCAGTATTATCTGCGAGGTGGATATGATTTTGGCATTTGCAATCCGTATAACGACCGCTATTTTAACCACTCCATTTCGAATTATGAATTCAATCGAAAAGGACGTCAAGATCAGTGGTCGCTCAAGTTGGGTATTTATCTCTGGAATTTCTAACCACCTCTATCACGTTCTTTTGGGGAAAGGTCTCAACCCTCTCCATTCGATTTTTTGGAGGATGTTAACGACTATTTTAGTAAAAACAGTATGGCTATTCCGCGCGAAATCGTTGATCGTATATTCGATACTGCCAAAATCGAAGAGGTTGTAGGCGATTATGTCAATCTAAAGAAAAAAGGCGCCAACATGTGGGGACTCTGCCCGTTTCATACCGAAAAAACGCCCTCTTTTTCGGTAAGCCCCTCGCGTAATATCTACAAATGTTTCGGTTGCGGAAAGGGTGGCCATTCGGTACGTTTCATCATGGAGATGGAGCAGTGCTCTTATCCTGAGGCGCTCCGATTGCTTGCCAAAAAATACCATATCGAGATAGAGGAGCGTGAGCTGACGGCAGAAGAGCAGCAAATCCACGACGATCGCGAGAGTATGTTCGTGGTCAACGATTGGGCTTTTAAATGGTTTCAAGATCAGCTCTGGAACACCGACGAGGGGAGGGCTGTCGGTTTGAGTTATTTCCACGAGCGTGGGCTTCGCGATGAGACTATTCGTAAGTTCGGTTTGGGGTATTGTCCGGCAAAGGGCAACCCACTCACCAATGAGGCTAAGCAGCAAGGCTTCAAAGAAGTATATCTCTGCAACGATCCGGAGAGCCGAATCGGTACAGGATTGTGCGGGCAATCAAGTGGAGAAAACCAACCGATTCGCTTATATGACCGCTTCCATGATCGAGTGATTTTCCCATTCTTCAGCATTTCTGGCAAGCACATCGGTTTTGCTGGCCGCATCTTGGTAAAGAAAGACAATGTGGGGAAATACGTCAACTCCCCTGAATCGCTCGTTTATACCAAAGGTCGCGAACTATACGGCATTTTTCAAGCCAAACATGCGATTGTGCGAGCCAAGAGATGCTACCTGGTAGAAGGGCAGATGGACTGCATCTCAATGTCGCAAGCAGGTATCGAAAACGTAGTCAGCAGTGGCGGCACATCCCTCACCAAAGAGCAAATTGGATTGATTCACCGGTTTACGGACAACGTAACGATTCTCTACGATGGTGATGCTGCCGGCGTACATGCTTCGCTACGAGGTATCGACATGTTTTTAGAGCAGGGACTCAATGTCAAAGTGATGCTTTTTCCCGATGGCGATGATCCCGATTCGTTTGCAAGAAAGCATACCGCAGATGAATTCGTAAACTATATCCAAACGCACGAAGAGGATTTTATTCACTATAAAGTGCGCACACTTCTGGCGGATGCGCAAAGCGATATCCATAAGCGTACGGAAGCCATACATAGTAGCATTCACAGCATTGCGTTTATCAGCGATAAAATCCTGCAAGGGGAATACATCAAACTCTGCGCTCAGCTGATGGATATGGATTTGGCTACCCTCACGAAAGCCGTTAATCAAGAGCGGCAACGCATTTACAAGAAAGATAACAAAAAGGAAGAGTCCAGGCCCGCTGAAACGCAGGACATAGCTATTGCTACCCAGCCGCAACAAGCTCCCGCATCCAGCGAGGGCGGGCAGCATACCTCTTTTGACCGCCTTGATCAAAACAGCCGTAATCTGCTTCAGATGCTGATAAGATATGGCGAGCGTGTGCTTCGATATCAAGGTGCGGATGGGCAGATTTATACGTATCTCGTAGGAGACTACATGCAGATGTATATGCAGTCGGCATCGCTCCGGTTGGATAATCCGCTATATCAATCATTCTTCGATGAGTTTAATCTCCACAAAGCCGAACCCGGTTTTAAGGCTGAGCATTGCTTCATTCGAAACGAGAATCAATACATATCCAAACTGGCTACTGACCTCATTTCCAGCCAATACAGCGTAAGTGGAAAATTAGAAAAAGAATCAACCGATGAGCTTACGGATAATGAGATTCAAACGCAAACCGTTCATTTGCTTTACGAACTGCATTTGACTACGGTAGAAAACAGTCTTTGCGTGCTTGATGCGAAACTTGCAGAAGCAACGAGAGCCAACGATGAGCCCAATATGATGGCACTCTTGCGAGCACAGATGCAACTCGGCGAAATCAAGCGGCAAATCAGCGAATTGCTCGGACAAAATTAAAGCAAATAATCCCATCCAGCATCCAAAGACATCAATGAGGATTATTCCAATAACATACCTATTCTGATAAACGAAATATTATGCTTTTTGAAGAAATCGTTTACGGCCCTATTCATTCGCGCCGATTGGGTGTATCGCTCGGCATGAACGTTATGCCACAACATAGCAAACTTTGCTCGTTTGACTGCATTTATTGCGAATGTGGTTTTAATACGCCAACTATTCACCCTGAGATTCCCTCTCGTGAGATGATAAGCGAAGCACTTGAAGCAAAACTGAAAGCGCTCCAAACGGAGGGTATTGTGCCGGATGTAATCACCTTTTCCGGCAATGGTGAGCCAACCCTTCATCCTGATTTTGAAGGAATTATTGCTGATACATGCAGCTTGCGCAATCAATATTGCCCAAGCGCTAAAGTATCCGTATTGAGCAACTCTACTCAACTGCATCGCCCAGATGTGGTGCGCGCACTTCTTATGGCAGATAATCGCATTCTCAAACTCGATTCGGCTATCGACGACACCATGCGATTGATTGATCAACCCGTAAATAAGGACCTTACCGTCAGCCGAATCATGGAGTTGCTTGAGCAATTCGATGGACGATTCACGCTGCAAACCTGTTTCCTCCGCGGTGAAGTGCGTAAGCCCAATCCGGATCGTAGTGAGCAGTATATCCTCGGGCATGTTGACAACACTACCCCCGCAGAATTGGAAGCATGGTATCAAGCCGTTGATCGACTTCATCCGGAGATGATTATGATTTACGTAATAGATCGCAAGACGCCAGTAGAAACACTCCAGAAAATTTCGCCCGAAGAAATGAATCAAATTGCGGCGCCTCTTCGTGCGAAGGGGTATAATATTTCGGTTAGCTGCTGATTCGCTGTTGATTTCAGGCAAATGAAGCGCATTTTAATCGCACCACTCAATTGGGGACTCGGCCACGCCAGCCGATGTCTTCCGCTGATTGTTCGCCACCTTAGGGCGGGCGATGAGGTGGTGCTTGCCGGAGATGGAGAGAGCCTGATGATGCTCACCAAACGCTTTCCAGGATTACGCGCCTACCCGCTTGCACCCCTTCATTTACGCTATAGCAACGGTCAATCGCAGGTGAGCGCCGTCATAAAAATGTTACCCAAACTGTTTATCTGGGCAAAAGCCGATCAACAAGCGTTACAACTCATCTTACAGCGCGAATCCTTTGATTTGATTATTTCCGACAACCGTCCAGGTCTTTACTCCGACCGCTGTACCACTGCTTACATTACCCACCAAATACGCATCCTAATGCCTCGCGGATGGCGCTGGTTGGAACCCCTTGGTCAACGCCTACATGCTCTACTCATCCGCAGATTTTCTTCTTGCTGGATACCCGATTATGAAACTGAGTCTAACCTCTCAGGAGCCCTTTCGCACACGCCTCCCTTACCTCACAATGCTCGCTTTATAGGCCCTCTCTCGCGCTTTGAATATGAAGAGGAGGAAGAGGCTCAAGAGCAATATGACGCGGTGGCAATCCTCTCTGGCTTGGAGCCACAGCGCACCATATTAGAGAAACAACTGATAGCAGAATATAAGCAAAAACAAGAGAGTCTGCTGCTCATTCGCGGCAAGATTGGAGGCCCGCAAACTGCTTTCCATATCGCCAATGGATCAGCCCTCGGCATTACGATTCAGCCAACCCTTTCCAGCGGCCTGATGCGAACCCACTTAATGCGAGCTCGTACCATCATCTCAAGAAGCGGATACTCTTCTATAATGGATTATGCTGAACTCGGTCTTATAGAAAAAGCCCAAAGGGGGGAAATCTGGTTGCGCCTTATCCCTACTCCAGGTCAACCCGAACAAGAATATTTGGCGAAGAAATGGAATAAAAACGCTCAATAAAAAATCAGCCATTCACCATAGCAGACTACCAAATGCCCCTTCACTATACATTCACTAAAAAAAAGCTGCCTGACTTGCATCAGACAGCTTTTTCCTTTCTCAATTATAGGTTATTTCTTACGAATCCAAGTCTGCGAACGGCCGAGGATTCCCTTCTTATCCAAACTGCCACGAAGAATCAAATTTCCATCTTCGAGCCATATTTTCCCGTAATAAAACTTACCATTTTCAGGGTCCAACACGCGCCCTTTATCACCTCCAACGAGTTTGCCATCTTTCTCTTGGAAACCGCGGATAATTATGAGGCCAACTACCGGTTTATCTTTATCAGCACCTGTGCAAGCCACGCATTTTTCGTCAGGATTACCCTTTAGCAACTTCACAATCTTACCATAATACAAGCCATCCGTTGCTTTAAAAATCTTCACTACAGACAATTGCTCGCCTGTCTTATCATCTACCGTAATCCATTCGCCTACAATCTGCTGCACTTGAGCAGCCATGGGCATTGTGCAAGCGAGAGCAAGCACAAACATAAAAAACAATTTTCGCATAATTTTCAGTTTATAGTTTTACAAAATGGGGAGGGAGAGGGAATAATTACTCCGCTCCATCAATAGCCACAGCAATCGAGTTGGCAATTTCGGCCATCTCTTCAGAGGAGAGCTTGAGTTTAGGATTGGAGAAAAGCATATCGGTTTCTTTATCAAGCGGGATAAGATGAATATGCACATGGTTAACTTCCATACCCAAAACGGCCATTCCTACGCGTTTGCAGTCGGTAGCT
Source organism: uncultured Bacteroidales bacterium (assembly GCA_946059305.1). Lineage (GTDB taxonomy): Bacteria > Bacteroidota > Bacteroidia > Bacteroidales > Paludibacteraceae > Colicola. The sequence goes on along the minus strand of CAMGMU010000042.1, from coordinate 10,498 downwards.
TTTTGAATACCGCGTGCTACGTCTTTAGCAAACAGAATCAAGCCCTGAAGCGTGTCATCGTCAAGATCAAAAATATAGTCAGCCTCCGGCTCTGGCAACTTAGGAATAACGAGCGTATGGCCAGCTTTGAGCGGATTGATGTCAAGAAAAGCATAATAGCGGTCATCCTCAGCTACCTTGTAGCTCGGGATTTCACCATTGATAATTCGAGTAAAAAGAGTCATAATTATGATATTTAAAGGTGGGTTCTAAAAATTCCCACTTAAGAAAAACTATTCATTATTGTGGGTAACAAGTATTATAGCTAATTTGCGAACCCACCTTAAAGTAACAAAAAAGCGAGCATAATGCTCGCTTTTAAGTTAGAGTCCAATTTCGAGAATTTCAAACGTCATGATGCCAGCAGGCACTTTCACCTCTACAACATCACCCACTTTTTTGCCGAGGAGTCCCTTGGCTATAGGCGTAGTCACAGATAGTTTACCGGCAGCAATGTCGGCCTCACCTTCGGTAACGAGATGATAGGTCTTAATAGCACCATTCTTAACATTCTTGATTTTCACTTTCGTGAGAATCTGAACTTCGTTGGTGTTGATGCGGGTCTCATCGATAATACGAGCTTCCGCCATTTGTGCTTTGAGCTGAGATATCTTGCTTTCGAGATTACTCTGCTCTTCTTTTGCAGCGTCGTATTCTGCATTCTCGCTCAGGTCGCCTTTTTCACGGGCCTCAGCGATAGCGCGGATAACGCGCGGGCGCTCCGTACTTTCAAGGAACTGGAGCTCCTCTTTCAGCTTCTGCAGACCTTCTGCAGTCATGTAGATAGTTGCCATGTCTTGGTATTAATAATTTGGTGCCCATTGGAAGAATGGGCATGTTAATATTTTCTTGTGAAAATCTCACTGGCTATGAATGCTTTGCGAGCTGCTTCAGGGTCAGTGAGATCGATATCGTTCTGTGCCTCAGTTATAGGGCAATTCGTATCTTTATCCTTTTTCATAACTATATTTATAAAAAGAAAATTTCCATGTTAGGGTTTTAGTGCTAAAAACAACGAGAAACTTCCCAGCCTCTCGTTGCCATTAAACCTAAACCTTAACTATGAAAATTTTATTTGTTTTCGAGTGCAAAGATACTGCTAATTTTTGAATTGGGCAAGAAAAAAATAACTTTTTTGCCGTTTTTTTTCAAAATGATACGTTTTTTTACAAAAAAAACACTAAAATTCAGAAAAAATTAGTAATTTTGCAAGTTTTCTAATCGGAATCCACAAAAACCGTAGTTAAAAGAAACTCTTTCCTCATATCCTCAAAAGCAATGAAGAAGACCTATTTTATCGAAACATACGGCTGCCAAATGAACGTAGCCGACTCGGAGGTAGTAGCCTCTATTATGCAGACAGCCGATTTCGAACCTGCCACATCGGTTGAAGAAGCTCATGTAATAATGCTCAATACCTGCTCTATTCGCGACAATGCAGAGCAGAAGATTCTCTCTCGTCTGCAAGCGTTACATGCAGATGAGCGCAGGCTCAAGCAGAAGAAGACTATCGGCGTAATTGGCTGCATGGCGGAGCGTATGGGAGAGGAGTTGCTTACGGAGCATGGCGTGCAATTCGTAGCCGGTCCTGACAGTTACATGGATTTACCGAATTTGCTCGCGCAATGCGAAATGGGTGAACGCGCCATCAACGTAACTTTATCCACCACGGAAACCTACCGAGAGATTATGCCTGCACGTATCGGTAAGACCATCTCGGGTTTCGTAAGCATCATGCGCGGATGCAATAATTTCTGCTCTTATTGCGTAGTACCTTATACTCGCGGTCGCGAGCGCTCGCGCGATGTAGAGTCTATTCTCAGCGAGATTCGCGACTTGGAAGCACGAGGTTACAAAGAGCTTACCCTCCTCGGACAAAACGTTAACTCATACAAGTTCACAGCAGAAAACGGAACAGTTGTGGATTTCCCTTCCTTGTTGGAAATCGTAGCACAAGCAGTACCCGACATGCGTATCCGCTTCACAACCAGCCATCCGAAGGACATGTCAGACCGTACACTTGAAGTGATTGCCCAATACCCCAATCTCTGCAAGTTTATCCACCTTCCGGTACAGTCCGGCTCTAATCATATCCTCAAACTGATGAACCGCAAATACACCCGCGAATGGTATCTTGATCGCATCGCGGCCATTCGTCGCATTCTGCCAGAAGCCACTATAGGCACTGATGTCTTTTGCGGGTTCCACGATGAGACGCTTGAGGATCATGCTCAAACACTCAGTTTAATGCGAGAGGTTGGATTCGATACGGCCTTTATGTTTAAGTACTCAGAGCGTCCGGGCACATTTGCGCAGAAGAATCTGCCAGACAATATCTCCGAAGAAGAGAAAGTGCGCAGACTCAACGAGATTATCACATTACAAAATCAACTCTCGCTTGAGAGCAATAGGCGCGATATTGGCAAAACATTTGAAATCCTCGTAGAAGGCTATTCAAAGCGCTCCCACGAGGATATGTATGGCCGCACCAGCCAATATAAGACGGTCATTATTCCGCGCAAAGGGCGTCATATTGGCGAGTTGGTGAACGTTCGTATCCTCAGCTGCACCGCTGCCACCCTTATCGGAGAAGTGATAGAATAAGCAACGATATCAATACAGCTCATTCAGCAGCATGGCAAGCCGAATACCAGCGATATAAAGTTGGCGTTCCATGCTGTCTTTCCAATGATATACATAATGGTAGGCATTGCCATTCCACGTCTGTTGATAGGCGTAGATTGAATCGCAGAGGCGGTAGTTCTGAACGACTATCTCCTCTTCAGTAAGTTGCATGATTGCACGGCGCTCCTTGCGGTATTTGTTTTCAAGATAACGCGCATATTCGGTATAAGAATAGCCTTGACTATCAATAATCTTCGCATCCCATACAGAGTGCAGATTGGTGTTTTGTCCATACCATTTCATCTTTACTTTGTTGCCACCGAGATCGTCGAGATGAGCGGTGTGCATTGGGCAGAAACGGTCGCCCATGAAGTGAATGATAAAACGCAGGTTGACCTCTGAATTGCGATTTTTACGGAGCTCAGCAATGAGGCTGTCTTTCACGCGGAAGAGGTTGCCTCCCTCAGTGGGATAGTTTGTGAGCGTAGCAATCACCTCCTCATCGGTCATGCCGGGGTTGAGATCTTGGTAATGCCAGTCGTCCGATTCTTTATAGATCGTATCAGACTTAAGTTCGTCAGCCCAATTGGCTACATACACAGCCCCCTCGCGCGCGCCAAGCACCTTGTTGATGCGGCATCGAGCCACTGGGCTCAGGTGGTCATATGCGATTTGCGCAACAATACGATGTCCTTTTTGCCCCCATGCAAGCGCATCAGCAGGGAGCAGGAGCATGCATACGGCAAAAACAACCGTAGCAGATAAAAATAAGCGATTCTTCATATATTATTTTTTTAGGGGTGGAATGAATAACGTCCACCATTACTGATTGATTTCATAAGCAATCACAATAGCATGAGTATGAACGCGCTCCATCGTGAGTTCCACGTTCTGCTTACTGCTACTATTTTTACCATTGATATTGATGTCTCTGTCTTGTTTAAAATAATATACATAACTGAAACTCAGCGTGCTTATCTGATCTATACGCCACCTTACGCCTACTGACGCCTTTGCGCTCCTCAGATATTGCCCACCATAGAGCGGTTTTCCTTCGCTATTAATCCATGGGCAATCGGGCTCATTGAGCGTAGCCGTTGCCTCGCCATAGCAAAAAAACTTGATGGGCTTTCCCAGCAACGAATAGTCAACACGCAAGCGTGATTTCATTTCCATCAGATGGGGGTTCTTCTCCGCCACACGTATCGCTGGATTCCATTTATCTGCCACCATCACGGAGTCGAGCCGGAAATTCACGCGATACGTCTCTTTCAAACTCAGTTTCCATTGCCCGAAATTCATGCTGCCCGACAGCGAAACGTATGGCCTGTGCTGCAAACATTTGTTGGCTGCCAGCGCACCAGAATAATCCTTGTCGAGCGCTTTCTGCAGACTGTAAGCATTGAATTTCAGCGTGTAACCCAAGTCCAACTTCAAGCCGTATTTATAGCCAGTATTAATCGACTGCAGGGCAAGCATTTTATATCCCACATTTAGCGTGGTATAACATTTGGAGAAATACGCAGCGGGGTCATCATTGGGACTATAGATTACCTCACGGAGTTCCTCTTCAAGACCCACATCGAATCCCGCCGGCAATTTCTTTGTCCAGCTCACTTCCTGACGCAATTCTAATTGATGAAAATTAACGGTATCAGGAAATCCCGCCTCCATCTGATGCGTTTGGGCAATCGAAAACGGCATTGCTATCAGCAGCCCAAGCGCAACGAGTAGCTCGGGTAACCATCTAAATTGTATGCTATATGCTCTCATGGCTTGGGTTTGATTTGGTCGTTAATCGTGCAAGGCTCATGATCTTGCAATTGGTAATACACTTTTACATACGCCACATCACGCAGGAAATCAATATGTCCTATTTCCACGTTTTGAATTTCTCGGATGCCGGTTCGCTTCTCAAGGTCTGCAATCATTTCCTCGCGATGCTCCGGCTGAATAAGGTTAATATTGTCGTAAAGAATAATTTTGGATGTCTGTCGCGTATTGCCAACCAACCGCTCTATGATAAAGCAAAGGCCCACGAGGAAGAGGTTAGTAAGTACCAATTCTACAATGCTCACCGTCATCGCCAAACCATTAATCACAGACATACCGATCACCACAAACAGATAGGTCATCTCGCGGATAGGTACAGCCTCTGTACGGTAGCGAATCATGCCGAAGATGGCAAACAAACCCAAAGTAAAACCAATCTGCAGCTTCACGTTTTCCATCAGGAATATCAAGAGGAACATGGTGCTGCTGAAAAGCATGAATGTCACGTACCAATCTTTTCGTCGAGCTTTGGGATAATAAGCAAGCCTGACGAGCACAAACCCCACGAATAGGTTAAACAAAAAACGAATGATTAGGTTAAGCACGCTGTCGGCTTCAAAAATAGGTGAGCCAAGAAAAGTTGGCACCGTAGCATAATCGGCAAACTCCTGAGCAATACTCGGGTCTTGCATTGTATAAATATCTTCTTGAATCATAAGTTAATTTGCGTCCTCATGAGCGAGGATTCGTTGTATTTTTCGGATTTTTTGTTTGAATCGGTTTTGCTTCACGTCGGGGTTAGTCAGGGCAGTGCCAATGCAATACTTGGAGATTTTCATGGGCTTGATGCGCAACTGCCTAAGGATGTCGGTCATGGGCGAATAGGTGAGCCCATTGCGCTTTAGTTCGATGATTACGAGCGGCTCCAATTGCACCTCTATACCCGTACGGATATTGCTCCAATGGAGCGTAAAATCAATGGTCAACCGTTCGTTTTTCTGCTTACTGACGAGCGTAATGCGGCGGAAGGCTGTTCGTAATTGGGGCATCAGCTGCTCGCAACTGTACCGACATCGTTTTTGCATAAATGCGTTCACTGAATCGGAGGGGGAAGCAATCACATCTTGACTTCTCACTTCTATGCGCTTTTTCTTTGTTCGCCCTCGGTTATTCTTATTTTTGATTTCAAGAAACGTTAGATCTCCTGTTTCGGATAAATGGGACGGACTGCCAACATACGTGCGGATGCGCACTTTCTGGCGCACCAGACGTCGGTTATGATGCTCTATGTACATTTCGAGAGCAGGTGTGTCATAATATAAGGTGTCGTAAGCAGCTATGCGTTTGCCCTCTATCTCCTGCACGAAATATTGGTCAGTTGCCAAAAGCAACACCTGACGAACATGCGCCATCGAAGTCACGTATTTCGTGTCGAGTCGGTTCATCAGTTTTACGGCCTCCATCTCACTCAGACTGATGGGACTCATACGGCTCAATATGTCAGCTAAAGGAATCAATCTTCAGAGAACGTATATTCAAACACCTTCACGGAATATAGTTTGCCGTTGGGTAGATAGTTATATTGCTTGTGTTTGGTACCATTGTCGTTGTACTCATACTTACGGATTCTCACGGGCCTGTTCTTGCCGTCGTATTCCACTTCACGGCTCACCTGTCCCTGTTCGTCGTACTCCGTAACCACCCGCCACACTTGTCCATAAACGGCATACTCTATCTCTTCCACCTTCCGCCCCTCGGCATCATAGACGGTCAGATGGTCGAGCCACTTGGTGCGGCTGGCAGCATCGGTGTTCCACTCTTTGAGCGTCATATTTTTGCGTTTTGCACGCTTAGCAAGCGTCTCCGGGCTGACGTCTGCATTGCCTGCCAGCGGCATTGCCAAAAACAGGCATAAGAACAGGAAAAATGAGGTTGAATGTTGATTATTCAGCATAGAAAAAATTTTTTTTCGGCACAAAAGTACAAAAAATTTGCCAATTCCGCAAAAAATTTGTACCTTTGCATCAAATTTTTAAGAAAAAAAACAAAGAGAAGCCCACTTCAATGACAAAAATAGCATTATTTTTGTAGTTTGAATGCAGAAAAATGGATTCCAAATTATTTCGAAATATTAACCTAAAAATATTAGTTTATGCGTAGGTCTTCTATTCTTCTTTTGCTATTATTGACCACCATTCTTTCGTTTGGTCAAGCTAAGTATGTGTTTTATTTCATCGGTGATGGCATGGGCCCCAATGTGGTTCTTCTTACAGAGATGTACTTGGCTCAGCGTAATGGTGAGATAGGCGTCAAACCGCTGTGTATGACGCAATTCCCGCATTACGGTACAGCTACTACGTTCAGCACTTCTAATTCCATCACTGACTCATCGGCTGCTGGCACCTGCTTGGCTTCGGGTGAGAAAACCAAAAACAACGTGCTCGGTCTGAATGCCAATGGCGAACATGTGCCAACCATCGCGGAAATCCTCCAAGAGCGCGGTTACAAGGTGGGCCTCATGACCTCCGTATCTATTGATCATGCCACACCAGGTGCTTTCTACGGGCAATCAGCCAATCGCAATAGTTATTACACTATCGGCAAGCAACTTGCTGACTCACGATTCAACTTCTTCGGTGGATCATCGTTTTACCAACCCGTTGACCCCAAAAATCCCTCAAGCACCAACCTCTATGACTACGCAGAGCAGGCAGGCTATGTGTTTGCTCACGGCATTGAGGAGGCACAGAGTTTCATTGCTGGCGGAAAAGAGCAGGTCATCCTGATTCAAAAAAACGAAGGTCAGGACCGCACCAAACCGGGCGAGGGCCATATTCCATACGCCATTGACCGCGTGCCCAATGCGCTCACACTCCCGCAAATTACCAAATGTGCGATGGAGATGCTTACCGCTTCTGGAGACCCCTTCTTCATGATGGTTGAGGGCGGACAAATAGACTGGGCTAATCATGCCAACGATGCCGCTTCTGCCATACAGGAGGTGATAGAATTTGATGCCTCCATTCAGATGGCTTATGAGTTTTATCAGAGCCATCCCGATGAGACGCTTATTATCGTGACGGCCGACCATGAGACCGGTGGTTTAGCTCTTGGAAATGATAAATATGTGCTTCACTTAGACCTGCTTGATAATCAGAAAGGTTCAATTTCGAGTATCAACAGCCGCTTCGAAGAGCTCTATAAACAGTATGGTAAGAAACTGACGTTTGATCAAGTTAAGGCGTTCTTTAATCAGGAATTGGGGTTATACGGCAACGTGAATCTAACCGAAGAGGAAAATGCGCAACTTCTAAAGACTTTCAAGGAGATGAAGAAAAATGCGCAAACTACCTCCAGCATGTATAACGACAACATCTATCCGATTTGTAAGGAAGCGATGGGTTTGCTCAATAAGCATGCTAAGGTAGGATGGACGACCCACTCCCACTCAGCAGCTGCCGTGCCGGTCTTCGCTATCGGGGTAGGTGCTGAACGTTTCTCCGGATATATGGACAACTCGCAGATTGCTCCGCTCATCATCGAAATCTGTCAATAAGTCTGCCGGCAGCGTTTGCATGCGCTGCTTGACGAATAAACATGTTGCCTGTAAATAATCACCCAAATAAGCGCGAGCAACATACTCGCACCTTAATGTCCTACCGCTATTCCGCCCCCCGCTGGGTGGGATGGCTGGTGGTGGCGTTGGTGGCGTGCTTTGTAATCGTCTATCTTAGCCTTTGGATGAGGGGGAATAGAGCCACCCCCTCCCTCACTTCCGAGGAGACGCATGAGAGCATAAAAGCATCGCAAGAGAAAGGCGTATTACGGTCATATCCCGGGCGCACGTTCTCCTATTCACGACAGTTTAACACCCCTAACGCCACTCATTTAGAGGCAGCGCAAGCGGTAGGAATACGGCCATGTGCTAATGAAGAAGAGCTGCGCAAGCAGAAAGCTCGCATGCGCAAGATTCGCACCTGCCATAACTATATGGTAGATGAACTTGAACACTCTCTTCCCTACCTCACAACAAATGCGGCTGAGGAACTCAACCGCATCGGAGAGGGCTTTGCCGATATTTTAGAGCGAAACGGCTGCCCACACTATCGCTTCATCGTTACATCCGTCACCCGCACGGATGCCTCTGTACGTAACCTACAGCGGAGCGGAAACATCAACGCTACATCCAATAGTGCCCACCGCTATGGAACTACTTTTGACATCACTTATCGAAGGTTCGATAAAAACGATCGTTCGGCCGATTACATGACTGAAGATAACCTCAAACTGGCCCTCGGTCAGGTACTACTCAATGAGCAACGCGCAGGACGTATCTACGTCAAATACGAATACAAGCAAGCCTGCTTCCACATCACCTCGCGGAGATAGCGTAGCGCGCGTTCTATCGCTTCAAAGTAGCGCGTATTATTCGTTGATAGCGAATACTATTCGCGAATTTTTGAGGACCAATCCAAAAGACAAGCAATCGGCATGCCGATAATCAATAAGAACCCTCCAGTTCCTTTACCATCTCTTCAGGAAGGGAGAAGCGAATATCTGAGTGGCCGGAACGGATGGCTTCCAGAAAATGCGGGAGCTCTGCCCGATATACCTGTCTCATGTGGTAGTTACTATCATTGGAATGGGTGTTTGAATAGCTGAAGTTAGCCAGACGATCTGCCAGTTTGAGAAAAGGTGCATAGGGCGTATCACGAATGCCTTGATAGTACTTATCGTTGGCTCGTTCAGCACGAGTACGCCCTTTCTCGTTGGTCAACGCATACACCATCTCCGCAGCCATTAGCGCCTGCTCATCGCTCATCCATTGCTTGGCTATATGCATCACATCGTTATATGTGAGACGAGCATCTTCGATGCTATCGTGGAAATAAGCTCCAAAGAACAAAGGGATAATATCCTCTTCTTGAAGGCAAACGGCATAGCCAAATCGGCTTACGCCATCCGCCACCATATCAAGATGAAAACCATAAGGATGCTGCTTGTCATACATTTGGTTGACATGTGCATGCACCGCATGTGCAGTCTCGCGAATAACTGCTATCACAACGGCATGATTGCTTACTGCCTTCGAAAATTCATCAACTTTCATTCGTATTTCTTTCTTTTAGGGTTCTTTATTAAAAAATCTGTGGCACTCGTTTAGTGCAGTTTTGCTTCCAATTGTCGAGAGTAAATGCTCGATTGTACTTCTTCTTTAGGATGTTATATGGATTATTCTTCAAAGAAGCCTTCGTTGGCGGTGGCATCGCCATCTGCCACGCGCTCAAACCAGCGCGCACGAGAAGCAGTCAATTTTTTCGACATCATCATCGTGCCACACACCGTTGCTTCGAAGTTCATCGCGTTCTTTATTCCCAAGCTGCTTGATACTGCCATCGCGTCTTGATTGGCACCAATGTAGGTGAACGTCCAACCAACCTTCTCCAGTTTTTCCGTTAGCGCTTTGATGCTGGTTTGGTTGTATTCTTCGGATGCATTCTCATAACCATCGGTGATAATTGTGACCAACACCTTATCATTTTCTGCCACGCTCTTCTTCAGTTCGGTAACCGACTTGCCAATAGCGTCATAGAGCGGTGTGCAACAAGCGGGATTGAATTGAGCCGGGGTGATATCTTCCACTGATTTCGCTTCCACGCAATCAAGAACCAACTTAATACCATCGCTATTGAAGGTTACAAAACTTACATAATGCTCCTGATCCTCATACTTCTTTTGCGCGGAACGAATACTCTGTAGCGTCTCGTTTACGCTATCCACTGCCTGTTTTTCAATACTACTCATGCTGCCACTTTCATCGAGAATCAGCAAATTAAAGATTCTTGTTTTCATAATTTTCAATTTTTTAAGGAAAAAGGGATTTATTTTATTCAATCCCACATACTAATTGTTTGTTTACATTTATAGAGGTAGTACACATTGTTTTTCTATCAAAGAGCCATAATTTTTTTAGGTTGTCTTTTCCTAAAAAAAGTAGACAGGTTAATACTATTTTTCCTAAGAAAGTAGACAGTTTCCGCAAACATAGACTCTTTCCTGG
>CAMGMU010000041.1 GCA_946059305.1 uncultured Bacteroidales bacterium | reverse complement strand
TGCAACGTTTTTCATACAATCAAGAGTGCGCAGTCCGGGAGGATAGCGCACTCAGCTTTTAAAGCAGCGGATAATAGGACGGAGATAATATAGGGAGCTATCCCGTCCTGCCAACGAACAATACGAGAATCGCAGCAAACTGCTGCGATATCACTACAAGCGAGCAGCAAGGCTCGCAGCGATGAAACGCGTTTGCATTTATGTCAAAACGTTACAAACGTTACAAACGTTACACATTTTAGAGTAAGGACGTTACAAACAGCGAGCAATGCGAGCGTTACACATTTTAGAGTAAGGGTGACGTTACAAACAGTGAGCGAAGCGAGCGTTACACATTTTAGAGTAAGGATAACTTCACGTACATATAATGAATGAAGGATAATCATGCTCTTTATTAGGAAAAATACATTTTTTTCTGAAAAAATTTGCGTATTCCAAAAAAAAGTAGTACCTTTGCAGTCCGTTTTGTGGGCTCGTACCAACAAACGGGCTATTTATTAACTATAACTCATTAATAATCAAAATTTTATGTTGAATCATTACGAAACAGCTTTCATTTTGACTCCCGTTTTGTCTGAACCTCAGATGAAGGAAGCTGTTGACAAATTCGAGAATCTTCTCACCAAGAATGGCGCAACCATCTTGAACCGTGAGGAGTGGGGTTTGAAGAAGCTTGCTTACCCTATCCAAGGCAAAACAACGGGATTCTATGCCGTACTTCAGTTCGATGCAGAACCTTCAGTTGTCGCAACTCTCGAAACTGCTTATCGTCGTGATGAGAAGGTCGTTCGCTTCTTGACCTTCCGCCTCGATAAATACGCATTCGAGTATGCTCAGAAACGTATTAACAAAACCGCTAAAGTAGAGGAGGCTTAAATCATGGCAGCAGAAAATCAAGAGATTCGTTATCTTACCCCTCATCAGCAAGATAACAAGAAGAAAAAGTATTGCCGCTTCAAGAAGTCTGGCATTAAGTACATCGACTACAAGGATCCCGAGTTCCTCAAGAAGTTCCTCAACGAGCAGGGCAAGATCCTTCCTCGTCGCATCACCGGTACCTCGCTTAAGTATCAGCGCAAGGTGGCTCAGGCCGTTAAGCGTGCTCGCCATCTCGCTCTCCTGCCATACGTTACCGATCTTCTTAAATAATTAACCAAGTATTCACCTTTAAAACGAATTGAACAATGGAAGTAATTCTTAAGCAAGACGTCAAGAATCTTGGCTACAAAGACGATATCGTAAAAGTTCGTGACGGCTATGGCCGTAACTACCTCATTCCTAATAAGATGGCCGTAATCGCTTCAGAGTCGGCTCGTAAGATGCTCGCTGAAGAGCTCAAGCAGCGCGCTCACAAGCTCGCAAAGATGCTTGCTGACGCTCAGGAGCTCGCTCAGAAACTCGAAGCTATGAAGCTTACCGTTAGCGCTAAAGCTAACGAGAACGGCGCAATCTTCGGTACGATCACCAACGCTCAAATCGCTGAAGCGCTCGAGGCTGCTGGTATCACCATCGACCGCAAGATCATCACCATCACGGAGGCTCCCAAGGAGCTCGGCAGCTACACCGCTGAGGCACGTCTGCACAAAGACGTAAAGGCAGTTATTAACTTTGAGGTTGTTGCTGAATAATAGTAACCATTAACGAATTTTTTTTAACAAACGAATTATGAAACAGGGTATTCATCCCGAGAACTACCGCGTGGTAGTTTTCAAAGATATGTCCAATGGTGACTACTTCTTCAGCCGCTCTACCGCTGCTACCAAAGACACCATTGAAATCGATGGCGAAACCTATCCGCTCTTCAAGCTGGAAATCTCCAACACTTCGCACCCCTTCTATACCGGTAAGTCGAAGCTTGTGGATACCGCAGGTCGCGTTGATAAGTTCATGTCTCGCTACGGCAATCGTAAGCGTCACTAATATGCTCGAAAGCCTCGACTCAGTCGGGGCTTTCTTTTTCTTACTCTTCAGCCTTTGTAGCTGATGAGTTCCGCTATGTATTGGCTTCTGTCATTAAGCGCATTTTCCCGTATATGAAAAAGCAACCTACTTCTCTCCGCGTTCGAGAAGTAAACCTCTTAGGTGATTTCCTCGAACATAAAATGGGCGGCATGACCCGCACCAGTATCAAAAATATGCTCTCGCGCAGAATAGTGCAAGTGAATGGCGCTATCCAAACGCGCATGGATATGCAGGTTAACCCCAGCGATGAGGTGGTTATCCAGCCAGGAAGAGGCAACCAAACGCTGGTGCATCCTAAGCTTCGCATCGTGTATGAAGACGATTATCTGATTGTGGTGGAGAAGAAATGCGGCCTGCTTACCGTAGCTGCTCATCCGGGTGCTACCGAAACGACGGCCTTCTCTATCCTGCTTGATTACGTAAGACGAGAGAACCGACGAAACGGCATTTTCGTGGTGCATCGCTTGGATCGCGAGACCTCCGGTTTGCTCGTTTTCTCCAAGAAGCAAGACTTGCAGGAGTATATGCGTACGTACTGGAGGCAGATTGTAACAAATCGCACCTATGTAGCAGTAGCAAATGGTATTGTTAAAAAAGACGAAAGTACTATTCGTTCGTGGCTAACAGAAGATCCACGTTCTACAATGGTCTATTCATCGCCTACCGACAATGGTGGCAAACTGGCCATCACGCACTACAAGGTGATTCGTCGCTCTGAAGAGAAGAACTGCTCGCTCGTAGAGCTTCATCTCGAAACGGGACGCACCAATCAGATTCGCGTGCACCTCGCGTCTATCGGACATCCTGTGCTCTCTGACCGGAAATACGGCCTTGCAGAAGCACCCATTGACCGCCTTGCGCTCCATGCACGCATTTTGGAATTTATCCACCCCGTGACGGAAGAGACCCTGCATTTTGAGACGCCCGTTCCACGCGAGTTCCTCCATCTCTTTCACTAATCACCCGCGCGTATCCTTTGTCACGTATTCATCCGCCCCATAAACGGACCTTAGGATAGATAGACACCCTTGCCATGGGCTGTAGCCTTTCCCATATTAGGATGACTTAAAACTTACACACATTAGGCAATGCTCATGCCGAATACAGTAAAGGACTGTAACTCCAAACGGAATTACAGTCCTTACTATATGCACTACACTTAAATGAGCTAATTAGTCGCTCCTTATTTCTACCTTTAGTACGCAACCTGGAGCATAGGCTGATATAGGTACATGCATGTTCAGAACCGGATTTGTTGTCGTATAAAAAAATCAAAGTTGGGTACCAAGGGCGTTGTAGCGGATGCCATCGCGGATAATAATCAGTTGTCCATTCTCGATAATCTTGATGGCTTTACGAGCATCCATCTGGTCAAGGGAAGTGGAGGAATCTGAGAGGATGACAGCACCCAACTTGAACTTTTTGGCAGTATACGACTCAGAACGGTCATCAGACCATATTACAATCTCCTCTGCATCAGCAGCTGCCGTAAGGGTAGTATAAGCGTCTTTGTTCGTACCCCAAGCAACCAAGTCTATGGTCGATACGGTAGCGCCCTCTACAGCTACGCCTGGTAGCGAATCTTGCACGTAGATACGCACTTCCTGACCACCCACTACTGGAATAACAATCTTGCGCTTATTGCCATTGGGCTGGATGTAGGTTTTGTAAGTTTTCCATGCCGTGGTACCATCGTTGGAGTTCTTATACCAGAACGTGATACCGCCAATCTCAAACGAGCATTCGCCTGTCTCGTTGTACGAACCACTGGTTACCTTAATATCGTACTTACCCGCTGAGGATTCTGTAATAGTGATATTCGTTTCGTTTTCAATGAGTTCGCCACCTTTAATGGCATCCCCCAAACCGCCATTGCGGTAATCAAAGCCCACTTGTGCATTGAGCGTGAGCGCTGCAAAGAGTGCAGCAATAAAGAAGTAGATTTTCTTCATATACAATGGATTTTTTAAAACTATGCTACAAAAAACATGCCATCTCATTCGGCAAAGCGTTCTGAAGTTCCTATTAAAGAGGGGAGGGAACGTAACACGTCCCATTATAGAAACGCTCACCGCCAAGAAAGGAGCGCAGAGAAAGAGAGGAATGGAGCGCAGAGAGCGCCTCAATTAATAGAGGTGCTTGACGATGTCGCAGAGATATACCTCCAGATTCGTGTGTCCGGGCACAAGTGTTTGCGCCTTATGGTCTGCAAACGAACGTGGATTGAGCCCATGCGCTTCCTCCCATTCATCGGGAATGCCATCGCGGTCGGTATCAATTGCAGGTTCGCCTTTGAGTTCGGGCCATCCTCCCACCTGATTGGGGGTATCTATGAGCGATCCGGAGCCACTCTGAAGGTCGCTTACGATCCGCTTATCTACCGCATCTCTCACGAGAGAACAGCCGCCTTTCTCAGCCACTACTTCGAGCGCCTCAGAGGCAGACTCCGTATTGCCAGCCAGCAGGCTGTTAGGGAAACTGAACGATTCTGCTGCGCGGCAGAGGTCGAGTTTATCGCTCTGATCTGGATGAATGCCCTTCCAGTTATCGGCCGTTACTTCATCGGAGCCATCCATGATATTCCCCATTAGATACAACTGCATGGGCAACACCTCACCTGGATATTTGGCAGTGCAGTTGGAGCAGGTTGTAGTAGGATTACAGAGGCGCGCACGTACACTGCTCTTGGTAGAAGGACCTGGACGGTAGTAGTTGCCTACGAAATTGACTTTCCTTCCGCCGCCACCAGCAGTAGTGCCCTCACCACCATAAGTAGAATTGCCACCCCAATTATAGACTACATTGCAGACATAATCGATTGGTCCAGCCAATTTATTAACGTAATCATGGCAAAAACGCGGATTTCGGCTGTCGTGATGAGCTAACAAGTTGTGGTGAAACGAAGCCCTCTCGCCACCCCATATACCGCCATAACCATGTGCACCTTTGGTATGCCCTGCATTGCGTAAGCTCTCTGTGATGAAGCAGTATTGGAGGGTGAAATCTGTATTGCCATAGCAGGACACGCATTCATCCACCGACCACGAGCAAGAGAGATGGTCGAGTACTACGTGCGAAGCATCGTTTACTGAAACCGCATCGTAGTCCTTAGAGGGGTCTTCCTTAAGCGACTCATTACCGAGACGCACGCGTATAAAGCGGATAATCACATTGTCTGCACCGTTCACTTGCAACGGGTAATCGGCAATGCAGATGCCGTCGCCTGGGGCGGACTGTCCCGCGATGGTGATGTTTCCTTTACGGATAACGAGAGGCTTAGAGAGGTGAATAGTGCCCGCTATGCGAAAAAGCACCACGCGCGGTTCCCCTTCTTCTACCGCATAGCGGAGCGTGCCCTCCTCTGCCTTGCCGGTAGAGGGGTCGATCTCATCATCGAGTCGGGTAACGAAGTAGATTGCACCACCCTCGCCACCAGTAGCATCAGCTCCACCACCGCGGATATACGAGCATGCCGCTACTAATGTGGGGTCAGTAGTTGGTGGCTCCGGCTGTTCCGGGTCGCCGCAAGCGGAGAGGGGGAGCGTTAGCGATAACGATATCCATAAAGAAGCTAGCGATTGTAATGCTCTCAATGGAGTGATTGAAAACAAAGAAATTATTGGCTTTTGAAGTAGTGTAAGCCTTTGCAAAAAGGATTTCATTTTTCGTAGTTGGGTGCTAAAATATTGATTTGTAACTAATATCATTGTGAACCCACCTTATCATGTAAGCGAGTGAAAATTTAAGACCCCACCCATGATACAATAATAACCATTGCCCCCGCGGGCAGCCGCGGGGGAGGTTGGTTACTGACCATAACCGTAGTTATTCCAGAGCACTTCGGTACCAGCAGCAGTGATATTGTGCTGGAAGATGGGCCAATATTGGCGCGTTTCAAGCTGCTCCTCTTTCTCGAAGATGGGGTAGTTATTCTCACTGAGCACAAAGCCCTTGCTATCAGAATTATAGATATCCTTAGCCTGCCATCCGTTTTCGCGGGTCATGTAAGGCTGACGATTCGTTTGCCCTTTATGCAAACCATAGAGGGAGTCGATTTCATAGCCTTGAATCTTCTCCGACCAAGTGTACTTATAGAATAAGGTGTCGCCATATCCGAGTTCATGACGGGTGCCATCGGCAGCCATCTGACGGATGAAATTCTGCGTATCCACCATGCGCTGACGAAGCATGCCCCAACGCATGAGGTCATATTTGCGCACATACTCGCCACAGAGTTCAAGTGCACGTTCGCGTTCGATATCCTCAAACGAATACGTACCGAGCTCAGCCAGATGCGCACGCTTGCGCACTTTATTAAGCTGATCCAAGCCGGATAGGCCGGTGGTGTTGGCAGGTTTACCGCTCTCGTTATCACCGAGTTCTGCCTCAGCAAACATCAAGAGCACATCGGCATAGCGGAGGATGGGGAAATCCACGCCATCATCGGTAGCGGTGAGCAAACCACCTCCCTCGCCAAACCACTCGAAGCGATACTTGCCGAGATAGAAATTGTTGGCCTGGGTATGCTTCTGATAGAGCTTCGACTCCGCTGCGCCATGGCGGGGGAAGATATAACCTCTAACAGTATCGTTTGACGACTCAGAGGTACCATCGTTGTATTCCCACTGACCGGGTACAATGGTCACTTTCATGCGGGCATCACCCTCCTCAAAACGGCTGATTAGATAGGGGCTGACGCAGATGCTACCGTTCGACGAGCCGCCAGTTCCGAAACCGGGCAAATGACCAGGTACGGTGCCGGTAGCATCCGATGAAAGTTTCGGAGCGTTATAATTCAGTACTTGTCCGCGTGCACCATCCTTAAACGGCATCACCCAGATGTGCTCCATTTGAGAATAAGCGGTTACGTTCATACAAATCTGGCGGAAAGGCTCAACAAAGTCATCAGCGAGCTTGTAGTCTTCTTGATTGATGATTTGTGCGCAAGCCCAGAGCACCTCTTCATATACAGCTTTGCGCTCGGCACCATCAGCGATATTATATACCACTGCATACTCAGTCTCGTCTTTCACGTTTCTGCCATCTGCACCCGGACGCACAGCCTTACCAGCATACATTAAGTCGGCGCGAGCGAGCAAACCAAGGGCAGCAGCACGATTGGCGCGGCCTACGTTGTTCTTAGCAGCCGGAGCCACTACATCAGGCGACCAAGGCATGAGTTCAGCTGCACGCTTGAGGTCGATGCGAATCTGCTCATAGATGAGATTGCGGTCGGATTTTGGGGTCTTTACACCATCGGGATTCTTAGCAATCGACTCAAAGCGAGCCGGTACGTCACCCCAATACTTCACCATCTCCAAATAAGCAAACGAGCGGAGGAAAAGTGCCTCACCCAAGAAGTAGGCCATGGTGTCGTTATGCTCATAATTGCCATAGGCTTCGAGGCCCTCGATGATGTTGTTAGAGCGCTCGATCATGGTGTTAAGATACGACCAGATGTCACTGCCGCTGGTACTGGAGATACGGTCGTTGGTTACACCACAATTATATAATACGAGCGCGCGCGCGCCGGCAGTAGAGGAGAGAGACTGTGTTGACCACTCCGCGTCGGTGTTAAGTCCGGCAAAGCCGCATGCGATACGGTTGCGATAACTATTGTTGGAACCCATGAGGTTATACACCGCAAAGATAGCCTGCTCGGTGCGAGTTGCATTAGAGAACACGTCTTTGGGTTCGAGCGCAGAGGGGCTGCTGGATTCGAAGAAATCGCACGAAGCGAACGTGAGCGCCGAGAGGCAGATGATAGCTATATATTTTGCTTTCATATTTCTTATTATTAATAGATTAGATTGAGTGAGTTCTATTCACTCTCACCATTACTCAAATGAGAGATTTACACCGAAGTTGAATCCGCGGCTCTTGGGGAAAGCAGCAAAATCTACGCCCACCACGAGCGGGTTGATCTTGGAGCGGGTATCCACTTCCGGATCGAGACCGGAATACTTGGTAACCACAAAGAGGTTACTTGCGGAGAAGAAGATGCGGCAGTTGGAGATATGCGCTTTCTTTATCCATTTTTGGGAAAGCGAATAGCCAATATTCAAACTAGAGAGACGAAGGAAACTTGCGTCTTCAACGTAGTTATCGGTAAGCACCGGAGAGGAAACGATGGGGTTGTAGGTTACGGCACCCTGGTTGGCCTCTTCGAGTCGGAGAGCCATAGCCGTATAGTCATCGCCCTTGATGATCTTCGCGCTGGAGCCTACGGTGGGGAGGAACGTGCCATCTTCATCGAAGAGGCTGTAGCGCTGACCATAACCAAACGAAGCAAGCATATTGCGGTTGCGCGTTGATGAGCAGATAGCGCTATAATCGAGCGCGGTCATGTTGACAACATCGTTGCCTACCGAATAGTTGAAGTTGGCACCCAAATCAATCTTACCCCAGCGGTCAGATCCGATGAAGAACGAGAGGTTGAAACCACCTGTTACTTCCGGCATCGTGTTGCCAATCTTCTCCAATTCATATACGTCTTTGCCGTTTTCATCCTTCCCTGTCGGCACGATTTTCTGCATACCAGGGTATGCATCGCCAAGCGGAGTGTTGGTGACATTGCCATCGGCATCCATCCACACGTTTTTGGTCTTGTTGTATTGCGCAAAGTCAGCAGCGGTGTACCAACCATCGGTCTTATAACCATAGATATCACCGATAGGAGCACCCACGGTGAGGAGATACTCATATCCTTGCGTATAGTAGGTTGAGAAGCAAGCCGACGAAACCGGATAATCCTCCATGCCGCCCAAGCTGACCACCTTATTCACGTTGTGCGTGATATTGAAGTCCACCGTGAGGCCATAGTTGAGGTTCTTGGAGCGATGGTCGAGGATCACGCCCTTGATAGAGAACTCCACACCCTTGTTGTCAGTCGAACCGATATTGCGGTATTGATAGTTATAGCCGCCAGTAGCCAATTTATACTTGAGGATGAGGTCATTGGTGTTGTTCCAGTAGAGGTCAAACGCACCCGAGAGGCGCTCGTTGAAGAAGCCATAATCGATACCAAAGTCGCGGGTGATAGTGGTCTCCCACTTGAGTTGCTGGTTGGCTGCGATAAGCGAGCTGCCACCGTCGGAGAGCAGGTGATCCATGCCTTGCATATAGAGACCATTGCTTTCGAGGAAGTTGTAATGCAAATAACCGAGTTCTACGTTGTTGTTACCTACGGTACCATATGAGAGGCGGAACTTGAGGTTCGACATTACCTCCTGCGCAGGCTCCATCCAAGCCTCGTCAATCATACGCCATGCAGCGGCTACTGAAGGGAAGAAGCCCCACTGATTGCCGCGGGCGAACTTCGTAGAAGCATCAGCGCGGAAAGTAGCGGTGAGGTAATACCGACCGCGGTAGTTGTAGTTGGCGCGAGCAAAGAAGGAGAGCATGTTGTCGTTCGGGTCGATATATTCGATATCATCGCGGCGGAGCGCCTGATCAAGACTTGCGAAAATGGTATTACCCATATACGACTTATCCAAGCAGTAATGTGTGCTGGTGAGCGAGTTGCCTTTCTTAATCACCTGCTCCTCACCTATGAGGATAGAGAAATCGTGGGCATTATCGTTGAATTTCTGCGCATACTCAAAGGTATTGGTTTCCTTAAAACGCGAAGTGTGGTAGTTGTAGGTGAGTGCATGCACATAATCCTGCGGATTCGATACGAGTGACTGAGCCACCGAGAGGCCATCACCAGCGCGGGTGAAATAGGCCGTGCGACCGAAATACTGATCGCGATTTACGTCTCTCATCTCATAACCAGCCTCAGCTTTTACGGTGAAATGCTTAAGGAACTTATAAGAGATATAGCCGCTGATGGTGAGTTTGTTATCTACCTTATGCTTGTAGTTGTCGTCGATAGCGATGATGGGGTTGTAGAGGTTACCCAAATCGGTATCATCTTCCAGGTCCTTGAGTTGGACTTCAATACCGTGGAGGGGCACAAACGAAGTGGCATTGCGCAAACGGCTCTCACCCTTGCTGCCAGTATCTTCTGCGGGGTTGGTGCCGGAGCCGAGCACGTCGGTGTTTGAGAAACGAACGGTAGCCGAGATATTCAAATTCTTGATGGGCTGGAACTTCATCTTGAGCGATGCGTTGTTGCGGATGTAGTTAGAGCCATACATAATCGAGTTGTCGTCGATGCGGTTGTAATTCAAGTTGAAATTGGCTTTCTTGATACCACCGCTGATGGAGATATTGTGATTCGAATTGAGGTGGTTGCCGCCAAAGGTAGCTTCCTGCCAATCGTCATCACCAATGCCTGCCCAATATTCGAGCACTGAGCCGAGCGTGCCGTGGGTTTTGTTTTCTGCATTGTAAGCGGGGTCGTAGAACTTATAGAAATTGGAGAGCATCTTATCGTCAGAGCCCTTGCCATCGAGGTAGGCAAACTCATACTGCATGCGCAGATAATCTTCTCCGTCCATCATGTCGTATTTCTTCGCGAGCGTGCGCCAACCCATATAGCCGGTGTAATCGACGTTCCATTTAAACGACTCATCACCCGTTTTGATATCCTTCGTAGTGATGATGATTACGCCGTTGGCACCCTGCGCACCATAGATAGCAGTAGCAGCTGCATCCTTGAGCACGTCCATCGAAGCGATGTCGCCGGGGGCAATATCGGAGATAGAGGAAACGGGGAAACCGTCAACGATATACAGTGGTTCGCTCGACTGGGTGAGCGAAGTACCGCCACGCACACGGATTTTCACTTCCGCGTCAGGGCTGCCTTCAGAAGTCGTAACCGACACACCCGCCAACTTGCCTTGCAGAGCCTCGGCTGCTGATACTACGGGTACATCCTTAAGTTGGTCTGCACTTACAGAAGCTACTGACGTCACCAAGTCACGCTTCTTAGTGGTGCCATAACCCGTCACTACTACTTCCTCAAGTACTTCGCTATTTTCTTTCAGCGTCACGTTAATCACATTGCTCTTAATATGCACTTCTTGCGTCTGAAGACCAATGTAAGAGAAAACGAGGATAGTGGCATCATCGGGCACCTCGAGGGTGTAATTACCATCAAAATCTGTCGCCGTACCAATGGTGGTGCCTTTCACTACTACGGAAGCCGAGATGATTGTCTCTCCGGTCTGATCCGTCACCGTTCCGGTAATCACTTTGGCCTGAACTGCGCCCGCAAGCAGGAGCAAGGCAGCAAAGAGAAGGGTTCGGAAAATAGAATGCTTGTTTTTCATAAAAATATGTTGAATAAATGTGTTTTTTTGGCTGTGTTACGCGTTTTTCCTTAGGTAAAAAAACAAGACGTATCTTACCGACTGCAAAATTACTGCTTTATGCGCGTATGCGTGTGGAAAAAATGACTCTTGTTGTGGATTTTTTTGCGTATTTCAAAAATTTTTCGTAATTTTGCGGCATGATTGTATGTATAGCAGAGAAACCATCGGTAGGGCGTGACATTGCACGCGTGTTGGGCGCGAGCATAGCCCACGATGGATATATGGAGGGCAATGGTTATCAGGTGACATGGACGTTTGGCCATCTCTGTGAGTTGCTCGCCCCGCACGAATATTCTGAGCAATGGAAGCGTTGGACCCTCAGCAGTCTGCCCATGATTCCCGAGCGCTTCGGTATCAAAGTGACCGAAGATAAGGGCGTGATGAAACAGTTTCATATCATCCAAACCCTAATGCAGCAAGCCGACGAGGTGATCAACTGCGGTGATGCCGGACAAGAAGGCGAACTCATCCAACGTTGGGTGATGCAAAAAGCGGGGGTGCGTTGCCCGGTGAAGCGACTTTGGATTTCTTCGCTCACGGAAGAAGCGATCCGTGAGGGCTTTCGTGCGCTCAAAGATCAGAGCGAGTATCAGAAGCTTTACGAAGCCGGATTGATGCGCTCCATCGGTGATTGGCTCTTGGGTATGAACGCTACTCGGGCTTATACCCTACGCTATCAGCAGCAACGCGAGCGGCAGCAACCGCTCAGCATCGGACGTGTGCAGACGCCTACTCTCGCCCTTATCGTAAACCGCCAGCGCGAGATTGACCATTTCGTGCCACGCACCTATTGGGAACTCAAAACAACCTACCGCAATACCCTTTTCAGTGCCATCATTCGTAAGAGTGATGACGATCTGCTTGAGGAGATTCAGAAGCAGCAGGAAGCCAAGGAGAAGAAGGGTGAGAAAGGTAAAGATATTGTTGTGCCCACGCTCGAACAACTCCAGCAAACGAATATCGGCATCGACCCTATCCCATCGGCTGAAGCTGGACAAGCTCTGCTTGAAAGCTTGCAGAATAAGCCGTTTAGCATTACCAAAATAGAGAAAAAGAAAGGCACAGAGTTTGCGCCTCGGCTTTTTGACCTCACTTCGCTGCAGGTAGAGTGCAATAAGAAATATGGCTTTAGCGCTGATAAGACCCTCACCCTGATTCAGTCGCTTTACGAGAAGCACGTGACCACCTATCCGCGTGTGGACACCACGTTTTTGAGCGAGGATATTTACCCTAAAGTACCGGGTATTTTTAAAGGGATTGAAGCGTATTTCCCGCAGGTAAGCCGCTTGCGCGAACGCATGCGAGAGGAGCAACAGCGCACTGGGAAAGCGCCCAAACTACCCAAGTCAAAGAAGGTATTTGACAATTCGAAAGTTACGGATCACCATGCCATTATCCCTACCGGACAGGCTCCTCAAGCGCTCACGGAGGAGGAACGAATAGTATATAATCTGGTGGCGCTTCGCTTCATAGCTGCTTTTTATCCTGATTGTCAGATAAGCACCACAACTGTGCTTGGCGAAGCTGATGGCATCGTGTTTAAAACAAGCGGTAGACAGATTCTCGTGATGGGTTGGCGGGAAGTATTTAGCAGTAGCAAAACGAACGATGGCGATAAAGGAAGTGGCGATACCTCTGAAGAGGCCAACGATAACGATGCTAAAGCCAACGAAGAGAAAGGCTTGCCGGAGTTTACGTTACACGAAAAAGGACCGCATATCCCGCAACTGATGGAGAAGCAGACAACGCCTCCTAAACCCTATAATGAAGCTACCTTGCTTCGCGCCATGGAGACGGCGGGAAAGATGGTGGAAGATGAGGAGCTTCGAGATGCGCTCAAGGAGAATGGTATCGGACGGCCATCTACCCGAGCAGCCATTATAGAGAAGCTTTTCCAACGCAAATATATCGTAAGAAAAGGCAAGACCATCGCCCCTACCCCAATCGGCATCCAGCTCATTCAAACCATCCATACGCCTATCCTCAAATCAGCAGAATTGACCGGACAATGGGAGAAGAAACTACGTATGATTGAACGCGGTGAGATGGAGTCACGTACATTCCTCGATGAACTCAAGCAACTTACTGCTGACGTTGTGATGGAGGTCAAAACGAGCAAAATCGGGAATCTATGCCCCGTTTGTCATAAGGGCGTCATTATCCGTGGTAACACAGCCTACGGATGTTCCCGATGGCAAGAAGGATGCACTTTCCGCGAGCCTTTTGCATAAAGCCGCAAATAGGCTATTCTACGAAAAGAAAAGTTTACGAACGAGAAGATCTTGCGGAAGTATAAATATGCATAAGTTGACGGGCTATTCGATCATTCGTGTAGCCCTTTTCTATGAGCCGCTGCCTGCCATCTGTGCGGCCATTTTTTGCAAAAAGTATTGCCTCACGAAGTAGGGCGGCTAATTCTAACGGCTCGCGAGAGGAGGCAACATAGCATCCCGCTATGCCAGCTGTCAGTTCACGCACATCGCCCACGTCCGTACTTACGATGGGGCAACCGCAAGCCATTGCTTCTTTCACCACCTGCGGACTACCTTCAGAGCGGCTTGTGAGTAGCAGCACATCGGCTGCTTGCATCAGTAGGAAGACCTCCGAGCGAGAATAGCCTTTGAGTTCAATCAACTGAACTTCATGCAGTTCGGCCAGCGCTTTTTTAGCCAATGGCGCATCTTTCACAGCATTATCAAACGCCCCTGCAAACAGCACAAGAGACGCCGCAAGTGGCAAGTGCAAATGCTTGCGAGCCGCAACCTTCCCCACCTTTTGAACTGCCGATAAATTCACCCCGCAAGGGAGTATAGAACACTTCTCCAAGCACACAGGAGAAGGGAGGATATGCACGTTTTGAGCAATCGCTAATGCCGTTTTTGATACGAAAATATTCCAAGCAGAGCGTCTCATAGCAAGGCGGGAGAGAGGCAATATATGCGAATCGTGGATGTCGCTACCGTGGTAAGTGCTGACTACGGGTACCAGCCGCTGCATTGAGGCGAGCAAACAGGAAAGGCCATAATGTGCGTGAATCAAATCGGGCTGCTGCTCGCGGATGCATTTCTTCAAAGCAGGCAACGAACGGAGATAGCCCATTGCTCCATGTCCAGTAATCCCCAAACGCAGCACCTCACAACCTTGCGCCTGCAAGGCTGCTGCCTGCTCCTCAATAAAAGGCGTGAAATGGCCACATTTGTCAGATGCTACGATGAGAATTTTCATTATCTTATGCTATTATTTAACTCTGCAACCGCTCTTATATCAACCCGCGCCCTTTCAGTTTGAACCACCCCCAAACGATAGAAATGGCCACAATAGCAACGGCCCAATACACATACCATCGCTTCTCTCGTTTGCCACAATGCGCTATCCCATATGCCGCGAACAGCATAGCAAATGGCATAGCTGGTTGGTGAAATCGTTCGGATTGGGCAAAGGCACTCATCGAGAGCACCACCAGATAACCCAAGAATAGAGCAAGCAGCAACGTGTGTTGCCGCCAATCACCGCTGAACAGCATCTGAAACATACACAACAACACGAAGAACGACAATATGTTTTTCGCGAAATTGCCACCGTGGAGTAGTTTCTGCACGTCTTGCTCGGGTACGTTCACCATAGTGCTGAATGGGAGAGTAAAAATGAGCGGAGCAAAGACGGCCGTACTCGCATACTTGGCAAATTTATTTCCGTTATCGCGAATGGAGCGCCATTCCATATTTTTTTTCTGCATCTGTCCGCCTGCATTCTCTTCCACCAACGCTTGTGTTTCCTCTATGATGCGGTTGCCCATCGTGACGCCAATCAGGCTGAGCGAAAGCAATCCAATCACCACTTTCTTTCCCCAACTTACCATCTTGGTGCTCGACATCACAACCGAGAAAAGCAGCGCAAGAATAAGCACCACCGCCAATGGGGTACGTATGGTGAACATGGCTGCCATAATCAGCAAGGATGGTAAAATGCGCCATACCGACAGTTGCCGACTGCGAAGCATGGAGTCAGCTTCATAAGCAAACCACACCGTGAGGAACAGCATCTCTGTCTCTTTGAGTTGGCATCCGCAATAATACCAGAAATTCGGCCAAAGCATGCATAATATTCCCGCTATTCGACCAGTTTGATCACCAAAATTGCGGGCTCCCAAACGGTACACCAATAAGGCGGTAAGCGCCGATAGCAGGCACTTTATCACACGCGTAATAAACACGCTATTACCCGTAAGCAAATAGATGAAACCGAGGTAAATACCATAGCCAATGTCCGATAAATCCGAACCAAAATACGAAGTGATGCGGTCGTAAAAATGGAAATTGCCATTTCGCACCATGTCAGCCACAAACCGACCCAAATGGTCGTAATAGCAAGCATCCATATTCTCGAATCCAAACGGATTGCCGTATTGCAGCATGAAAACCGTATATATGAGCAACATATATATCAGCCGAATACCAAAAGCCGTCCAAAAAAGTCTTTCTTCAAAACGTTTGGGGCGACGAACGTTCAGCACGCACCAGCGTTTGGACAAAGCGTTGCCATAATAAAACACAGCCGTTACGCTTACAGCACCCGCTAAAAGGTAATACCACGGAAGGACGTAACGGTAAAACACAACAGATGACAGCACCAATGCCCCGAAGTAGGCATATAGCGCTGGCTCAGTGATTTTCTTAGGGATATATAGCAATTTTTCGCTCATTTGTTGCATTCAGTCTGCAAAGGTACAAAGATTTTTTTATATATGCAAATTTTTGAACAAAATTTAGCAAATATCCAATATTCCTATCTAAGCATAAGGGATTCCTGCTCCGGGGAATAGAAGGCGTGTCCCGGTGCAAAGTTACTAATTACACCTGCCCCTCTGATAGACCGGTTGCATACTTATTGCAGACTTAATGTAGTCTTAATGCAGACGCATGCAGAATTTGTGAAAAATCAATAGTGCTCATGTCAATGAAACTGGACAAACTGAGGACGGAATAGTTCCGGCTCTATACGGGATGGCGATTTTCCTATCATACGAACTTGGATTGTCTGCAAGGTTTTCGAGTGCAAAGTTACATAAAATTGTGGAAATATGCAAGAAAAACCGCAATTATTTTATTGATCACCAATTATTTATACTAAATTTCAGTATCGACTATTTAGTTTAAGAATTGAAAGTAATACCATAAAAACGGCTAAAAAATTACAAATAGTTTTCAGAACACGCAAGCATTTTTTTCAGAAATTGTATTTTGCTATTTGGGGATAGCATTTGAAGATATGCCAAAAACGCGGTCAAGGGGACAGGCAAAAAGCGATTGCTTATATTTGCAAAGAAGAACCCGAGGTATAATCCATCAAAAAAGGGAGGCCGGAGCCTCCCTTTCTTGAATATACTGGTTATGGATTATTCCACTAAATTACCCATCATGTCGTAGCACTTACCATTGTGGTAAATCAATACCTGACCATCTCGGAAAATCTTAGTAGTGCCCTCTGAAGAGATATTGTCAACCGCCGATTCTTCCTCTTCGCCGCCAATGATATTGAATTCTCTCCAATATTCATCCGTCTTATAGAGCGAAACAGATGCCTTGGGAACATATACCGGAATCGAGCGCAATACATCTTTAAATGTCTTGCTTGCGATGGTAGGCGGAATAGCAGCACTTACGTTCATCTTCTGCAACCTCGAGCAGAGAGCGAAGCTATTGTCGCCCATCGTGAGCATCGTGCTCGGCAAGGTCAGTTCAGTGAGATACGAGCAGCCGTAGAACGCACCATCGCCTACATACGTTACGCCCTCAGGAATCGTGAGCGTAGGCAGGTTATGGCAGTTATAGAATGCCCAATTGCCAATCTGCTGAAGGGCGGTCGTAGTGCCGAAATCTACTGAATCCAAGCTGCGGCAGTTCTCAAATGCGTTGTTGCCAATCGTAGTAACCGACGATGGGATAGCAATATTCTCAAGCATATAGCAATCTGCTGCCATCTTATACGGAATCGTCTGGAGATTCTGCGGCAAGCTGAGGTTCGTGAGTTTGTATAACTCGTAGAATGCCTTATCTTCAAGCGTTGTATTGCTTGCACCTGCCAAGAGGAGACTACCTAAGGTCGAACTGTTGGCTTTGAATAACGAGAAGCCACCAGAAGAGATTTCGCCATCGATTATTTCGATATAACGGATGTGACCACGATAATCAAAAGAAGCCATATTTATCATATTCGCAGGAACTACCAGCGTGTCAATTTCTGGTGAAGTAAACAAGAAATCAACCATCAGATCCTCTGCCATGGTGCTGTTATATACGAACTTCTTCAACTTCTGACAGTTAGAGAAAGCATAATTCCAGTTATCTATGCTTACCAAATCCGTCACGCCATTGCCTACTTCAATTGTCTCGATATTGGTGCAGCCATTGAACGAATGCGTTCCAATGAAGGTTACGCTATTCGGTACGGTTGCGGAAATCAAGCAGGTATCGTTAGCAAACGAGAAGGAGTTAACAGCGGTGGTTCCTTCCGGAATGTCTGCATGCGTCAGCAATACATCGTTGATATACAAGTTTTGCGAATACATTACCGGCGAACCTTCCGATTCGATGAATATTTCGCACCAATGCTTAAGATTGCCAGTGAAGTTCGTCTTTGTGAGAGATGTACATCCTAAGAAGGCACCGTAACCAATTGACTCAAGCGTACCAGGGAGGTTAACCGTTGCAAGCGAACTACATCCATAGAAAGCATATCTGTTTATTGCTTTTACGCCAGTCGGAATGGTAATGGTAGTCAGCTGATCCATGAATCCACACAATCCTGATGGGATAGTCTCTACAGAAGTACCAAAACGGAAGTCTGTAAGAGAAGTTGCGCTAAAGAATGCGTAAACACTATTTCCATCTGAAATTTCGGAGCAATTCTTTGCCGACCATACGACAGACGTCAAATTGGAGCATTCATAGAATGCAGCATATCCTACCTGCTCAATGTTCTCACCTACTTCCAGTGTGGTCATGCTTGTGCAACCATAGAACGCTTGCGAGGCTATTCCGGTAACTTGATAGGTAGTATAGTTGAACACCACCGTATCCGGAATAACAACATTGGTCAAATTCAGATAGTTACCTCCAGTAGGATCAGGTATTACGCTTACCGTGTTCATGCTCGTGATCTCGTAATACAAACCATCATGTACAAGGAGCGTATTTGCCCAAGCTGCTACCGTGTCATACTCATGCCATGTTCTGTCCATGACATCATTACCATTCGCATCTTTCTCTACGTATGCCCAACCATTACCTGCGCAATATTTATACGCCAAAGTAGCCATATCGATGTTGTTGGCAGTATAGGTATAGGTGTTGGCTGTGAGTTGCGTCATCTGCTGATGCGTCCAGTTATTGAAACTACCTGCAATATAGCAAGTTGGGGTATTATCCGGCACCAAAACATGGAACGTCACTGAAGTAGGCTGTTCGCCCGGAACAGTATCCTGAGCCAATTGAATGCCAGCCACATCACCTACAAACTGATAGCCATTGTAATAGCCCAATACGGCCGTAACATCAACGTGTGTACCTACCTTAAATACAGCGGTATCAACCACCATGCGGTAGCAAAGCAAGGTTGTCGTACCGTCCGAAACGTATGGGTTGCTATACGAACCAAAACCTACTATTTCAAGATTATTCACATTCACCAAAGTGAACATATTTGCCTCCTGACAAGCATCTGCAAGGGTAGCAAACGATGCAGCAGCCGGAATCGAAGCTGCGACAACCGATACCTCCACGCCATTCGTGAGCTCAGGAGCACCACCATACACAGCTTTCATACCACTTACTACCACCTTATCGCCTACAGCGAACGTAGGAGTTGCTAACATATAGAGATTCAAACCGCCGGTAGCATCCTGGATATAAACGTTTCTGCCATTGATAAACGTAACAACACCCTCTACTTGCGTTTCTGTATCATTTTCCAATGCTTTCACCTGAGCAATGGTCGGTATCGTTGATTCCGACGTGGAATCCGAAATAAAGGTAATGTAGAATTGAAGAACATCGCCTACTGCTACGTTAGCGAGTTCAGCGCCACCATCTGTTCCTACATAGGGTTGATTTGCCCAATCGTCAGCCACAAATGGTCCCGAAATGATGGTATCAACCATATAGGTTTGGCTATGGCGACAGGTGACATACTCACAAATAACATTGTCGCCATTCAAAAGGAAGATACCGCCCCAGGTCTGCTGTTGACGGGCTGCATCGAGCATAGCTTGTGTTACGTAGAGTTCAAGATAACCACCAGTGGAAGGCAGATAGACGTCTTCACCAGAATCTTCTTCATAGCCAGGAGAATGATAATATGCATATTCAGTAGTCCAGTGACCTTCGTAAATTTGAAGTCCCCAAGATACCTCCGTAGGCAGATTATGCCAGGTGGCTACTGTATCATTCTGTGAATCCCATCTGCGGTTAATAATATCATATCCATTGGCATCTTTCTCTACGAAAGCCCAATCGGGTGCTGCACAATACTTATACTCGAGCATAGAAAGCAATACGCTATCTACGGTCAACGTATAAGAATTTGCAGTAACCATGGTCATCTGCTGATGCGTCCAGTTATTGAAACTACCTGCAATATAGCAATCCGGCGTATTAGCAGGAACAATTACGTTGAATGTAACTGAAGTAAGCTGCTCGCCCGGAACAGTATCCTGAGGTATGCTATCCTGCGGAACAGCTAACCATGTAGCTACTCTATCCAATGCTTGCCATCTGCGGTTCGGAATCTCCCAACCCAAAGAGTCTTTCTCTACGTAATCCCAACCATTACCTGCACAATATTTATACTCGAGCGAATCAATAATCAGATTAACTGCTGAATATACATACGTATAGGTCGAATCCGTAAGCTTCGTCATCTGCTGATGCGTCCAGTTATTGAAACTACCTGCAATATAGCAATCCGGCGTATTAGCAGGAACGATTACGTTGAACGTCACCGAAGTAGGCTGCTCGCCCGGAACAGTATCTTGAGCCAACTGAATGCCAGCCGCATCACCTACAAACTGATAGCCATTGAAATAGCCCAATACGGCCGTAACATCAACGTGCGAACCCACTTTAAATATAGCCGTATCTACCACCATGCGATAGCAAAGCAAGGTAGTCGTACCATCCGAAACAGTGGGGTTATTGTATGAGTCAAGCGAAACAATCTCAAGATTATTCACATTCACCAACGTGAACATATTTGCCTCCTGACAAGCATCTGCAAGGGTAGCAAACGATGTAGCAGCCGGAATCGAATCTGCGACAGCCGATACCTCCACGCCATTCTTGAGCTCAGGAGCACCACCATACATTACTTTCTGACCGCTTACTACCACCTTATCGCCTACGTTGAAAGTAGGATTAGCCTTCATGTACAGAAGCAAACCACCGGTAATATCCTGAACGTAAACGTTCTTTCCATTGATATAGGTTACAACGCCAGAAGCCTTGGTATTCGTATTATCAGCCATAGCCTTAACCTCAGCAATCGTCATGATATCATCCGTAGGAACAGTATCCTGCGGGATAGCCATCCACATTGCTACTCTATCCTGTGCTTGCCAGCTGCGATTCATCACGTCATAACCATCGGCATCAACCTCTACATATGCCCAATCCGGACCTGCGCAATACTTATACTCGAGAGTAGAAAGCAATACGCTATCTATGGTCAACGTATAAGAATTTGCAGTAACCATGGTCATCTGCTGATGCGTCCAGTTATTGAAACTACCTGCAATATAGCAATCCGGCGTATTAACAGGAACAATTACGTTGAATGTAACTGAAGTAGGCTGCTCGCCCGGAACAGTATCCTGAGGTACGGTATCTTGAGCCAACTGAATGCCAGCCGCATCACCAACAAACTGATAGCCATTGTAATAGCCCAATACGGCCGTAACATCAACGTGCGAACCCACTTTAAATACAGCCGTATCAACCGCCATGCGGTAGCAAAGCAAGGTAGTCGTACCATCCGAAACAGTGGGGTTATTGTATGAGTCAAGCGAAACAATCTCAAGATTATTCACATTCACCAACGTGAACATATTTGCCTCCTGACAAGCATCTGCAAGGGTAGCAAACGATGTAGCAGCCGGAATCGAATCTGCGACAGCCGATACCTCCACGCCATTCTTGAGCTCAGGAGCACCACCATACATTACTTTCTGACCGCTTACTACCACCTTATCGCCTACGTTGAAAGTAGGATTAGCCTTCATGTACAGAAGCAAACCACCGGTAATATCCTGAACGTAAACGTTCTTTCCATTGATATAGGTTACAACGCCAGAAGCCTTGGTATTCGTATTATCAGCCATAGCCTTAACCTCAGCGAGCGTCGGGATATACTCAATCCACTTAGCATAGAGCGTACCCGTGGTAGTAGAATCAACAGTCGTTACCTTAGCGCCGGAGAAATCAGCAGAAGTGTACCAACCATCAAACGTGTTGTTTGCCTTATACGGCTCATTGAGCGTAAAGGTACCGGTCGGATTAGTAGGATTAGCAAAAGCGTTTTGCCAAACAGCAGAATAAGCGCCATAAGTACTTACACCGCAAGTTGCAAAGTTAGCAGACTTCGGCCAACTAGCGCGCTGACCATCGATGAAGAAAGCGCCTACAGCATAACGCCAAGCAGCACCTGAACCAGCAGCAGCCAGCGAAGAAGCACCTTCAGCAGCCTGAGCAGCATGAACGCTCATGATATATGTCATAAGCCAACCCCACTTTGCCGTATCAGCAAAGCAGTTTTGAGGGGTCATCAGTTTTGCGCAGATACCAGGACTACTGAGAGGATCAGTCATAGCTTTGTACTCAGCGAGCGTGTTGAAATCCGTAGCACCAGACTCTGCCATGAACGTAGCAAACATCTCATCAGGAGTAGTCCAACCATACGTATTGGCAACGCCACCATTGAGCTCATACGTAATACCAGCACCCGGAGTAACAGGGTCGCTACCACCGGTAGAATCGGTAGCCGGATAGAAGATAATACTCTTCAGATAAGCACGCTTGGCGGTCGTCTCGAAAGAGATGGAGTCAACGATACCGGTGGGTACATAAACAAGACGCTTGAGTACCTTGTTGTCAGTGCCACCATTGGTGAGGTCAATAACGTCACCACCGCATACTTTTACAGAACCTTCAGATGTGCTGTAAGAAGAAGCTACGAATACGATGGAGTCAAACTGAGCAGGCGTAGCAAGATTTGCAACAAACTTTCCAGTTGCGCTACCTGTTCCCAATTTACAACCATAACCTACGCGAGCTGCATAAAGTTTGGTTGCTACAGTTACAGTACCAAGGAATTCAGACCCTTCGATACTGTCTTTAATGTTAGCGGTGGTGTAAGGTTTACCATAATCACTAACCTGATTATTCGGAGTACTGTCAGTGGCACTCTTAGGACCGGTATCACCCCAGTCCTTAAAAGTAAGCGTTACAGGATCCGCAAACATGCACATTGCCATAAAGAAAACGGCCAATAAAGAAAAGATTTTCCTCATGTGTTTGTGTTTTTTAAGTTAATAATTGTATTGATTTAGACTAAGAAGCGATGAACGTAAGACATAGCTAAGGCAACTATGCAATACAAGCATATATACAATAATCGCTGCAAAGATACAAAATAAATTTAGAATACACAAATTTTGCTTAAAAATAAGTTAAAAAAAGTACGGAAAAGTATAAAAATAAACAAAAAAGAGAGGTTCAGAATCTGAAACTCTCGAAAATGGCGGTGAGTTCTCCCGCTCGCTTATATCCAGCCATAGGAGTTATGGCTGGCGCTCGCTATCGAAGCCATATACGGATGGCTTCTTCATCTACTATCCCACTTTTGCGGGAGAGTAATGATAGCCGCCAAAAAAAGAGAGCCCTAAGACGAATCTTAGAGCTCTCGAAAATGGCGGCTACCTACTCT
>CAMGMU010000040.1 GCA_946059305.1 uncultured Bacteroidales bacterium | reverse complement strand
ATTGGAGTTACAGCCCTAACTTTTTGGATATACCTGTACTTTAATGGATGCTTACTTGTAATCCAATAGTTCATTCTATACGAAGTGAGGCACCCCTTAAGGGATGCCTCACTTTTTTGCGGATATGTGAAGAATAAAAATCGGACTCTTATCCTTCAGCAAATAGTATGAAATATAGGGAAAAGAAGTGCGAAATGCTGTCAGTTTGGAAAACTAAGAGGAGTTAGCCAAATTTGCTGATTTTTAGAAGCATCTCTTCGTCCAATATTTTGATTTTTCTTCCATCTAGCGAGATGATACCATCTTGAGCAAACTGCGATAGTGTGCGGATAGCATTGGAAGTGGTCATATTTGAGAGGTTTGCCAAATCCTCGCGCCCCATATACATGGAAATGGTGGCGCCATCTTCATCGAGTCCATATTCCTGCTTGAGCGTCAAAAGCGCTTCAGCCAATCGACCGCGGATATGCTTTTGGGTGAGATTAACTACTTTAGCATCTGATTTGCCTAAATCCTTGGCCATCTCAATCATAAACAAATAGCAGAAATGATGGTTATTTTTGATTAAATCAAGGAAAATGTCTTTAGGAACTTTATAAACCAGCGATTGCTCAAAAGCACTAACGGCTGTATTGTAGGTTTCACCTGCTATCACAGCTCTATATGCAAATAGGTCATAAGGCTTAAGCATGCGGATGATTTGCTGCTTATTCCCTACGCCTTCTTTATATACACGAAGTTTACCATCGCCAAGCATCATTACGTGCGTTGGCGTATCACCTTCGTGGTGAATGACTTGATTCTTTTTGTATTGACAGATTTCTACATTGCGGTTAATGAACTCTTTTTCTTCGAAGGTTAGAACGTTCCAAACCTCGTTCATTTCCCACAATCGCTTCTGCTCAAATTCGGGGTCGATTTTTGTCATAAAAACAGTCGCTTACCTAATACCTAAATTGCGATGCTTAAAAATTCGATGCAAAAATAATGCTTTTTTTCCATATATCCAAATTTTTTCAACAAAATCGCACTTTAATTTGTTCAATTGCAAAAAAATGCGTATCTTTGCATACGATTTGAATATTTTTCGTATTTTTGCAAATTAAATACATCATACGTATATGTCATCCTTACAAAATAGGCCCAACCCGGTTAATCATGCCATGCTGATGGGCCTTGAAATAGGCGTTTGGTTCACGATCAATTTTATCGTGAGCGCCCAGCAGTTGCGTCACCCTTCCCTATGGCTTTTATCGTGGCTGCTCACCTTTTATGTAGCTTACGGCATCTATCGTGCTGCACAACATTATAAGCAGTTTGAATGTGGCGGAACAATCAGTTTCAGTCAGGCTTATTCGTATATTCTATGGCTATTCTTGTGCGCATCAATCATAGCAGCTATCTTACGGTTTGCATATCTGAGGTGGTTGGATACAGACTTCCTTCCCGCTATGTTTGATTCCACAATGAAACTGCTTACAGAGGCTGTTAATCAGCAGCCTGATATGGATAAGGCTTTATTGGATACGTTTTCTGAAACGATGCCTTCTCTGCTTACGCCTATTCGCGTCTCTGTTTATTACAGTATGTTCGATATGTTTATAGGTGCAATAGCTGGACTTATTTTGGCTCCAATGGTGCAACGAATAAAAACGCGATTTATCTTCCCTTTTGGAAATAAAGATAACGAAAATAAGGAAAAATAACATGGATATATCTATTATTGTACCGCTGTATAATGAAGCGGAATCGCTTCCACATTTATTTGAGTGGATTGAGCGGGTAATGAACGAACATTCGTTCTCTCACGAAATAATATTTGTAAATGATGGTTCTACTGATGACTCATGGAAAGAGATTGAAGCGCTTCGCAAGCAAGCTCCTGAAGTAGTTCATGCCATTGAGTTCAGGCATAATTATGGTAAGTCGGCCGCTCTTTATTGTGGTTTTAAAGCTGCAGAAGGTGATGTGGTCATTACGATGGATGCAGACTTGCAGGATTCGCCTGATGAGGTGCCAGAATTGTATCGAATGGTGATGGAAGAGGGCTATGATTTGGTGAGCGGATGGAAACAAAAGCGTTATGACAATGCACTCACAAAGAATCTGCCGTCAAAATTGTACAATGCTACAGCTCGTTGGGTGACCGGCATCAAACTGCACGATATGAACTGCGGTTTGAAGGCTTACCGAAAAGAGGTAGTGAAGAATATCGAGGTCTTTGGTGAGATGCATCGATATATTCCATATCTGGCTAAAAATGCGGGTTTTACTCGCATAGGAGAGAAAGTGGTTCAGCATCGTAAAAGAGAGTTTGGTGTGTCAAAATTCGGCATTAACCGTTTTGTGAATGGTTACCTTGATTTGATGACGTTGTGGTTTCTTTCTAAGTTCGGCAAGCAACCAATGCATTTCTTCGGTTTGATTGGTTCTCTTTCGTTTGTCATCGGATTCTTCGTGGTATTTGGACTTGCTGCATATAAACTATGGGCTATATGCGCTGGAGTAAGGGCCATGCTTATTGCCAATAATCCTTGGTTCCATGTGGCAATTCTGGCCATGATTCTTGGTTGCATGCTTTTCCTTGCCGGATTCCTTGGCGAACTCATTATCCGCAATTCTCCTGAACGAAATAACTATCTGATTGATAAGCAGTTCTAATGCAGCAGTTATATAAAGTAATATCTAAATCGCTTCATAGCAGAATGTTGGGGCATGCATTGGCTATTCTCCGTCCGGTTGTGATGGAGACTGGAGATGCTTTACTAACTGAACAATTCCAATCTATTCATCAAAATTATAGGTATTTGGTAGATTATTTTCTTTCGGGAACCGACGATCCTCGTCGTTCGGAACTGATTGATGTAATGATTCATGATACCTACGAGCTGCTGGATGAGGTTTATTTGGCCAATCGCTTACAGAATAAAACGGATTATGAGATTAGAGAGATGTTACGTCCGGAGAATTGCGTTATTCCTACTTATCCTGACCCCGAAAGTGTGGATAACGCGGATCCAACATTCCGAACCATGTGGCTCTCTAAACCCGACGCAGATCATTTGCAACTTTTCAGAACTCTGATTGCTGATTCTGCAATGGAGATTGAAGCGTATTTGGCTATATCAGGGCTTACGCTTTCACTTCTACGTTCGTTTTCGGAGCAAGGATTTTTGGCCTTGATAGAAGCTGCCGAAGAGCAATATGCCATTCCCATCCGAGAACGGGCGTGGGTAGGTGTGTTGCTTCTGCTTTTGGTGTATGACGACAGGTTGCGTTTCTTCCCAGATATAATAGCAGCCGTTCAAGACCTGCTTGATTCTGATGATCAACGCGTTTTTGCCACCACTGCTATGGTTTGCATTGTGCGTACATTGGGAGTAGATTGGGCAAACGAGGCGTTTTATTCGCTTCAGAAAAGTATTTCGCCTTTAATCAACAAATTGATGCCCAAGTCGATGGAATCAGAAAATATTTCCCAAGACGAGTTAGATGATTTCTCGGCTCATTTGGATAAGGATTTCCAGGAAATTTTAGAAGAAAACAGGCAAGAAATGATGCGTTTGGCAGAAGAGAATATGGATACACATTTCGCAATGTTTAAAGACATGTATTCGTCTTCTTTTTTCTCTAAACCATTCAGATGGTGGCTTCCGTATGACCCCGACTATTTGCCGGAAGAGGCGCGTAATCAAACGCCCATTTTCCGCATACTGCATATGAATGACTTGTGCGATTCTGATCGATTTGCATTTCTTTCTACCCTCAGTAAGACTGGTTTCATCAATGGGCAGTCAGTCTCTGAACTTATGGAGCAAGTATCCAATAATCCCAATGATTCTGAAGAAGAAACATACAATAGGATTCTTTGCAATGATTATGTGCGCCAATCTTATCGTTTCTTCCGTTTGAATCCTTGGAACATTCAGAATCCGTTTACTGCGCTCGTTCATTTGCCTGATTCGAATGTATTCAGACTGCTTTATACGTCTGCGGCTGATAAACGAATTATTGCATCTTGCCTGATGCATTGCAGGGCGTATGAAATGGCGGCAAAAGTTTACGCTCAGATTGCGGATACGCTTCATAATGAGGAAATATATGGCTATTATGGGCTCTGCTTGCAGAAGATTGGTGCGTATGATAAGGCGCTTGAGGTATATAAAAAAATGCTGCAATTGGGCAGTTCAGAATGGCTCTATCGACAAATGGAATATTGCTATTCCGCAATAAAAAATTACGATGATGCGCTTCAATCGTGCGAATTATTGCTCCAAATAAAACCAGATTCTCGGGCATATTTATACGAGAAGGCTAATCTGTTGATCCGTTTAGAGCTCTTCGCAGAAGCGTTGGCCATTCTTTATAAATTGGATTTCCTCCGACCGAATAATGCTACTATAGCGCACGATATCATATGGTGTGCATTGGTGTGCGATGACTTTGATGCTGCTATTCGATATTTCAATCGTTTGGAGGAAATGAATAAGACCACCGAATTAGATTGGATAAATATTGGTCATGTCCACTTTATTCAAGGTAAGCGGATGAATGCTTATCAGTCATACAGAAGATCGATGATGCAAATGGCAGACTTGAAGAAATTTCTGGCTGCTTTTCGGCCAGATCGACCATTGCTGGTGGAGAAGGGAATTCGGCTCGATGAGGTATATCTGATGGAAGACCAATTAATCAGTTCGTGGTCAGAGATTTAGTGCATACTCTCCCGAAAGAGCCTCGGGAGGGTATTTTTTTTCTTTTTCTTTGTCAAAAATTTGCACACCTCAATTATTTTTACTACCTTTGCAAGCGATATTAAAACACACCTCCTATGGCTAACTTATATGGGCAATATGTTTGGCTTATCGATACGATTCGTTCTGCCGGACGCATTACAAAAGCTGAGATAGATCGCCGGTGGGCAAAATCTTCTCTTAATGAAAAGCACGAGGATACATATCCCCTTCGTTCGTTTCATCGTCATAAAGAAGCAATCCGAGAGATTTTTGGCTTGATTATTGGCTGCGATTTATCGGGCGGTTATGTGTATTATATCTCGAATTTCGACGACTTGGCTTCAGATGGCTATCGCAGTCATCTGCTGAAGAGTTTGGAATTTTCCAATCAATTGCTTGATAACACCACGGATATCCGACGTAGAATTATTTTTGAGCCGTTAAACGATGGCTCTGCACATTTGGCAACTATTTTTACAGCTATGAGAGACAAGTTTGCGTTGCGGATTACGTACCGTTCTGAATTAGGAAAGGACTCGATGGAAGTGGTGCCATATTGCCTCAAAGAAAAAGATTTTATTTGGTATCTAGCTGCAAAGAACCTTCATGGTTCCGGTATGGTTGAAACGGAAGTGATTAAGCTGCCCGAATTGGAGACTGTGGTTATCAGTTCTACCAAAGCATCTATGCCAAGGCATTTTAATGGAGAGATTTTCTTTAATTCCTATTTTGGCCAAATAGAGAAATCCAATACACCTAAGCAGCGCGTTCCCAAAGAAGAAAAGTTGGTAAAGAATAAGGCAGAGAGACCCGCCAAATCAAATAAAACCAAACAAAAAAACGTACCTGTAATAGAGCAATTGTCACTTTTCTAATATGGCCGTTCCATATCTTCAAGTAGAAAACCTTACAAAAAGCTTCGGCGATAAGGTGCTTTTTGAGAGCATCTCTTTTGGTGTGGCTGAAGGGCAAAGGGTTGCTCTTGTAGCCAGAAATGGAGCAGGCAAAACAACGCTTCTGAACATTATTGCAGGCGAAGAGGATTACGAATCTGGTTCAGTTACGTTTCGCAAAGATCTCAGAGTTGGCTATTTGCGTCAGCAACCTGCCTTTCCAGAGGGACTAACGGTGTTGCAAGCCTGTATGATGAATGCTCCGAAAGAAACGGAACTTGAGCGATCATGGGACTACGAAACGCGCTATAAGCAGATTCTTGGCAAACTCAAAATTACGCATCTTGACCAACGGGTAGAAACGCTTTCGGGAGGACAACTGAAGCGCGTAGCACTCGCAAATGTGTTAATTGCAAATCCTGAATTGCTGATTCTTGACGAGCCCACCAACCATCTTGATTTGGAAATGGTAGAATGGTTGGAAGAGTTTCTTCGTCGTTCGCAGATGGCTTTACTTATGGTTACGCACGATCGATATTTCCTTGATCGCGTCTGCTCCGATATTCTTGAAATAGATCAGCAGCAACTCTTTCCTTATCGAGGTAATTATTCGTATTATCTGGAGAAAAGGGCCGAGAGAATTGATACTTTCAATGCCGAAACAGAGAAGATGCGCAATCTGTATCGTACGGAATTAGATTGGATGAGGCGTATGCCGCAGGCGCGAGGACATAAGTCTTCAGCACGAATAGATGCGTTTTATGAGCTTCAAGATCGAGCTTCTCAGCAGATTGTGGAAAAAGAAGTGCACTTGGAGAATCGCTCGGTATATGTAGGGAGTAAAATATTTGAGGCACAATATATATGTAAATCATTTACGCGAGAGGGTATGGAGCCGCTCGTGATAATGAAAGATTTCTATTACAATTTCTCGCGATATGAGAAATTGGGTATAGTAGGGAATAATGGAACCGGAAAAACCACTTTCCTCCGAATGCTTTTAGGCGAAGAAAAGCCCGATAGTGGACAGTTTGACATTGGTCAAACCATCCAGTTTGGTTATTTTTCGCAAAGAGGATTGCCTTTTTCGGATGGCATGAAAGTGATAGACGTGATTCGAGATGTGGCGGAAGAGATTGATATGGGAGGCGGACGACGTCTTTCGGCTTCGCAGTTTCTGCAGCATTTCTTGTTTTCTCCTTCTCAGCAGCATGATTATGTAGAGAAACTGTCAGGAGGTGAAAAGCAACGATTGAATCTATGCCGAGTGCTGATGAAAAATCCGAATTTTCTCATTTTGGACGAGCCAACCAACGATTTGGATATTCCTACGCTCAATATCTTGGAAGACTATCTCCGGAATTTCAAGGGCTGCTTGATTGTGGTGTCACACGACCGCTATTTTACGGATAAAGTGGTGGATCATTTGCTCGTTTTCAAGGGCAATGCGATTATCAAAGATTTTCCTGGTAATTATACCCAATTCCGCGAAGCAGAAGCTATTGCCAATAGTGGCTCGATAGCTGTAAATCAGAAGGGAACTAATGCTGACAAGAGGGCAAATATGAATACTGTTACCCCTCCAAAGTCCGCAGCTGCTAAACCTCGTCTGACAGAAAAAGCTCGCAAACTAACGTTCAAAGAGCAGCAAGAACTGAAAGCGCTTGAGTGCTCCATGCCCAAGCTCGAAGCAGAAATTAAAGCGCTTGAAGAGGCTCTTTCCGGGGGACTGTCAGATTCCCAACAGATAGCAGAGGCTTCTCAAAGATATGAAGCGGCAAAAGACGAACTGGACTCGCAGGAACTTCGCTGGCTCGAACTGAGCGAGATATAATTCCTGCAGAACAAGTGCTTGTCGTCTGTAAGCCGATAATGAAAATACTTCTAAGAACAAAAAATATGAACAATTGAAAAATTCTTACATTATGGAAAGAAGAGAATTTTTG
This sequence comes from uncultured Bacteroidales bacterium, assembly GCA_946059305.1. GTDB lineage: Bacteria > Bacteroidota > Bacteroidia > Bacteroidales > Paludibacteraceae > Colicola. The sequence continues at coordinate 16,437 of CAMGMU010000040.1, read as the reverse complement.
CAGAAAGCTGCAATCCTTGGTGGTGCAGCCGCTCTTGCTCCTGATCTTTTGGCTTCCATTCGTTTTGAGGAAGAAGTACATCAATCAGCCCCTGCTATTCAGCATGGACTATCCGGAAAAATGCACCTTCGTTTCTTCCCTTATGAGTTGGAGCTGACACATACATTTACGGTAGCCACCTTCTCTCGGAAAACAACTCCTACCGTTCAGGTTCTCATTGATTATGAGGGATATACAGGTCATGGAGAAGCCTCTCTTCCACCTTATTTAGGATATAACACGGAAGGAACGATGGCTTTCCTCCGCAAGGTGGATCTTTCGCAATTTTCCTCGCCATTCCTCTTAGAGGACATCCTTACGTATGTAGATCGTGTTGCTCCAGGTGAAACGCCAGCTAAGGCTGCCATCGATATAGCCCTCCATGACCTTATAGGTCAGCTCTGTGGTCGTCCGCTTTATGAATTATTGGGGTTAGATCCCGCAAAGACTCCCAGTACTTCCTATACCATCGGTATTGATACTCCGGAGATTGTTCGCCAAAAGACGCTCGAATGTGCAGAACGATTCAATGTGCTGAAGGTGAAAGTAGGGTACAAGGGCGATGAAGAAATGATTCGTACGATTCGCGAGATTACTAATCTTCCGCTCGTTGTGGATGCTAATCAAGGTTGGACGGATCGTCAGGAAGCTTTAGATAAACTGCATTGGCTGCACGAGCAAGGCGTACAGATGGCAGAGCAACCGATGCCAAAGACTCAGCTCGATGATATTGCTTGGCTTACGCAACATAGTCCTGTGCCCATCTATGCCGATGAATCCATCCAAAGAATGGCAGATCTGCCGAAAATTAAAGGTGCTTTCCATGGAATCAATATCAAATTGATGAAATCTACTGGTATCCGAGAAGCCCTTAAGATGATGGCATGGGCACGTACGGAAGGTATGGATTTGATGCTCGGATGTATGACCGAAACATCATGTGCCGTTACAGCTGCTGCTTCGTTGTCACCATTGGTTGATTTTGCAGATTTGGATGGTAACTTACTCATATCTAATGATTTATACGATGGCATTGGATTGGAGAAAGGTCGCTTGATTCTTCCTAATCGTCCGGGCTTGGGACTTATTGATATTAAGAAATAATAGCAAAATTATGAAACTCATTTTTGCTTCAAATAACATTCATAAATTAGAGGAAGCTCGTGCTATACTCTCAGACTTTGAGATTCTTTCGCTTGCTGAAATCGGATTGCATGCAGATATTCCAGAAACGGCTGATACGCTTGAAGGCAATTCCATGCAGAAAGCAGATTATGTATTTGAGTGGTATAAAGACCATCATGATACCATGTCGAATGATGTCATAGGTTGTTTTGCTGACGATACGGGTCTGTGTATTCGTGCATTAGACTGGAAGCCTGGGGTCATTACTGCTCGATGGGCTGGCGAAGCATGTACCCCTGCCGATAATAGAGCTAAGACCCTTAAGTTAATGAAAGGAATATCGGATAGATATGCTGAATTTAAAACGGTTGTTACGCTCATTTTATGGGACGAGCCCCAGTCTATTGACACTCCTCTTAAGCAGCAGTTTGTTGGTACAGTGGAAGGCAACATCTCCGAAGAGGAGTGGGGAGAAAAAGGGTTTGGATACGATCCCATTTTTATACCGGAAGGGCATGAGCTCACTTTTGCTCAATTGCCTACAGAATATAAGAATTCGATTTCTCATCGAGCTCGAGCAATGAAGAAATTGGCTGACTTTTTCGGTAAATGAGCAAATTCTCTTCTTTGTAGTATAATAAAGGTGGGTTCTAAAAATTCCCACTTAAGAAAAACTATTCATTATTGTATCACGTTAGATAATAATCTATTTGCGCATGATTCGTACGCTGGTGTTTGATTTGGGAGGAGTGATAATGGATCATAATATCCCTTTGTGCATTGAGAAGTTTACTCGTATATTAGGACCCAATATTGCCGCTTTGGGACTTCAACCGAATGGTGAAGCCTCAGATATGGATGATGCAGAAAGCAAAAGATTGCAAGTTGCGCTTTCTGTAGCTGCCAATACATCTACAATCATGCGTGACTATGAACTTGGGTTAATCAGTTCGGAGGATTTTGCTGAAGCCATTTTAAAGTTGGCCAAACCTGGATTTACTTCTGAAGATGTATTCGATGCGTGGGATGCTATGCATGCCGGTATTCCTACCTATCGCTTTCAGCTGTTGAAGAAATGGCATCTGCATTATCCCATCTATGCACTCAGCAATAACAACGAGGAGCATTGGCGCCATATTCATGCTGAATATCCTGATTTTGATACGTATTTCGATCGCTCTTTTGCTTCGCATATCGTACATTTAGGCAAACCCGATCCCCGCATTTTCGAGTTGGCTAATAAGCAGATAGCAGCTGATTATGAGGCAGTTGGCGAACGTTATAAGCCAGAAGAAACAATCTTTATTGATGATATTGAAGCCAATCGATTGGCTGCTCGCCAAATCGGTTGGCAGACTTGTGGTTCGGTTGAGGAATTGGAAGAAATTCTCTCAAAAAACGCGTGATTTGCCTTGCAGTTTACCAATATAAATCAATGAAAATGGGTAAATGATCAGAGTAGCCACCGTTATATCGTGGGCCTATGTATGTGCGAAATGGCTTTGACCCTATGTGTTTGGGATCCTCTTCCAGCAACCATTCAGGTGCAAAAATATGCGGTTCTGACAATAGTGGCAATAGTGCATTCGATGCGTAAAACTGGTCCAAACAGGTCCATATTCCTTGATACTTATAGGTTCCTCGATCTGCTTTTGCATGTGGAATCATAAGGTTATTAAGTAGCGGAATGAGATTGTCTTGAGGTTCAGAATTGAAGTCTCCCATCGCGAGAATCAATGCAGCAGAATCCGTTTGCAGAATAGAGTCTGCAGCTCTGTAAAGCACTTGTCGAGCTATTTCTCGTTTGTCAGCAGATTGAGCAGCCCCTCCTCTTTGTGAAGGAAAATGGCATAATAGCAGATGCAGCAATCCTGAAGATTGTGAACCCGCAGAATCGGCTTTTGCGAATAAGCAGTACAGAATATCTCTCGTTTGCCATTCGCCATTTTGACTTCCTACTGATATTGACTGATATTCAATAAGTTGCAGTCGAGTGGTATCGTATAGCAAGCCTGGGTCTATTCCACGAGCATCCGGGCCTTCAATTAAGATACTTTTATATGGATAATGTTTGCCAAGATGCCATTTCCGGAGCTGAATCAAGCAGCTATCGGTCTCTACCTCCACCATTCCTACGATGGCAGGAGGAGTCCATTCGCCTATGGCGGCTATCACTTGTGCGATATGGCTCAGTTTGGTGAGATATCGGCCGTACGTCCAATGATTTTCACCGCTCGGCAGAAACTCATCATCATTGCGTAAACTGTCGTTTTTCGTATCAAACAGATTTTCTACATTATACGCCACAATCCGTATCGGAGCCGGCTGCTGAGCTTTGCCCCGAATCCCCCAAAGGATGCAGATTATTGCAAAGATGGTGCGTAAAGTGCTTTTCATGAATAGTTTAATTACGGTTTTGAAAATTATTAACAGTTATAAACGAAAATAATTCTTAATGCTATGGTAGTAGGAGATAAAATTCCAGAAGTGTTAGGCATTGACCAACACGGAAATGAAATCAAAAGTAGCGATTATCGCGGAAAGAAATTGGTTCTTTATACCTATCCGAAGGCGAATACGAGCGGCTGTACCGCTGAAGCATGTTCGCTTCAAGCGCATAAAGCGGAATTGGAAGCGGAAGGGTATATGATTATTGGTGTGAGCAAGGATAAGCAAGCTTCTCAGCAGAAGTTTGCTGAAACCAATGGATTGGAGTTTCCGCTCATTGCTGATACTGACACCCGTTTGCTTCAAGAATTGGGTAGTTGGGGAGAGAAAGTAGCTTGCGGACGCAGAACAATCGGTACCTTGCGCACTACGTATCTTGTAAACGAAGAGGGAGTAATCACCCGAATCTTTACCTCCAAGGAGATTAAAACGAAAATCCACGCTGAGCAGATTCTCCAAGTAATCCGTTAATCCCAATCCTTAGGGTAATAATCTCATGGGCAATTGATTCTGTAAATCAGATAAAGTTGTTGCTTGATTCATTACCCATTTGAGTCCCAATATACCTCTGCAGGCAGTAGTTCGTAAAAGAGTTACTGCTTGCGGAGGTATGTTTTGAAACTATAAGGGTATGGGTTCTTCTCATCGGCTTCAAACCTTTCTTCCTCTATCAGTTCCCATTCTATAGGATTGATGGTAGGGAAGAACGTATCTGCATCTGGGAAAGTGGCATGTATTTCCGTAATATATAGCTTATCTGCCTTCGGAAGACATTGCTCGTAAATCATGCCACCACCCATTACAAAGCACTCTTCATGGGTATCTACTGATGAAATTGCTTCATCAATACTGCCCACTGTTTCAGCTCCTTCAAGTCCATTGGCAGTGGGGTGGTGCGTAACGACAATATTGCGCCTTCCGGGAAGTGGACGACGAGGAAGAGACAACCATGTGTTCTTGCCCATAAGAATAGGGTGCCCCATCGTTATCTCTTTAAGATGCTTTAGGTCTGCCGACATATGGCACAGTAAGTTGCCCTGTTTGCCGATAGCATAATCTTGACTTATTGCTACAATAATCGATATCATATTCTATAAGTAATCAAACGGCTACTACACCTGCAATATGCGGATGCGGGTCATAGCCCTCCAGTTGGAAATCTTCGTATTGGAAGCTGAAGAGGTCCTTCACTTCCGGATTCAGGTGCATGATGGGCAACTTACGAGGCTCACGCGTGAGTTGCAAATTTACCTGCTCGAAGTGGTTCGTATAAATATGTGCATCACCTAATGTGTGGATAAACTCTCCCGGTTGCAATCCTGTAACTTGCGCAACCATCATCAGAAGAAGCGCATAGCTGGCGATATTGAAGGGTACGCCCAAAAAGATATCTGCACTTCTCTGGTAAAGCTGCAGAGAGAGTTTGCCATCCGCTACATAAAACTGAAAGAGCGAATGGCAGGGTGGGAGAGCCATCTTATTGACTTCTGCTACATTCCATGCTGATACAAGCATTCTTCTCGAGTCGGGCGTCTGCTTAATCTGATCTAGTATCATTTGAATCTGATCAATGGTGCCGCCATCATAATCCGGCCATGAGCGCCATTGATGTCCATAAACGGGACCTAAATCGCCATTCTCATCGGCCCATTCATTCCAAATCCTTACGCCATGTTCCTGCAAATAGCGCACATTCGTATCGCCCTGAAGAAACCAGAGCAATTCATAGATAATGGACTTTAAATGCAGTTTCTTGGTAGTCAGAAGTGGGAATCCTTCTGATAAATTAAAGCGCATTTGATGGCCGAAAACCGAACGAGTACCTGTACCTGTTCGGTCCGTTTTCAAACTACCTTCCGTCATAACTCGGCGGCATAATTCTATATATTGCTTCATTGGAATAGGGTATTATCAATACAAACCATAGGTCGTACGCAGGACTTTAAACTCTGTTCGACGGTTGATTTGATTGCATATTTCTTGTTGATTCTTAGGAAGTGAGAGGATAAACTCCTCATTGAGTTCTTGATCTACCGGGATAAAATCATACTGATTATGAAGGGCTTTGTCTGCAATAACAGGCTTCGTTTTTCCATAACCAACAGGCGTAAGTCTATCAGCCTGAATACCAGCTTTGATAAGGTAATCAACACATGATTGCGCACGTTTCTCTGAGAGAATGCGATTGGCTTCTGCATTGCCAACAAGATCCGTGTGGGCCGAGAGTTCTATTGTAATATTGGGGTTGTCTTTCAGTAGTTTTACGAGCGCATCAAGTGAAGCTGCAGAAGTGGGAGTGAGTGTCCATTTTCCAAACTCATAGAACACATTCTCCATTTTTACGGGTTTTGACAATGATGTAAGCGTAAAGTTTTGGATAAACGTCTTGCTGTCTTTGAGTCCTTGCGTATGAAGCACTTCCTTATTATTTAAGTACCCGCGCGCGGACGCGAGCATTGCGTAATTCACATTGGGGTCGAGCTTGATGCGATAGGTTCCATCTCTTCTCGTTTGTAGTTTTACGTTGGTTCCATTATCGCCAACCAAACGGATGATGGCGTCCGTTACGGCTTCGCCATTGGGGTCAGTAACCGTACCTTCCAAAAGGAATACCAGTTCGGGCAAAACGAACCGATAGATTTGGTCAATGGCTTTTCTGCTACCTCTGTCAGATGAGAAGAAACCGGCTGTACCTTCCTGCTCAAACGTGATACCAAAATCATCGCCTGCCGAATTGATGGGGAAGCCCATGTTCCAGAGTTGATAACCTTGAACCCAAACCGAGTCGCGAAGAATCATCGTGTCTTTGATAGCATGATAAATATCAAGTCCGCCATATCCAGGATGACCATTAGAAGCAAAGAACAGACTGCCATCAAGTGCCACAGTAGGAAACATCTCATCGCCTGAGGTGTTGATTTGCGGTCCCATGTTTTCCGGGAACGACCATTTATTGCCATCCAAAACGGAGAACCAAATATCTTTGCCGCCAAATCCACCGGGGGCATCAGAAGCAAAGTAGAGGGTGTCTCCCTCATGATTGAGAGCAGGGTGACCAACAGAAATGGTGGAGTCTCTAAATAGAATCACCTCTTGAGGAGCCCCCCAAGTGCCACTTGCACGAGCAGAACTGAATATTTTTGCACCAAGGTCCTGACCATTGATGGGTTTTGACCAAGTGAAATAGAGTGTACGTCCGTCAGCCGACGTGCAGCAAACGCCAATCTCAGCTGAAGTGGCCGCTTTCTGACCCGCACCACCTTCGCCACCAGCGTTGCCCATATTGCCGCTTCCGCCTCCATCGCTTGAGCTGTCATCACCATCCAGGCTCACGGAACTGCTTCCTGTTTCGGCATTGCCTTCGCCCTCAGCCCCATCGTTGAGCCCCTCTGCTATCTCGATTTCAGTCCACTTACCATCCGCATCTTTGCGGGTAGAGTAGAGCTGACAAATGGGTACACCCGTAACCGGACTGTTCTTTTTGTCTTTCTTTTTCTGAACGGTTCGGTTAGAAGTAAAGAGCAATGCATCTGCCGTTTCGCCAATAAAGCAAGGAGAGAACGACGAATATTTCTTCAAATTAAACTCCTTCGCAGGAGAAATCTTATATCTTGTTGGATTACTTTTCCATTCGTTGATTTGCTGACAAGCAAAGCGTCCGGCCTGTGCTTCATACGAGTCCGGTTGCCCTTGTAAATACAGATCGTATCCTTTGATAGCATCCGAATATTTGCCTTGATAATGCAACACTTGTGCTTGACGCAAATATACGATGGAGTCTTGCAGAAAATACTTGTTTCGGATAGCATTGGCGTATGCTTGTACGGCCTTAGGACTATTGATATGTCGGTAGCATTCACCTTGCTTAAAGGCTATTTCGCCTTTGAGTTGCTTATTTTTGGAAGGTATTTTGGAGTAGATCTTCCTATAATCCTGAGCCGCCTCATAATACTCGCCAATGGCATATTTCTTGTCGGCTTTTTGAATACGAGAAGACATAGCGCACGACGACAGCAAGGCCGTCGTCGCGCACAGAATAACGATTACAATATGTTTGAAATCAAGGGTCAAATTCATTTTAGTCGAGTTCATGAATCACTACACCAGAGCGTAGTTTCGGCTCAAACCAGGTAGCCTTAGGAGGCATGATGTTGCCGCTATCAGCTACTCGGAAAATCTCTTCCATCGAAACGGGGTAGAGTGCCAAAGCGCATGCTGCACTGCCGTTGTCTACGAGTTTCTTAAGCTCCTCAAGGCCGCGAATACCGCCAATGAAATCAATGCGCTTATCGCCTCTGAGGTCGGTAATGCCAAACTGCTTATCGAGAATATGCTTAGAAGAAATAGCTACATCGAGGCTCTCGATGGGGTCTTCTTCGTGGATATGCTCAGCTTTGGTAGTCAGTCGATACCAATGTTTGTTGATATAGAGTGAGAACTCATGGCGCTTAGCAGGCTTATAATAATCCTCGCCCATGTCCTCTACCGTAAAGTCTGCTTCGAGTGCTTTCAAAAGTTCCTCCGCGGTCTTGCCGTTGAGGTCTTTCACTACGCGATTATAGTCCAAAACGGTCAGCTCGTCTGCTGCAAAGCAAGCTGTAAGGAAATAATTGTATTCTTCGTCTCCCTTATGGTTCGGATTGGCTTTCTTACGCTCTTGAGCCACGCGAACAGCTGCAGCCGAACGATGATGACCATCCGCAATATACAGGTGCGGGAAGGTCTTGAAAATCTCCGTAATGCGGTCCATAACGGCCTTATCAGAAATAATCCACATCTGATGACGAACACCATCAGCCGATACGAAATCATACTCCGGCTCGCCACTTACAGCCTTGCGGGTGATTTCCTTCATCTCAGCATTGGCAGGATAAGCAAAGAATGCCGGACCGATATTGGCGTTGCAAGCCTCTACATGACGCATGCGGTCGTCTTCTTTGTCTCGGCGGGTAAGCTCATGGCGAAGAATAACGCCCTTCTCATAATCATCAGCATGTACTGCAACGAGCAATCCATATTGCGTTTTACCGTTCATCGTTTGAGCATAAATGTAATAATGTTCGCCTGCATCTCTTACGAGCCACCCGTTTTTCTTAAACAGCTCATACTGGTCGTGAGCAGCCTGATACACGCGTGGATCATGCTCATCGCATCCGGGTTCGAAATTGATCTCCGGGCGGTTAATGTGATAGAGCGACATTGGAAGACCGGCAGCTTCTTCGCGAGCTTCTTCTGAAGATAACACGTCATACGGACGAGCCGATACTTTGTCAACAAGATTTTTGGGAGGACGAACGCCCTCAAATGGTTTGATAATTGCCATGATAAAAATAGATTAATAGATTAAGTTATTCGATAAAAATATCGTTATTTCTGCTCAATAGCGGCATTTTTCTTGCCCATTTGGCAGGTGCCGCAGAAGATTGCATTGGGTTCTACGATAAGCGATTGCGTTATTACATCGCCTTCAATATGGGCTGTTGCGCGCAATGCAAGCGTCTGTAATGCTTCCACCTTGCCCTCTATACGCCCTTGCACTTCGGCATTCGTACATTGGATATTGCCTTTAATAACTCCCTTTTCGCCAATCACCACCTTGCCGCGGCATTGGATATCTCCTTCCACTATGCCGTCAATGCGGATATCGTTGTTGGCTACTATCGTACCAATTATCTTACTTTCGGCTGTTAAGGCGTTGTAAAGTGCGCCTTGCTGATTTTGCTGATTTTGAAATGATGCCATAAGGATGCGAATTTAAATTGCGAGCGCAAAATTATATAAAATATCCGAAATACGCAATATTTATGGCTTTTTTTCATAAGAAAAAGTGCTATTTCTATATTATTCTACCAAAAAACTTGCACAAATCAGATAAAAGTAGTAATTTTGTAGCCGAAACTGAATTTGGAATAATGGTTACAACCCTTCTCATAACGATTGCGCTCATCATCGTAGCGATGGTGCTATTGTCCGTGAGAGTGCTTTTTAAGAAAAACGGTCGCTTCAAATCCATGCATATCTCTGATTCTCGAGCCATGCGAGAGCGTGGGATTGGTTGTGTACAGAGTCAGGATCGAGAAGCCCGCAGGCCAAAGGCAAACAAGATTGATGTGAAAAATCTGTAAATACTTAAAACAATATGAACAAGACAAATTTTATTATCGAATTAATTCTTGGCGTAGCAGTCGTTGCGCTTTTTGTGCTTCATTTTACCAGCAAGCCCACTTGCGACCATCCTGTAGTAGCTGCTGATGGCTCTGTTGTGGCAGAATTGCCGGTTGCTTATATCAACCTTGATTCGCTCCTTGAAAACTATCAGTTTGCAGTAGATGCCAACGATCAGATTATGACCAAGCAGGAAGATGCGCGACTCAAACTCAATACCCGCGCTCGCAACCTTCAGAACAAAGCTGCTGAATTCCAGCGCAAGCTCGATAACAATGCATTCTTAAGTCGCGAACGTGCAGAGCAGGAAGCAATGAAGATTCAGAAAGAGCAGCAGGAACTTCAGGAACTTGAGGCTAAACTCTCTCAAGATATCGCAATGGAACTCCAGGATATCAACCTCCAGCTCGCTGATTCGCTCACCAATTACCTCAAAGAGTACAATGCTGACGGACGCTTCCAGATGATTCTTTCCAATACCGGTAAAGATAATATCCTCATGGCTGCTGATGCGCTTGATATTACCAATGACGTGATTGAAGGCTTAAACGCTCGTTACAGTAAATAATAATAACCACGTGTGAAGGGGCTGATTGGCTTCTCCACACGTGGTTTGTTTCATACTACTAACGCATTCTTATTGTGCGACCGGAAAAGCACGCACATGACAATTTTCCATAAATTCCGACTTTTTTACGTGCCGTTTTGGCAATATCTGCTGATGGACCTGCTTATGCTGGCTATCAGCTTCTTTGTTGTGTTGATGTGGTTCCCCTTGTCAACACAAGTTCCGTTTACTAAGTATTGGGTTTTTGCCTTGATTTTTAGTGCAGAATGGCTAATCTTCAGCTATTTTGCGCATCGGTATATTCGGGTTAAGGAAATGCGAATGGGAGATTCGCTCACCCGATTGGGTGCTGCTGCAGCTCTCCAATTCTGCTGCATGCTTTGCTACATGTATCTGATCTCGCCCGACCACAATTTCTCCATCTTTGTGCTCCTTACCATCTGGCTCGTGATGCTCATCACCTGCTTTATTTATCTGGTACTCTCTCACGCCTATCAATATGCAACCTATGCCGAACCGGAAGTGGAGAGAGCACCCGAAAGAGGACCGCAATCCGTGCTCCATCCTGCTGAATTTGCCTCAGAGGAGCGGGCAAACGAAATTCGAGAGTCCATCATAGAGGAAGCCGGTCCTAAAGCGCTGGCTTATCTCGAAAAGCATATCTCCCTCTTTTCGTCGAACACTATCACATTGGCTTCCAAAGAGATTTATAACTTCAAGAAACTCAAATATTTCAACCACGATACCATCGTCAATTTTATGCCTCTCAATCAGATTCGAGGTATCAATCAAATGTTTGGTGTGGTTAATGATAAACTGCCCGATAATGGACTGTTTGTATGCTGCTTTGAACCTAAAAGCACTACCAAAAAGAAGATTCTCCAGCGCTATCCACGCGTAATCAATAGAATAGTTTATGCGTTTGTATATCTTCATAAACGCGTCTTCCCTCGTTTGGTGATGACCTCTCGCTTGTATTTTGATATTACCGAGGGCAAAAACCGCATTCTCTCTCGTGCGGAGGTGCTTGGACGATTGAGCTATTGCGGTTTTGAAATTGTGGATAACCATAAAGTGGGCGACCTCCGCTATGTGATTGCCCGAAGGAGTTTCCGTCCGCAATCTGTAGCCACCAAGCTCTATGGTTTGCTCATTCGACTCAATAGGGTAGGGAAAGACGGACGCGAGTTTCAAGTATATAAATTCCGCACAATGCACCCCTATTCGGAATACCTGCAAGCGTATATCTACCAGCAATATGGCCTCAAAGAGTCCGGCAAATTCAGCCATGATATCCGCATTACGACCCTCGGCCGATGCATGCGAAAGAACTTCATCGATGAGTGGCCGATGATAATTAATGTGTTAGCAGGCGATATGAAACTCGTTGGTGTTCGCCCCATCAGCAAGCAATATCTCTCGCTTTACAGTCCTGAGGTGCAAGAAAAACGCTTGCATCATAAGCCCGGTTTGCTCCCTCCCTTCTATGCCGATATGCCCAAGACGTTACCCGAAATAGAGGCCTCTGAAATGCGCTATCTAACGGCTTGTGAAGAGCGAGGAAGGCACCTTACCGACCTCCGCTATTTAGGCAAAATATTATACAATTATTATTTAAACGCGCGCGAAGCAATTAAATAGCTCCAAAGTATGACTATTCGTAGGTTTTATCTCGCCCTTTGTACCTTTGCGCTAATGACTTGTTCGGCTATAGCGCAAAACATCCCCCAGGCGATTGAATATACAGAAATATATGACTTCATTGAGGAGCTCCAGTGCGATGGCATCATTCAAGCGAATACGGCTCCTCTCTTTGTTTTCGCGTTGCCGTTATTATAAGAAGTGCGTTTGACGCACTTCCTGCCCTCAGGGCAGTCCCCTCATCCCCTCATCCCCTCCATCCTCTCTATCCCCTCCATCCTCTCCATCCCTTCCGTCCTCTCTTTGTTTTCGCGTTGCCGTTATTATATGAAGTGCGTTTGACGCACTTCCTGCCCTCAGGGCAGTCCCCTCATCCCCTCCTTCCTCTCTATCCTCTCTTTCCCTTCCATTCCCTCTATCCCGTCCCTTTAAATGGGAGAATGTCCGTCTTACCCATTGAAACGCCCCCTTCGGAGCCCATCATTATGAACTTTATCAAACAAAACGCTCTCTTTGTTGCCATGGCCGTCGGTTTTTTGTTTGGCGGCTTGGAAGTGGCCGGTATATGGCCGTGGGTAGCGCCCTCTTGGGCACTACCTTCGCTCATTTTCCTCATGCTTTTCTTCACTTTCTGCAAGACGGATCCGCTCGATTTGCGCCTCCATACTTGGCATTGGTTGGCCTTGCTGTTTCAGTTGATTGCGAGTGTATTGCTCTTTTATCTCTTGCTGCCGATAGATGCAATCCTGGCGCAAGGCGTGATGCTTTGCGTACTGATGCCGGCTGCTACTGCCGGTCCTATCATTGCGGGTAAGTTAGGCGGTTCGATCCAGTCTATCACCTCGTTTACGCTCCTCTCATCCATCGCTACTGCCATCATTGTACCGCTTTGGTTTCCTATCGCCAATCCGCATTTGCAGATGTCGTTTATCGAACGCTTTCTGCAGATTCTCCAGCATATCTCCCCCTTGTTGCTCGGTCCTTTCCTTTCGGCTTGGGCCCTTCGCTTGGTGGTGAATGCCGTTTTCCGCATCCGGTGGAGTAGGGAATCGGAAGAAACGCGAGCGAAAGCCCCTCGCACGTTTATGTTGGCCGGTTTCGCAGCCCAATTGCCCTTCTATGTATGGGTGCTCACGCTCGTGCTACTCATGAGCCAAATGACCCGTAACCTCAATACGTATGTCTCCAACGGAGGTGCAATCTTGCCTCTTGTGGGCCTGTTTGCGGGCGCCTTGCTCACCTGCGCTTTACAGTTTTATGTGGGGAAGAAATTGGGCGAACGATTCCCTTCAGAGGCCCATGGTCAAGACTATCAGGATGTGCTCGTTAATCCGGCCATCTACGATCCTGACCCTCGTCAGATCACCCGCATCTCGGCCGGTCAGGCTTTGGGGCAAAAAAACACCACCCTTGCTATCTGGATGGCCAACACCTATCTCAATCCCGTGTCGGCATTAGCCCCGGCTGCTTATATCCTCTGGCAGAATCTCTACAACTCCTGGCAGTTGCAGCAGGCTGCCAAAGGCCATAAGGCGTAATCAAAAACATACTCCCACGCCCAAATCAACAAACTCCGCCTTCGTCAGATGGGCTTTCATGCCCGCTTGCACAAAGAAATGGTCCGTAGGACGATATTTCATCAGAATACGCGTGTATAACCAACCGTCAGGATGGCCTGCTGAACCCGCTTTCAGTAGGTCATATTTGTAAAAAATGGGTTTGTGTAATCGTTCTCCGGAGGCCAAAACGGCACGCTCGTCCTCATTGCTCGCTTCGAGATTCTTCACCCCATCGAGCAGGTAAGCGCCAAAATGAAAACCCACTGAGAAATCGCCCATTACGAACTCCGGCTGAATGGATAGACCAACCCGCCAACAGTCGGCTGGGGTGGCGAGCGTCAGTTCGGTCTTGCCAAACAAGGTCTCTCGGGGCTGATAAGCACCATCATAAAACACGTCTATTCCCCCACCAATCTTAAAGATGGCCCAAGGTCGATAATGGGCTGCCAATCCCATGGATGCTACGCCAAAAGTTTGCATATCCTTATAATATACCTGCCTGAACCATCCGCTTCCTGAGAGCTCTATATCCCATCGTTTGCCGCCATATAGACCATGTTTCTTCGGCCCGATGCGCGACACTTTCTCTCGCTTATTCCCTCTATCCATGCTATGTCCAAAAGCCGGATCTTCGTAGCGAATGCCAATCTCGCCAGCCAACATGTTGTAACCCGAATTGGGTTGGATAGTCGAGCCATTGCTCACGTGATACCAACCGGCTGATGCCAAGATGCTCCAGCCCTTGCGGATGGGGAAATCCAACCAAAGCGCTTCTGCAAAATAGAAGTTCGTGACCGACCCAATACATTGGTTGGCTATCGTTTGTCCGTCTTTCTGATAGAGGTACTGATAGCGAAGTTCTTCGGGAATGGTGTTGGCATACGTTTTGGTGGCAAAAGCCAATCCCACGCCCGGACGCAAGCCCAAGCGGAAATGAGGCAGCCTCAGAAGGGGTATGCTCACAAACGTATAAGGCGCGATGATATGCCCTAACCATTGGTTATTACCCAAATTCAGAAAATCCAATCCCACACCCACACTCGCATCGTTCCAATCGGCCAATGCTTCGCTTTCGGCAGGTTGAATCTCCATCAGCAGCTTAGCCCCCATCACCGGTCTCGCAATCGGGTAGGCGAGACTGCCATCCGGCAATTGGGCATTGGTCTTGCCATCGGTCAAAAGGTAACCCACGTTCATGCTTGCCCCCCATGCGAAGGCATATCGCGTCTTGCTGCTGATACTATCCTGTCCGCTCGCTTGCGCTTGGCTAAAGGAACCTTCGAGCCCGCTCGCAAACGCGCTTGCAGCCCCGAATAATAATGCTATGAGTGTCAGATTCTTCATAATCATTCTAAAAAAACGTGCAAAAGTACTGAAAAATCCTCGAATTACCAAATTTTTTTGCTCATTCCAAAAAAAAATACTAACTTTGCACCCACTTTCCGCATTTTGGCCGCTCTGTGGTAAAAACAAGAGCCGCTCTCGTGAAGATAGTGCAGCCGCTCTGCGGTCCTCGTATCGTTAACTTAGCAGCGCGGGTTCGTTCCCTATACATCCGCGTCCCAATAGAATAATATGTTTGATAATTTATCCGAAAGATTAGAGCGTTCGTTTAAGATCCTCAAAGGCGAAGGACGCATTACAGAAATTAACATCTCCGAGACTGTCAAGGACATCCGCAAGGCGCTCCTTGAGGCCGATGTCAACTATAAGACCGCCAAGCAGTTCACCGACTCGGTGAAAGAGAAGGCTATCGGTCAGAACGTGATGGGCGCCATCCGTCCCGGTCAACTTCTCGTAAAAATCACCCACGATGAATTGGCTGCCCTCATGGGTGGGCAAACGGCCGAGATTAACCTCAAAGGTCAGCCGGCTGTGGTCTTGATGTCGGGTCTTCAGGGCTCCGGTAAGACCACTTTCTCTGCCAAGTTGGCCAACTACCTGAAGCAGAAGAAGCAGAAGAAAGTGATGCTTGTGGCTTGCGATGTCTATCGTCCGGCAGCTATTGAGCAGATTCGCGTGTTGGGCGAACAGATTGGAGTAGATGTGTTCGACGAACCCACCGAGCCCAATCCCGTTTCCAAAGCGCAACATGCGGTTGAGAAAGCCCGTGTGTACGGCTATGATGTGGTGATTGTGGATACTGCCGGTCGTTTGGCTATCGATGAACAGATGATGCAGGAGATTGCGGCTATTAAGGAAGCTATTCATCCGCAGGAGACCCTCTTCGTGGTAGATGCCATGACTGGTCAGGATGCCGTAAATACCGCTAAGGAATTCAACGATCGTCTGGATTTCGATGGTGTCGTACTCACCAAACTCGATGGTGATGCTCGTGGTGGTGCAGCACTTTCTATCCGTTCGGTTGTGGAGAAACCGATTAAGTTCATCGGTACGGGCGAGAAGATGGAGGCTATCGATCAGTTCCATCCCGCACGTATGGCCGACCGAATCCTCGGCATGGGTGATGTGGTCAGCCTTGTAGAACGCGCTCAGGAGCAGTATGATGAAGAAGAAGCACGACGAATCGCCAAGAAGATTGCGAAGAATAAGTTTGATTTCAACGACTTCCGTTCGCAGCTTGAACAGATCAAGAAAATGGGTAACATGAAGGACCTTATGGGCATGATTCCGGGTATGGATAAGGCGCTCAAGGGCGTAGAGATTTCCGATGATGCGTTCAAACCCATTGAAGCCATCATCAACTCCATGACCCCGGCTGAACGTGCCAATCCGCAGCTCATCAACGGCAGCCGCAAGAACCGTATCGCCAAGGGGGCCGGACTCACGATTGTGGAAGTCAATCGTTTCCTCAAGCAGTTTGATCAAACCAGCAAGATGATGCACAAAGTGCAGACCATGCAACGCTCCGGCAAGATGTTCCGCAGATAA
>CAMGMU010000039.1 GCA_946059305.1 uncultured Bacteroidales bacterium | reverse complement strand
TACACATTTTTGAGTCTCAGGCACGTGTGCGCATATAGTATAATATAATACTCCCCCTTTACGATACATTCCCCCAAAATTTATCATTTAAACACATGAAAAAATGGCATATAAAATACCGAAAAGTAGGGAGTAAAGTGGTCAAAAGTAGGGAGTAATGACTGAAAAAGCGGGACTTGATGATTCTTTACTCTCGGATGTGTAACGTTTGTAACGATTGTAACGCTCGCTTTACTGCTGTCTATTTTCTTAGGAAAGTGTCTATTTTTTCAGGAAAAGTTGCGAACAAGAAACAGTAGTCGTAAAATTAATTTTGAGAATTATTCGATAGCAACACGATGATTTCTATATCCAGCGCAACATAGCGATGGCAGAAGGCATCGCTGCCGCTTCGCGGCTATAAGCAGCGGAGCAATAGCGAAGTAGATATTAGGACGGAGATAGTATCTCCTGCCAATGAACAATACGAGAATCGCAGCAGACTGCTGCGATATCACTATAAGCAAGAGCAGCTGAGAATGCAGCGAAAGCAGCGAAGCAGCGAAGCGGAATACAACGGCCAATACAGGCGGCAGCGAGCAGATTCTGCTGCCTATCCGGAGCGCCAGCTACGGCGTATTGTTTGTTGGCTGCTGATATTATCTGCAGAAATCTAAAAGATTTACTTCACCGACTATTCCTCTCAGCAGGCTTAACCAGCACAAAAAGGAAAATAAACGTTTGCAAGCGCTCGATGCCGACAGCCATTCAGCCGATATCCTCCGCCGCCGTGCTGCGGTGATTGGTTTCCGCGCAGGTATGCTCTGCTACCTGATGGAGGGCAGGCAAAACAAGAAACAGATTGGCGAGTTTGCCGAGTGGGTGGCCGAATATACGTTCCGCACGCAGATGGCTATCTTTGGCGAGAAACTCGAAGAGGAAATCAGCCAAGGGCTGGAGATGGCTACAGCCAAGGGCGCAGTAGAGTCGTTGCTCGACCTCTTGCCAACGGAGTTTGATAAGTCCGACCTCATCGCCCTCCGCGTGAAGCGCAAGCAATCCACCACCAAGCAGTCTATCGGTACGATACTGTTGCGGTGGAAAAAAGCCGGCAAAATCGAACAAGTAGAAGGCCTTGCCAAATTTCGCCAACTGAAAAAAAGCTAACTATCCTATCATACTGAGATTATTGTAACCTTTTCATAACAATCAAGAGTGCGCCGTCCGTGAGGATAGCGCACTCAGTTTGTAAAGAAGCGCTGCGCTGTTTTCACAAAAAGTTCACAAAGTTCACAAAGTTCACACATTTTAGAGTAAGGGAAAATATCAAAACGTTACAAACAGCGAGCAGAGCGAGCAGCAGGCAGTGCAGTGAACGAAGTGAGCGTTACACATTTTAGAGTAAGGATAAACAGCCAGTTCATACATTCTGGAGTCTATTTCATACATTTTTTGCGTTGGTGCTTGCGTAATTGAAATAAAAGCAGTACCTTTGCAGCATCATTTGAAATATGACGCGTACGCATTTGATCATATCCACGTCCAATGACCTGCTTCGTATAGCAGCAGGCCATATTCTCTATATTTCGTCAGAGGGAAACTACTGCAATTTCTTTCAGACGGGAGGAGAAATGCGCCTTGTAACGTACCAGCTTGGGCAGGTGGAGCGCATGATCGCCGAACAACTACCGGAGCTCAGTCAGCATTTCATAAGAATCGGTAAAAGCTTGATTATCAATTTGAATTACGTATATTATATTCACCCAACCCAGCAGAAACTTGTGCTCGTGGACAATCAGCTAAACCGCTATTCGCTCTCCGCGAGCAAGGAGGCGCTCAAGGCCCTCAAAGAACTGATAGAGAAGCAACAATTATGAAAAATATCGAAAACATATCCGAGACTGAGATTCGCGTGATAGGGCAAGAAAACCCCCATCGCGAATCGAATAAAAAGCGAAAATGGCTCCTCCTGGCCGTTGCGGTAATCGCAGGGGTTGTAATAGTCGTTTTAGCCGTTGTGTGCTCTCGCAATCAAGAATCGGTAACCGATTCAGAATCAAGCGTTTACGAACCGATTGCGGTGCACGAGCAACCGCATCCGCTTCGCGAATGGTTGGTCAGATTAGACACTATCCAAACCTGCGGTACAGCCTTGCATGAGATCACGATCAACGATATCCCTCTTACGGTCTATGTGCCGCTCGGCTCGACGCCTCGTTTGGGCGTTGGTATGGCTACCGTTAAGCATCCGGAGGACTTTATCCTTTTCTTTCAAGCGGCTGATGTGAGAGCCGATAATAAGAAGATTGTAGGTGCGTTTGTCCTGCAAGGAGAGCCTCTCAGTCGCGGCTTGAGCAAACGTGGCTATTGCGCCATTATTGGGGATGAGGTTAGGGTAGGAGTGGCCGACAACTCGCCCCTCTTCGAGCAAGCTACCGAGCAAAACGGCTATTTCTTCCGTCAATACCCGCTGGTGGACAACGGCAAGCTGGTAGAAAACGAGCCCAAAAACAAGTCCATCAGACGTGCGCTCGCGGAAATAGAAGGTAAGATAGCCGTAGTGGAAAGCCAATCGCCGGAGTCGTTTCATGATTTCGCACAAGCACTCGTGGATTTGGGCGCACAGCATGCCATCTATCTCGTAGGCGGGGCAGCTCTTTGCGGATATACCGATCTCAAAGGTCAGACTGCCGTATTCGGATTTCAGGAATGCAAACCGTTTAAGAACACTAATTTTATCGTTTGGCCGAAGCATTAATTTTCGTTTAGCCGAAGCATTAATTTTCATTTAGACTAAGCATTAATTTTATCGTTTAGCCGAAGCACTTATTGGCTAAGAATGTACGAATCAGCGTGTATGACTCCAGTTCATACACGCTGGTTTCTATTTCATACATTCCTCATCTAAAAATTTGCTAAAAAGGAGAAAAATGTATACTTTTGCATCAAAATTTTCATAATGGAAATTCAATAACCCTAAAAATTATACGTTTTTATGAATCGTTTTTCTTCTTTTATGGCCTCTTGCAAGGCTAAAACGACAGCCTATTGGCGGTCTCGTTCTGCAGCTCATAAGGTGCTGCTTGTGTGTGGATGCGTAGTAATGATAGCCGGAGCTATTGCCTTCATTCGGAGCTTCCGTGTAAGTCCTCAATCCATTGAAAAACATCTGTATGGTGAGGAGATTGGGCGCAACGGCCTCCGCTACAAACATGGTTCGCATATCTATGATCCCGAAACGGGTGAAGTACTCCTTGATAGCATCACCTGGCTGCATATTAGCATGGGCGATACGATAGCTATCCTCGCCAAGAATCATCGTCGCGCATTTATCAACCTCAATACCGCCCAACTGATTACCCCTCTTGCTTATGAGAGAGCTTGGGAGTTTGCCTGCAATCGAGGCGTGATGGCTCGGGCGGATTCCATCTTCATCTTCCGCAGAGACGGCTCGCTCGTAACGGCCATGCCAATAGGGGCGTCGAACCAATATGAGTATCTCTACTATATCGATCATCTGATTGTCAAAACGGATTACGACCATGTAGGTATGCTCGATACGGCCGGGAATTGGCTGCTTGAACCCGAATACTCGATGATTAACATCCAATACGACCAAAGGTTATATAACACGCGTTTGGGCGATGAATGTATTGTCTATAATGCCGAACTGCAACCTATTCTTCGTGGCGCTTATAAATCGATTGATATCGATTGGACGGAGGGCTTGATCGTTACCGAACACGATGGCATCCAGCGTCTGTATGATTACCAGGGCAACTTGCTCTACAAGATGATTTTCCAGCGTATTGAGCCCCTTATGTATGCTACCGGACGGAAGACGGCTGACAACGAGGATATCTACGACCTGACCGACTGCTATGTTTATAGAGATTATAACGATAAATGCGGCTTGATGGATAAGCATTATAAGGTGCTTACGCCGCCTCTGTTCCATTCGATTGAGGCCCAAACCAAACACGTGTTTTTTGCTACTTTCGGAGAATATTCTGACCGCTTCGGCACCTTAATTGACGACCATGGTAAAGCGCTTCGTTAATATCTGCGCCATCTGTGCAGCTTTCTTTTTCGCATCAAGCATAGCTTTGGTGGTGCTCTATCGGTTTGTTCCGGTGCGCTATACGCCCCTCATGCTTATCCGAAAAGCCGAGGCGTTTAGAGAAGGCTATTCATTAGACATACATCAGGAATGGGTAAAACTCGAGCAGGTTTCGCCCAACCTGATTTGTGCGGTAATCGAATCGGAAGATGCGCAATTCTATCAGCATGGTGGCTTCTCGTTTGAAGATATGTTTCAGGCTTATCTCTTGAATAGGCGGTGTGAATGCATAGTAGCTGGCGGTAGTACTATCTCTCAGCAAACGGCTAAAAACGTGTTTTGTACGCCTCATCGTACCTATACCCGCAAGCTGTTTGAGGCCTATTTTACGGTACTTATCGAACTTTTTTGGGGCAAAAATCGCATTATGGAGGTCTATCTCAATGTAGTAGAATTGGGAAATGGTGTCTTTGGCATAGAGGCGGCTGCTCAACATATCTTTGCTACCTCTGCTTCTCAGCTCACCTACACCCAATCGGAATTAATTGCCAACCGCCTCCCCAATCCCAGAATCTATTGAGCGTTTTCTGCGTAACACCATGTTACGCGGAAAACACCATACAAAGTAGTCTTTTTTCGTGGCAAAACAGTATTTTTGTGTCTATTTTTTCAGGAAAAACACAGTTTTAGTGTCTTTTGGTAGGGCAAAACAGCATGCTTTTTCGGGTGGCACAAAAAAAAGACTGCATTTGCAGTCTTAATGGTGGGCGTTGACGGATTCGAACCGCCGACCCTCTGCTTGTAAGGCAGATGCTCTAAACCAGCTGAGCTAAACGCCCTTCTAAACGAAGTATGTATGGTGGTGGGCGTTGACGGATTCGAACCGCCGACCCTCTGCTTGTAAGGCAGATGCTCTAAACCAGCTGAGCTAAACGCCCTCTCGACTTTATTAGCCGAAAGCGAGTGCAAAGGTACTGCTTTTTTTTGAATTGGCCAAATTTTTCGAAAGAAAAATGCCATAAAACCATGAAAAAATGCATTTTTTCGCGATTTTATGGCATTTATGTTTAAATAATTGCGCTTATTTTGCCATCTTATGTTGGCATTTTCTCGACCATACAACAAACATTATCAGCAGCACCATGCTTACGGTAGCAGCTGCTGCATAGCCTATCCATCGGTCTTGCTCCGGCAGATGAAAACCCTCCGGCGCAATCAGGATATACGATACGGACACCATGGTCATAAACAAAGCCGGCACCATCGTCATCAGATACCCAAAGCGGTAAGATGCGCCTGCTGTATGCTCCTGCTTATAGAGATACACCGTTGCCGCCCAAAGGGTGAATACGGCCAATGTTTGGTTCGTCCATGCGAAATAGCGCCATACGATATTGAAATCCACAAACGACATACCAAATACCACGGCAAACATAGGCACCGAAATCACCAAGCGTTTCCAGATGGTTTTCTGCTCCAAATGGAGAAAATCTGCTACGATCAATCGTGCGCTTCTCAGGGCCGTATCACCGGAAGTGATGGAGGCAGAGATAACGCCTATCACGGCGATGATGCCGCCTACAATGCCTAACCAACTGCGGCTGATCTCATTCACTACCAATGCCGCGATATTCTCCCCCGGATGGATAGCTGCATACTCTTGAATAGTGAGGCAGGCGTTTCCTTCAAGGTCAGGAAAACGGAACGAGCCAGCGGCAGCAGCCCAAATAAGTGCGAGGATACCTTCTGCAATCATAGCACCATAGAAGATATGTCGTCCTTGGCGCTCGGATGTGCAGCATCGTGCCATCAGTGGCGATTGGGTGCCATGGAAGCCCGATAGCGCACCACAAGCAATCGATACGAACATCATCGGGAACAGCGGCAAGCCGTTGGTTTGACGATTCTGAAGACCATCTGTCAGTTCGAGCATATCTCCCGAATGTGCCCCAACCATCACTGCTGCAATACCTACTCCCATAAAGAGCAGCAATCCGCCGAAGATGGGGTAGAAGCGCCCAATCAGCTTGTCGATAGGCAGCACGGTAGCTAAAGCGTAATAGAGGAAGATGATGCAGAGCCAGAAGAGGTTGGAAGTGAAGATATTGCTGCTGAGCGGGTCGGAGGTGCATAGTTTGGCGAGGAGGGTAGCCGGGGAGGTCATGAAGTTGGTAGTGAGCAGCACCAACAGCACGATTGAGAGCAGGCGCATAAACTGACGAATACCCATCCCCAACTCACTGCCTACGATCTCCGGCAGCGATGCCCCCTGCTTGCGGATAGACAACATGCCCGACATATAATCGTGTACGCCGCCCGCGAAGATACTGCCTAAGACAATCCATAGGAATGCAGAAGGGCCGTAAAAGATGCCCATAATAGCACCGAAGATGGGGCCTAAACCCGCGATGTTGAGGAACTGAATCAAGAAAATGCGCCATGCAGGCAGGGGCACATAATCTACGCCATCAGTATGCGAAAGCGCTGGGGTGGCTCGCTCCGGCTCAATACCAAAAACGCGCTCTACCAAACGGCCATACAACACATAGCCCAACACGAGCGCCAAGATGGATAATAAAAATGTAATCATGATACCTTTCGATAGTATTTGGTTAAACTCAATTAAGGTGGGTTCGCAAATTCGCTATAATACGTTTACCCACAATTAATCATTATCTTTTCGAATATAGGAATTATTAGAATCCACCTTAACAGTGCCTCAGTAATTCTCCTTCCATCCAAAGGGATGGTGTGCGAGAGGCATGCGTGCGAGCGGATGGTAGTCACCTTTCAAGCCAACGGGTTGCGCATTGCGAATCTCGCTGACCATCTGAATGCAGTTACGTGCCTCCGAGATGCGGAAACCATTGCCGCTGAGGATTTGTTTGTAACTCTCCGTATGGAGCTCGGTGAAGCCCGCTGAGAACTCGAACTCTTCGCCATCAATAGAGAGCGTGCGGTAGGTGCGTTTCTCTCCCTCTACAGCATTCTCCGGCAGGCAGGCCGCGTTGATAGAAAGGAAATAGCGCACGCGGGCTTTCTCCAGCTCCAAATAACCGGCTACGCGGTCAAACGACATCACGTGAACGATATTCTGCTTCACCGGACCAAACACCCATTGGAGCATATCGTAGAAGTGCACACCGATATTCGTTGCTATTCCGCCCGACTTATGCACATCGCCTTTCCAGCTCGAATAATACCATTTGCCGCGCGATGTGATATACGTGAGATCCACATCATAGATCTTATCTTTCGGGCCGTTGTCCACCTTCTCTTTGAGCGCGCGAATCTTATCGTGCAGGCGCAATTGCAAGATGGTATAAGCCTGATGACCGGTCTCCTTTTCCAGTTCCAGCAGGTTGTCGATATTATAGGGATTGAGCACCAACGGTTTCTCGCATATCACGTTTACTCCCAATCTGAGTCCATACCGAATGAAGGCATCGTGGGTGTAGTTGGGCGTGCAAATGGAGAGCCAATGGAGGGGATTAGGCTTGCGCATCTGCTTGGAGCAGAAGCGGTCGAACTGCTCGTTTTCGGTGAAGAAATTGCAGTCGGGAAAACTGGTATCGAGTCGCCCTACAGAATCGAATTTATCGTAGGCTACCATCAGGTTGTTACCTGTGTCAGCAATAGCTTTGATATGGCGCGGGGCAATATAACCTGCCGCACCAATAAGAGCAAAATTTTGCATAAATCAATAGTCGAATAGCAAGTCTTGGATAGTAGTAATTTTTACGGATTTTTTATCGGGATAATTCTTCAGCGTGCCCGACCAGAAGAGCAGTGGCACCATCGGGTTTCGATCGGTTACCATGTCTGCCAATTGGTCGTCAGTATTCATCACCACCCAGTTTTCCTCGAGCCAGAACACCACATCGCCCATCGTACGTTTCTGCATGGATTCTCTGAGGCGGGCAGCTTCAGCATTGCCTTGCATCAGCGGCAATTCCGATGCCGAGCAAGCGCCTTGTACGCCGCTGAACTCAAGGATGAAATTGCTCACTTGCCGGCGAATGGTTTCGAGCGGCAGTTTCTTTTGTTCAATGAGTGTGCGGTTGAGATAAATGGCATGTCCGTAACCGCCATCAATCCATCGCTCGTGACCATAGAGTGCCATCAGGTAGGTGCTTGTGAGCGCGATTGCACGGTCGAGATTAAACACTTTGCGTGGCAAGCCCGAAAGCTGAAGTTGCGCTTGGCTGCTGCCAAAACGAGGTAAGCCTACTACCAGAATCTGGTAGTTTTCTTTACCTATTCGTTTATCCAATTGCTCCATTAGGAAACCGATATTCTGATTTACGGAGAGGTACATCTCCTCTTGCTCAGCTGATTCGATATAATCGGATTGCGCCTTTGGCGAAAGGGTAGTGAGCTGCACGAGCAGCAAGTCGGCAGTGGGGTCTTCGCCCATCTTGCGGTCTTTTTGAATAGCGAGTGCGAGCTCGATGATGAGTTCGTTGGCTATAGGTGCATGTCCTTTCTGCAGGCCGGTATACGTAAATGATTTCTTCTTCTCCTGCGGGGTGGGGTGCATATATTGGAGCACGTCCATTCGGGGGCTCCACACTTTCGATTCGGCTTCATTAAAGCGGCCGGAGGTGTTCATCTTATCGGCAGCAGCAGGCAGTCCTTCTGAGTAGAAAGAGGTAGTAGCCCATCGACTTCCCTCCTCTTCCATCCAGCAACAGGCATTGGCACTATGCCCTGCCATACAAAGCGTGGTTAACGGATCTAACCCGATAGCATAAATCATACTTCGCTCACCCGCCATACGCCGAAAGCGGTCGCTGAGCGTCATGGCAAGTAAATCATTGGGAGAGCAGGTACGTTTCGTGCCTATCCCCTTACATTCCGTATCGGTAAATATGGCGTGCTCTTTTCGGTCAGTGCGAGAGAAATAGCCATCCGCGCTGATGCCATGGTCTTGTGGACTGACGCCAGTCATCAGTGTGGCAATCGATTCTGCACCACCAAAGACAAGGTGCGGAAATGATAATTCAGCTTGAAATGCTTCCTCTTGGAGCGTGCGCAAGCCGCCTTGCGGCCAAAACGTGCGTAAGGCGGATAGTTCTTCCTGATGCATGCCATCAACGGCGACTATTACGGTAAGGCGAGGAGCCGCTTGCGCTACTATACAAGAGAACGTGCATACGAGCACAATAATGGGGAGTATCTGTTTTTTCATTTTTTCTTACGAATATAAACCAATCTGCAAGTATGAAGAAATACGAGTGTAAGCATCAAGTGCAGCGACTGATGACGGAGGAGAATCCACATCATGGCTACAACCAACCAACCGAGCAGGAATGGCGATGCTTGAATCAACCATTGCTGACCTTTCTTAACAAAGCACAATATCAGCGGGAGAATCCATAACGGATTGAGATACAGTACATTAAGATTACTTCCTACAAACGGATGCTCGGAGAAGAAGTAGAGGTAAAAAAGGATGCAACCTACTGCAAAATAGATGCCAAACAAGCAACCATCAAGCAGCCAGGTTTGTTTTTTTCGCCATATATCCAAAACTGTAAAACCGATGATGAGGAGGAAAAGCAGTAAGATGACGAGTTCGGGAGAAGTCCAGAAGTTGCCATCCCGCGGCTCAAATGGAGCGATATATTCATCTTCGCTGAGCCCTTGCTCTGAAATGTAATTCATCAGATTCTCCGGCAGAAAAAGCGACTGTTCGCGCGTCATTTCCCGATCAGCTTCGTAGCCGAAAGCAAGGTTGATTCCGAATTTACCCCACGTCCATTTGCCGGAGAAATAATCAATATTCTCGCGCCAAGTCTGGCCGGCCATTCCTTCCGCTTGTGGCAGTTCGAGCGTTTTTCGGATAATGCGCCACGGACGGGTAGCGCAGTTGTCGTAAACAAAATTATACCGATAATAACGGTTTTGCGGGAGGTAGTTTTCAGCGAGTGCATCCATGATAGCCTGCTTCTGCTCTTGCGTGAGCTGCAGCGGTTGGTAATAGACTTGTCTGCCGGCATAGGAGGAACTCATTTGGAAGTCAGCCGTGTGTTCCATCCCGAGCATGTAGTCGGTTTGGCCTTTCACGAACTTTGCGTAGAATCCCGTTTGGCGGAAATCAAAAACGCCATAATTGAAGGTCCAATCGATGGCTCCTTCTCGTCCGTCGGGCCCCACATAATGGGGGTCTTGAATACGGATGGCGGAATGACCATAATGGAAGTAGAGCGGCTCGGCCGGGGAGCAACTCATGAGCGAGACAATAGCTTCTTCTGATAGCGTTTGTGCCGAGGTGGGCATTGCTATCAAGAGAGCCAACAAGCTGATTATCAATATGTTTTTATGCTGCATATAATAGGATGATATTCGGAATTAATACACCAATGAAACCGAGCAGATAGCCTGCAACAGTCTGCTCGGGCGTGTGTGCTTGCAGTCGGATACGTGCCAGCATCAGGAGCCAACTGAGGAGCATCAAGAGGAGGATTATAAGCGGGCTGAAGATGCCGCATTGCGTCATGATGGCTATGAGCATGGCGGTGGCGCCACCCATTGAACTCAAGTGTGCACTGATTTTCCAACGGAGAGTGATGAGCGTTACGATGATCAGTATTACGAGCGAAGCAACTGCCGACCACACCATATATTTAGGCATGTGAATAACGTGAAGGAAATAGCACCAGCAACCGATGCATCCGATGGCATAAAGATAAGGTAGCCAGCGTTCGGTACGGTTCGTTACATCCAGATTGCTCACTTTCCCCCGCCATATCATCCATCCGAGGATTCCCAGCGGAAGCAGACAGGTAAATAAGAAGGTGCCGCCAATGGCTAATAACTGATACGACCACGTAAGCGGAAGCACGTGGCGGCTGAACAACTGGCAGAAAACGATGATCACGTATGTGCTCACAAAGAGAGGATACATAAGCACCGATAATGCGTATGCCAATTTGTCGGGTAAGGTTTTATGCGATTCCATATTATGTATTCTTTAATCGTTTGCGTTGACCGGTAATGGGGATATTGAGCTGATCGCGATACTTGGCAATGGTGCGCCGAGCGATACTGTAGCCCAGCTCTTGCAGCTTCTCTACCAGCTGATCATCCGTATAGGGATGCATCTTATCTTCCTGATCAACAATCGAACGTAATTGTTTTTTAATTTCTTTAGTGGAGATATCCTCGCCATCCATATTCTTCAGCGATTCAGAGAAGAAATGCTTGAGCGGGATGATGCCGAAGTCGGTCTGCACGTATTTGGAATTGCTCACACGCGAAATCGTACTGGGGTCGGTACCCGTGATTTTGGCGATATCCTCCAGAATCATCGGCTTCAAGTAGCAGTCGTCGCCCATGAGGAAATAATCTTTTTGGAAAAACGCAATAGCCCGCATCGTGTTGAGCAAGGTTTCGTTGCGTTGCCGGATGGCATCGATGAAGTTGCGGCCCGATTCGATTTTTTCTTTTAAGAATCTTACGGCTTCTTTATCGGCTTTAGTATGTTTGTCTTTCTGCAGCTGAGTGAACATGTTTTGATAGTCACGCGAGATGCGAATAGGCGACACATGTTCATCTGTCAGCGATACGTAAATTTCGCCATCAATAACCTCCACGCGGAAATCGGGAGTGATATGATTGCGGCGATTTTCGTAAATATCGTTGCTGTAAGACGTGCTGGGGTGGGGACGACAGTTGGTAATCACTTCGTGAGCTTGCTCAAAAGCTTCTTCAGTGAGGTTATAGCGTTTGCGCAGGCGGTCAAAATGGTGCTTCTCCAAATCTTCCAGATTGCGCTCCACCAATTGGATTGCCAGTTTTACTGCAGGCGTTTGTTCCTGCCGAGTGAGTTGCATCAAGAGGCAATCTTTCAGATTATAAGCACCGGTTCCTACGGGGTCGAGGTGTCGAACGATATCTACGATTTTCGCCATTTCTTCATCTGACACTTCCGCTACGCCGCTAAAGGCCAAATCGTCAACCATCTGCTCCGCGCTGCGAGTGAGATAGCCGCGATTGTCGATATTGCCTATTACGTAGCGAGCTATTTTCTGCTCCTCTTCTGTGAGCGACATCTGCCCTACTTGTTCCTCTAAATATTCGTGGAAATCTTGCCCTTGAGCAATGGGAATCTGCTCGTAGTCAGTATCCGATGAGGCATTGTTTTGCTTGAGTTTATAATCCGGCTCATCGTAAGGATCATCATCGCTTACGTAGGTATTATAATCAAAATCCTCGTTCTGCAGAGGATCTTCACCTCGGTCTTCTTTGTCGCCGTAGATATCCTCTAAATCATCGTCTTGCGAATAGTCATTTTCTTCCTGCGACTTTTCTTCCGGCTCATCTTCACCGATTTCGAGCACAGGATTCTCTATCAATTCTTTCTGAATACGTTCTTCTAGCTCGATATTCGGACACTCAATCATCTTTATCACCTGAATCTGTTCGGGAGTCAGGCGAGTCTGCATGGTTTGCCGAAGGTCGGTTGATATGTTCATGTTGATAGCCACGGTAGAACGTATTTGCTGTTTTTAGCCTAATAATTCAAGTAGGCTGTGGGTGATAAAATCTAATTGTTGTGTATCCAGACAGGTGTGCATGGGGAGAGACAGCACGCATTGCGCGAGTTTTTCGGCATTGGGGAGTGAACCGGCGGCATGTCGCTCGTTGAGGTATGCTTTCTGCAGGTGCAGCGGCACGGGGTAATACACCATAGCGGGTATGCCGCGGCTGATGAGTTGCTCTCTCAGGCTGTCGCGATAGTTGGCGGCATCAACGCCATCGGGTGCCACCAAACGAAGCGTATATTGATGAAACACATGCGTGGATTGGGGGTCGCGGGCAGGAATGAGCAAACGCGGATGATGGGCAAAAGCGCGATCATAAGCCGCTGCTGCTGCTTGACGTGCGGCTGTGTATTCGCTCAAGTGTGGCAGTTTGGCGCGGAGAACGGCAGCTTGAATAGTGTCCAAACGTGAGTTGACACCTACCATATCGTGGTGGTAGCGCATGACCATACCATGATTGGCGATGGCGCGCATTTGAGATGCTAACGCATCATTATTCGTGAAGATTGCACCTCCATCGCCATAGCAGCCTAAGTTCTTGGAGGGGAAAAATGAAGTACAACCGATATCCCCTATACAACCTGCTTTGCGCACCTCCCCATTCGAGAAAGAATAGGTGCTGTCTATTGCCTGACATGCATCTTCTACTACGTAGAGTTGGTGCTCACGAGCGATAGACATGATTGCTTCCATATTGGCGCATTGTCCAAACAGATGCACGGGTACAATGGCTTTGGTTTTAGGCGTGATAGCTTTACGAACGGATGACGGATCGATATTGAAAGTCTGATAATCCACATCCACCATGATAGGCTTATACCCCATCAAAGCTGCCACTTCAGCCGTTGCGATAAACGTGAAGGAGGGCGTGATAACCTCATCGCCGGGTTGCAAACCGAGCGACATGAGCGCGATTTGGAGCGCATCTGTGCCATTGCCTACGGCTATCACATAGCGTACTCCAAGATACGATGCCAACTCCGATTCAAAGTCTTTGACTACCTGTCCTTTTACAAACGAAGCTGAATCGATGACCTCCTGAATGCCGCGGTCTATGTCTGATTTTATTTGTTGATACTGCGTTTGCAGATCTACCATTTGAATTTTTCTCACGTGCGCAACAACTATATGGATTCTTCGATATTTGGAAATTCCATATTTCACTATAATTGGAATTTCCGTATTCCTCAATCAACCGTTTTTTCGATAATGTATTCTACCAATTCTGGCTCGAAATGAAATGAGGCTACCTCTTTGTTTGTGCAACTCACCTGGACACTGATTTGATCTGCATCATGGATGGGGTAGGAACATTCGCATCGGAAATCGGTAGCAGTAAGCGTATTGTAGTTCGAAAGCGGAATACGAGCCGTAATCTCCACATGATCGGGAAAAGTAATCATTTTTTCGCCAGCGGGTACATTCGCGCATACGATGGTCGCTTCAATCGTTTTCTCGGTATAAACGATGGTTTCGCTCATGCCTGAATAATCAGCGGGCTTATTGGCTTCGCGCGATTTATTCAGATTGGAAACAAACCAAATGCCGGTGCTCAGCAAACAAAAAAGGCAGAAGATGAGGGCATCCCACGAAAACAGGAATGCGCCCATCTTTTGCAGAATTTGATGAATGATATTTCTTAGATTTGGCATACGCCATTATTATTCTTTGTTCAGCGGTTTAGTTTCTTCTTCTCGCTTGGAGGCCTTATCATCGCTCTTCGTTGGCTTCTTTGCTTCCGGCTGAGCTTCAGCAAAAACCGATGCTTTGTCAATCTCAATCGTTACGCCCTTGGCAATGCACACCTCAAACGTACCATCTTTTACTTTTTCAATCTTGCCATGGATGCCGCCTGCAGTCACTACGCGATCGCCAGCGCGCATTTGCTTACGCTGCTCTTCGAGCTCTTTCTGCTTTTTCTGTTGCGGACGAATCATGAAGAGCCACATCACTACGAAGATGAGGATCATCATCACCCAAAAACTCCATTGACTTCCCTGTTGCTGTGCTTCTGCTTGAAGCAAAATACTGAGTACATTCATAATTATTTCTTTTAGTTTTTTGTTATTACGTTGTTTAATTGCTTTATTCGAGCCACCAACATGCTAACGACATCGGCTCTCATGTATGAACGACAGCGGCTCTCATGTGTTAACGATAGCGGCTCTCATGTGTTAACGACAGCGGCTCTCATGTGTTAACGACAGCGGCTCTCATGTATGAACGACAGCAGCTCTCATGTATGAACGACAGCGGCTCTCATGTGTTAACGACAGCGGCTCTCATGAAAACGTTGCCGCTTTGCCTTAATCGATTACTACGGCTTTGAGCAGTTTGTTTTCTTTCTTGAGCTTGCGTACAATCTCATCGAGAATCGCATTGATGAACTGGTAACTTTTCTCCGTGCTATAGTCTTTGGCTATCTCTATATATTCATTCATCGTGATTTCAAGCGGGATATTGGGGCAAGTGAGAATCTCTGCAAGCGCCGTAAGGAGGATAATCTTGTCCATATACGCAATGCGGCTGATGTCCCAATTTTGGAGGTGAGCTTCAATGAGGGAGGTGTATTCGTCGTAATGGTCGATGGCAGCCTTCAGCAGTTGCTTGCCGAAGTTCAGCTCCTCTTCAGAGTCAAACATTTGAAGGAGTGCTTGATTGGCACCATTATCCTCTTGGAAACGCTTGATTGTTTTTACGATATACGAAAGCACAATGTTGTAGTCTGTTGTCCATTCTTTATGATCGAGCGCCACCTCCAGCTCCTCCAATGCGCTGCATAAATCGTCGTTGTTGGCCAACACCTCGGATATTATTTTCCGCCAAACGATCTTGTCGTCTTGATACGTAGGCTGCTCGATTTGCATATATTCTTTATAGCAGTTGGAGTCTTGTATCTGCTTCCAAAGCAAACGTATGGATTCGTGTGCTGCATCCCAACTCAACTTGTGCTCATCTACATACGAACGAAGAACGCGATTGTTGAAAATCTGTGCTGCAAAACGATTGTTTACAAAATTCACATTCGCTTTATAGGATTGATGAAGCACTTTGGCGCGCTCTTCTTCATATGCAATCTTATCATCGGCAGCGCGTACAATCTCGTTTACGAAGTCCAACATCAGCATGTACAGGCTGTAAGTGTCTTCAAAGCTGTCCAATAGATTTTTCTTGGAGCTGAGAAGTGTGTTGTTTTCTTCGTTGTAATAATGACCAAACAACGTCTGTACAACTTTCGTTCGAATTAAAGTTCTGTTAATCATATAGTTATTTATCTTTATTGTAAATATGCGCGGGCAATCGGACGTGTACGGAATGCGTGTCGTGAGTCCATGCGGGCGCGCGCATTACAAATATCGTTCCAATTCGAGTGCAAAGGTACAAAATTATTTTGAAATGGACAAGTTTTTTCAAAAAAATCAGCTATTTGAATCTATATGAATACGTTCTAATGAATAAATGATACAAAAAATATCGCCAAACTTCCGTCTGACGATATTCTATTCAAATAATATGCATGGGTAGTTCCAAAGCGCTAATTGCATATATTATTGCGTGTGGAGCACTATGAAGCCCCATTAATATGCATTATACGATATGATCGAGAATGTCTTTGGCTACGTCCTGCTTGCTTTTCAGTTCAAACGTTTTTTCTTCTCCAGAGCGGAAAAGCAACGTGATTTTGTTGGTGTCGCAACCAAAGCCCGCACCTTCATCTTGCAGGGAATTGATGACGATCATATCCAAGTTTTTTCTCACCAACTTATCGGCACCATGTTGTACGGCGTTATGCGTTTCAAGCGCAAAACCGATGAGCTTCTGATCTTCGCGCTTGATTGCCCCGAGTGAAGCCGCAATATCAGGGTTCTGCACGAGCGACAACGTCAATTCTTCCGTATGCTCGCGCTTCATCTTTCTATCCGCCACTTCTTTCACGCGGTAGTCGGCTACTGCAGCTGAAAGAATGGCAAAATCCTGCTCGGGGAAATGCGCTATCGCCGCTTCATACATCTCCTGCGCGCTGCTTACATCCACAACCCGGATAGGGTGGAGTATATTCTGCTCCGGACGGATTGCCGTTGGTCCCAATACGAGGGTGACTTGAGCCCCTCTCCGTGCTGCTTCCTCGGCTATGGCTATGCCCATCTTGCCGGTGGAATAATTGGAGATATAGCGTACAGGGTCGATTTTTTCTTGCGTAGGACCTGCCGAAATCAGCAATTTTTTGCCGAGCAATGGTTTGGGCGTAAGTACGTCTTTTGCTGCTTCGAAGATAGCGATGGGCTCCACCATACGGCCTTTTCCGGTAGTGCCGCAAGCCAAGAATCCTTCGGCAGTTGGCAATACATTGCAGTTATCGTAGTTGCTGATAATCTGCAAATTACGTTCTACAGCCGGATGCGCAAGCATCTTGTCGTTCATTGCTGGTGCAACCAATACGGGTTTGCGCATGGCAAGAAAGGTAGTGGACAATGCATCATCGGCTATTCCTGCGGCCATCTTGCCTATAATATTGGCTGTAGCAGGCGCAATAATCATTAAGTCCGCCCAGTCGGGTAGGGAGATATGCTCGGTGGTGTGATCATTGCCGGTGGCGAACACGTCGGTATATACTTTGTTGCCGCTCAGGGTCTCTAATACGAGCGGAGTCACGAACTCCAACGCGTGGTTGGTGGTCGTGACTTTCACCTCTGCTCCGGCTTTCTTCAGCAGTCGGATGAGTTCAGGAATCTTGTAGGCTGCAATGCCTCCTGAGATACCTACAACAGTTTTTTTTCCTCTCAGCATATTGAGGGAGCGTTAAGCGGGCAAAGCCCAATGATTAATCCTCGTCGCGGAGTGCTGCATCTTTCGAACCGTTGCGGTAAATGAGGCGATGCTCAATGAGTTCCTGCGTAGCGATTAGCGTAGGCTTGGGCAGACGCTCATAGCTCTTGGATATCTCAATCTGCTCCTTGTTCTCGAATACTTCATCGATGCCCTCCTGCGGGATGGAGAAATCCTGCAACTTTGCGTCGAGCTCTTTCTTGAGAGCGATACCAATCTGATTGGCGCGCTTGCCAAGAATTGCTACGGTTTCATAGATGTTGCCCACTTCTTCAGAGAGCTGATTCATATCACGAGTAATCGTGTTATGAGGTGCGTTTGTTTTCTTGTAATCCATATCTTGTATTGTCAAAAATATCGAAAAATAAAGACTAAAAGTCAAAAAGTCTAAAAGTCGAAGAGTCTAAAAGTCAAAGAGACTAAAAGTCAAAAAGTCTAAAAGCGTAAGAGTCAAAGCGTTGTTTGAAGGCGAAATGGCAATTTGTTATTCTTCGGATTGCAGCACCTTCTTAATAGCTTTGCCCATGTTCTCTGCCGCACTCTTGTGCTTGGAGTCGGGATACTCCGTGATGAAACTATAGTATTCATCTTGCGCTTCGCGAGCACGCTCGGCTTTGAGTTGGTCGTAACTATTGACCATTTGCTGGTATTTGGATTGGAAAATAATCCAGTTAAACTCCTCCAAATATTTGTTTGCCGGATATTTTTTGATGGCATTTTTAGCAACTATCTCCGCAGAGAGGTAGTTATTGCCGAGATAGGTGCCGAGGTTGTAATACAGTTGTGCCGAATAGAGCTCTTTCTCCGCCAAACGGTCATACATCTCGGTCATCTCATCGTAAGCTTGCTGCGCGTATTGACTATCCGGATAATTTTCCGTAAACTTTGTGTAGTATTCAATAGCCAGACGCGTTTGCTCTTGATCCAATTTGGCTTCAGGTGCATCCATGTAGTAGGAATGTGCCACCATAAAACTGGCCTCCATGATGCTGCGACCTTTGGGGTAGTTCCTTACATAAGCTGCATAATACTCAGATGCAGAAGCATAGTCTTTCTGCCCCATATAGCATCGAGCCAGGTAAATCAACACATCCTCCGAGCGTTCGGTGCCTTTATAGTATGCCGTAACATCGTCAAATAGCGTTTGCGCTTTTACGTACTTCTTTTGGTTGAAATACTCGATAGCTTTCTCGTATTTCAACTCCGGATCGGTTGATTTAAGCAATTTCTGATACTCGTTGCAGCTCGTGAGAGCACACAACGCCAATGCTAATATGATGATTCCCTTTTTTGCCATATTACAAAACGAGCTGCAAAATTAGTACATTTTTTCGGAATATGCAAATAATATTCGATTTTTATGCTTTTTTTCTTAAAAAAAGAGCTGTTTATGGGTGAAAAAGCGCGAAAGTGCGTGTGATTGTGCAAAAATGCGGACGAATGCGTACGCTACGCCAAAGCGCTTAGAAATGCTATTATCGACTTTCGCTGAGCGGAAAACCGCTTGATGTTCGGATGGCAATGGAATCGCCGGGTTGGGCGATAATGAGGTAACATTCGGTGCTGTCAAGCTGCTCGATAAGTGCCATGCCTGCTTCTGAACCAAGCACCATACAAGCGGTAGCCAAGGCGTCGGCACGCATACATGTTGTGCTTACTACAGTGGCCGAAAGCAGATCACTTTCTGCCGGATAACCCGTTCGCGGATCGATAGTGTGGCTGCGCCGCATACCGCCTTCATAATAAAACTGTCGATAATTGCCCGAGGTGGCCATACACATTTCGGTCGATTCTATAATCTCCTGAATCTCGTTAAGTTGCCCACTGATATCATCGATGGGTTTGGTAATGCCAACTCGCCATGGTTTCCCCTCTTGATTTACGCCCTGCAGCACCACTTCGCCGCCAATATCTACCAGCAGGTTTTCAGCACCCGATTCTTTTATCAAGTCGGCAATCACATCGCATGCATAACCTTTGGCAATAGCTGAAGCATCGATAGCACCTTTGCCCGCAATGGGGTTGACAAGATGCTGCCCGTCAGCTGCTTCCCTTAATGAAAGCCGTCGGTAATCAACAAGTTGCCGCAGCGAATCAATCTTTTCGGGCGTGAGGTTTTCTTTATGCTTAAATCCAAATCCCCATGCGTTCACGAGCGGTGCAACCGTAATATCAAACGCCCCATTCGTAAGCTCTGACACCTCTTTGGCCGTCTGATACATGGTTAGGAAATAGGTGTCGAGCACTGTGTCCACACCCTGATTGAGGCGCGAGATCGTGGACGCAGGATTGAACGTTGACATTGACGCGTCGAACTCGAGCAACGCTTGCATAATAGCCTCGTGAAGGTCTTTGTCGGCTTCGTAGCGGATACTGTAATACGTGCCGAAAATCTTCCCTTGATTCGTAAAATACTGCTTTTTCTGCCGCCCGGCATGCGGGTGTATGGAAAGCAACAAGAGCGCTATCACCAGGATAGCGCCCATGATACTCATGATGATTTGCTTGTTTTTCTGTGTCATACAGAATACTCTACAAAAACCGTGCTAAATCAAAACCAGATACCCAATCCGATGCAGCCATTCAGCTTCTGGCCATACAGTTTTTCGCCTGTGTTGGCTTTGATAAATGCGTTTTCTTTGCTCAGCTGATGGGTATCAATCATGCCTTGCGCAAAGAGGTCGAGCTCGCAAGCGTCAAACTCCCAAGCCTTGTTGATTTTCAGCGAGAGATTCTTTACTGCAAAACTCTCCGTGGAATAAAAATCGCATGCCCAAGGCACCATACCAATCTGTGCGCCGAGAGTAAGGCCGATATTGTCAAACGTGTAGTCGTAGCCAATCTCGAGATAACTCGAATAGGCGCGTTTTTCTACTGCATCATCATCGCCATATACAAAGTCATTACCGGCTATCATCGTGTACCAATTGATATACGCATTCTGATTCTCAGGGATGAAATCAGCGAGGTTATAACCAATCTGCAGCTCGGTGGTTGAAGAGTTGTTTTCTACAGCCTCAGGATTCCAGTTGGCGAGTTTATCCCAGCAGAAGAAACGGCTACCGCCGAAGTAATAATAATGGGTAGCGCCAATGGTTACGTTGAAGAACGTAAACGAAAGTGAGAGGTCGAGCTCTGGCATAAAATAAGCTTGATAACCATCTTGCTTACCGATTAGTTGCCAGTCTGAGGCACCTACGCTGCCCCATGCACCGAAAGAGAAGGAGGTTTTTTCGCCTTCGTAACCTACAGAAACGTAGGGCTGAAACGAGAGGCCACCATTGTACTGTCCGCGCCAGAGATACGAAGATACGACCTCCGCACCTGCTTCATACGCGAAATTAACTTCTGCCTTTGCCGTAAGGATGGCGCAGAAACCAATCAAAACTGCTGAAAAAAGTTTTTTCATTTCCGAAAAAGTTTTAAAAGTTGTTTTGTCAGTAAATAATTATTAATAGGGAAAAAGTTGATAATCCGGTTTTAGAAGAAATAAAGCTTGCAATCTGCTTTCAATATCTGTTTTCAATACATGCTTTCAATACATGCTTTCAAACAAGTAAACATACAAAAAAAATCTTGCCCTGCATAGGGGTATATTTATCCCCGCAGGACAAAAGCACGGAAAGACCGCTCCGTGCGTCAGAGCGATCTTTCCGTAAAAGAATCATCTGCTATTGGCGAATGGTGCGATACCGCTTGCGCAATGCAGCTAATATGTAAGGAGAGCCATTAGGCATTCTGTTCCCAAGCTATTCTCAGAGCCACTTCCAAGATGCGGGTGTCCTCTATCGTGACGATGCCGCCGTCCGGGCCTTGCTCAATGTGGTTACCGCCGTGGAAGAAGGCGCGAACGTCATCTGCGGTGATACCGAGTTCTTCTGCAATTTTTGCTGAACTTCCTTTCGGCAGGCTGTCTTTCACCTGACGAAGTTTGTTGAAAGTGGTAGTGATCATGATATTTATATATTTTTGAGTTAATAATTTCGTTTGACGATGCAAAGTTACTATTAAATTTTGAAATATGCAAGAAAAATGCCAAAAAAAATCAATTTTTTTCATCTTTATGCTTGCTTAAGCATTCTCTAACGCAGGGATGCAGCCATTCTCTAAGCAACGTATCATCCTGTAAATGAGCGCGAATCTGGGTTGCGGATATATTCAGCATTGGTGCTCCTTCTATAACGTGCATCATCGGGTATTGCTGCTTGAGCGCGGTGAGATCATCGCCTGCTCGCGGATAGACGATGATGGGATAATGGTATAGAATGCGTTGCCAATCTTTCCATTTATGGAAGATGGCCATGTTGTCTGATCCGATGATAAGACAGAACTGATGCTGCGGATAAGCAGCGGTGAGTTGCTCTAACGTATGGATGGTGTAGTTGGGTTTGGGCAGATGCAGCTCGAAGTCTGATGCCCGAATGCCCTCTATCTCGGCAGTTGCCAACTGAGCAAGGTGATAACGGAGTTTTTCATCCATCAGTTCGTTGGCGGATTTGAGCGGGTTATTGGGCGAGACCATCAGCCACACTTCGTCCAACCCCGCATGCTGCCGGATGTAAGCTGCTAAACGGGTATGCCCCAAATGAATGGGATTGAAGCTGCCGCTGAAAATGCCTATCTTCATGCCAGATGGGGTTCAACCAATGCCTCCAAATCGCGGAATGCCTGTTCGAGGGTGTTGTTGACGAGCCGCACATCAAACTTATCCGCATCGGCCATTTCCGTTTCAGCTTTCGCCAATCGCTTTTGAATCATCTCCTCGGAGGTGTCGCCTCGACCATGCAGACGGCGGCTCAGCTCTTCGATTGACGGCGGACAAACAAACACCGAAGTGGCGCGATTGCCTAAGATTCGTTTCAGATTGATGCCGCCCTTAACGTCCACATCGAAAATAACGGTCTTGCCTGCGGCTTCAATGCGCTGAATCTCTGACTTGAGCGTACCATAATACAGCCCTTCGTACACCTGCTCGTGTTCGATAAAGGCATCTTCGCGAATCTTTTGCTGAAAGGCTTCTACGGAGATGAAATAATACTCTCTGCCATCTTGCTCTTCTCCGCGTGGAGCGCGGGTGGTGCAACTGATGGATAGTTCAAACTTGCCGGGGTAGGTCTCCAGAAGGTGCTTCACCATAGTGGATTTGCCGCTGCCGCTGGGGGCACTAAATATATAAATCATACGGTTTAATCAGAGTACGTTCAACACTTGTTCTTTGATTTGCTCGAGGATATCTTTCATCTTCACCACGATAATCTGCATCTCGCTTTGGTTGGATTTGCTGCCGAGCGTATTGATCTCGCGGCCCATCTCCTGCGCTACGAAACCGAGTTTCTTACCTACGCCGGCGCCTGTCTCTTCCATCGTTTCGCGGAAATAACGAATATGGTTGGTGAGGCGCACTTTCTCCTCGTTGATATCGAGCTTTTCAAGGTAGTAGATCATCTCCTGCTCCAGCCGATTCATATCTACAGCCTGTTTGTTTTTTTCTGCCAATTTATCGAGGTTGTCCAATAAATGTGCTTTGATATGCTCCACGCGTCCTTTCTCGTAAGGTTCCACTTCGGCGAGGAGGGACGCTATACCATCGAGTTTCTCGGTAAACATATGTTGCAGCGAATCGCCCTCTTGCTTGCGAAATCCGATGAAGGAGGACAATGCTTCTTCGATGGCTTGCTTGAGCAATGCCCATTCGTCATCGCTAAGCGTCTCTTGCGCGGTATTGAGTTTGAGCACATCGGGAAAACGCAGGATAGCGGCCATCACTTCAGCCGGAAGACTGCCGTCAGCATTACCTGCCAACCCAAGGTCGAGGTGCGCTTTGTAGTCATTTACGTAATACGACACCGCCTCCCAATTGATGGGGGTGAAACTGCCGCAAGTAACGGCAGTAGCATCGGCAGCAGCGTTAGCGTTAGCGGCAGCAGCATCGGTAGCGTTAGCGTCAGCAGCTAAAGCTTGCGTATAGATCGATACATCTACCTTACCGCGCTCCAGCGGTTTCTGAAGCAGCGCACGGATATCGGCTTCGCGCTCACGGAAAAGGGGCGAGGCTTTCAGGCTCAAATCCAGCTGCTTGCTGTTGAGCGAACGTATTTCTACGATGGTTTTGTGGTCAGAAAAGCTATATTCTGCTTTTCCGTACCCAGTCATGGATAGTAACATATATATATAATAATGTGTATCAAAAACTTTATTTGCCGATGCAGAATTTGGAGAAGATATTGCCGAGGACTTCGTCGTTGCTGATTTGTCCGGTTATTTCTCCGAGAGCATAAAGGCAGTCTTGCAGATCCATCGAGAGGAACTCGCCGCTGATGCCGCTACTGAGTCCTTGCATCACGCGCAGGATGGCTTCGTGAGCACGCACGAGGGCATCGTAATGGCGGGCTTGGGAAATGATCGTGCCGCTCTGCTGCTCTACGCCTGCTGCTTTTACGATTGCCTGCTTGAGTTCTGTGAGGTTGCCGCTCAACGCAGAAATGCAGATGCCATCGTGGGGCAGGGGAACAGTAGGCGGAAGGAGGTCGATTTTGTTATACACCCTCACGAGCTTCGCTTCGATATCATCCAACCCCATCTCGTGGAGCAAGCCATGTGGCTCGTCTGATGAAAGGCCCAATAAACCTTGCGGATGCTCGGCAATAGGCTCGCCCGATGAGCTGCCCAATAAACCTTGTGGATGCTCGGCAATAGGCTCGCCCGATGAGCTGCCCAATAAACCTTGTGGATGCT
>CAMGMU010000038.1 GCA_946059305.1 uncultured Bacteroidales bacterium | reverse complement strand
AAAAATTCCGAAGAATCCAAATTATTTGACAACACAATAGCAATTTGTATCAATTTTATATAACCGATAGTTATAACGACAAAAAGTGGAAGGATTGCTCCCTCCGCTAAATGTGTTCTACGAGTTTATCTTTATTGTCCGAGAGCAATCTAGCAAACTTTTGTTTCGTACCTGGAGGTATGATAATAAATTGAAGAGAACTACAACCATCGAATACATACTTTCCCATATTCTTCACACTGTCAGGAATAGTTATAGAAATAAGGCTTTTACAATCAACGAAAGCACCTTCTCCAATACTTTTCACAGAATCAGGAATCGAGACTGAGGTAAGACCACTGCAGCCCTCGAAAGCCCAATCTCCAATACTTTTCACAGAATTAGGAATCGAGACTGAGGTGAGACCATTGCAACCACTGAAAGCCGAATCTCCAATACTTTTCACAAAATTAGGAATTGTGGCTGAGGTAAGACCACTGCATTCAGCGAAAGCCCAATCTCCAATACTTTTCACAGAATCAGGAATCGTGACTGAGGTAAGACCACTACACTTCTCGAAAGCCCCTTCTCCAATATTTGTCACAGAATTAGGAATCGTGACTGAGGTGAGACCACTACAGTTCTCGAAAGTACCATCTCCAATACTTTTCACAGAATTAGGAATCGTGACTGAGGTAAGACCACTGCAGTTATAGAAAGCCCAAGCTCCAATATTTTTCACAGAATTAGGAATCGTGACTGAGGTAAGACCACTGCAATTCCAGAAAGCATCAACTCCAATACTTTTCACAGAATTAGGAATCGTGACTGAGATGAGACCACTGCAATTATCGAAAGCACCATCACATATAACTCTTGTTCCAGCTTTGACTACATAGTTTGTAATGTTCTCATTGGATTTAAGCAGTCTAAGTCCGTCCTTACTATACTTTACACCAAATTCATCTTCAACAGCATTAGCCAAGTCCTTTGCCGATACAATTGCATCTATATTTTTTGATATTAAAGGGTTTTGCATTATTTTACAGATTATTTAAATACGTTGTGGTGAAATACTTTATTATACTTTTATGGTTGAGTTATTATAGGTGAACCAATCATCAGAAAAATTGGCTGGAGTGCATTGCATCTGAATTGGTATTAGCTGTATTATTTTCCTTGCCCCCAAATTGATATAACTATTGGGCTTAAGCTGCCCAATTATAGAAGTTAGAGGGTATTGTTCCTTTTCTTAAAGTACTTCTGTAATATCTCCTGCCAATGAACAAT
This sequence comes from uncultured Bacteroidales bacterium, assembly GCA_946059305.1. Classification (GTDB taxonomy): domain Bacteria; phylum Bacteroidota; class Bacteroidia; order Bacteroidales; family Paludibacteraceae; genus Colicola. The sequence goes on along the minus strand of CAMGMU010000038.1, from coordinate 22,892 downwards.
ACAAGGGCCGCAAGAGCCTTGCGGGCCATAGCCCGGAGGGCGTTCCAGTAGCGCTTCGCGCGTTCCAAAAGCCCGGAGGGCGTTCCAGTAGCGCTTCGCGCGTTCCAAAAGGCCAAGGCCGTTCCAGGGGATAATAGGACGAGATAATATAGGGAGCTATCCCGTCCTGCCAATGAACAATACAAGGGCCGCAAGAGCCTTGCGGCCGTTCCAGAGGCGCTAAAGAGCGGGCCAGAAGCCTTCGGTTACTCCTTTTACCGCGGTTACCCCACGTGTTTTTGTTTTTTCGCAGAAAGTAGATACAATCCAGAATATGGAAAGGGGGAAATGGACTGCAAAAGTACTACAATTTTCTGATATCTGCAAGCGATAATGTATTTTTTTGATTTTTTTTTATCAAGATTTGGTCAATTCAATTTTTTGCAGTAATTTCGCGCCGTTTTTTTTGAAAAATCTTCGTTAGTCGTTTGTAAACTTATTATTGAGGGTAAAGGTTTATTTTAATCGCAATCTTTGCCCCATCTGTTTTATTTTATGGAACCCCTCAAACACGAGTGCGGCATCGCACTTATCCGGCTCTTAAAGCCTCTGGAGTATTACACAGCCAAGTACGCTGATTCCAATTATGCGCTCAGCAAGCTTTACCTGCTGATGGAGAAGCAACACAACCGCGGCCAAGAAGGCGCGGGTATCGCCAGCGTCAGCATCCGTCAAACACCGGGACATGAATATATGTTCCGTGAGCGCGCGACCGGTAAAGATGCTATCACTACCATCTTCAGCGCTGCCATCAATCAGCAGCAGCACCCCTCTCCCGATGACCCTTGTACGACCGCCTTCTCTGGCGAGCTCTACATGGGTCATCTTCGTTATTCCACTACCGGCAAGTCCGGACTGAAGTACATTCATCCTTTCCTCCGTCGCAATAACTGGCGGGCGAAAAACCTCTGCATCTGCGGCAATTTCAATATGACCAATATTGCCGAAGTATTTGATTTCCTTACTTCTCAAGGTCAGTCTCCTCGTATGTACTCTGACTCATACATCACGCTCGAACTGATGGGGCATCGACTGGATAGAGAGGTTGAGCGTTGCTTCATCGAGGCTCAGGAGCAAGGACTCACGGGCAAGGACATCACGGATTATATCGATAATCACGTATTGATGGAAAACGTACTCCGCACGACCATGCCGCATTTCGATGGCGGCTATGTGATGTCGGGCATCACGGGTAGCGGTGAGATGTTTGCCGTTCGCGACCCGCATGGTATCCGTCCGGCTTTCTTCTATATCGATGAGGAAGTGTGCGTGATTGCGAGCGAACGCCCTGTGATTCAAACGACCTTTGACCTTCGCGCAGAGCAGGTGCGTGAACTGATGCCCGGACAAGCTATTATCATTAATCGAGCAGGGCATATCTCGTTTCCGCAAATCATTGAACCACTGTCGTTTACAGCTTGTTCGTTTGAGCGCATTTACTTTTCTCGAGGCAATGATCAAGACATCTACTTGGAGCGTAAGCAGCTCGGCCATCAGCTCGTGCCGCAAGTGCTCAATGCTGTGAATAACGATGCAGCGCATACGGTTGTATCGTTTATCCCCAACACGGCCGAAACGGCATATATGGGCTTGATGGAAGGGATGCGCGAGAAAGCGCCAGCCGTGCGGACAGAGAAAGTGGTAACCAAGGATATCAAACTGCGCACGTTCATTACTGAGAGTGACTCGCGCAATGACTTGGCTGCACACGTGTATGACGTAACGATGGGGGCGATTACGCCTGACGAAGATTACCTGGTGGTGATTGACGATTCGATTGTAAGAGGCACGACTCTCCGCGAGTCGATCATCAAGATTCTCAACCGCCTTCATCCGAAGAAGATGGTGATTGTAAGTAGTGCTCCTCAAGTGCGTTACCCGGATTTCTACGGCATCGACATGAGCAATTTTACGGAGTTCATTGCTTTCCGCGCATGTATCGCTTTGCTCCATCGGTCGGGGCAGCAGGCGCTTATTGATGATGTGTATCATGAGTGCAAACGGATGCTGTCGTTGCCCGATACGCAACTCGAGAATCCGGTAAGGCGGCTTTATAAGCAGTTCACCCCCGAGGAACTCAACGAGATGATGGTCGATTTGCTTCGTCCTTCGGGCGTTACGACCCCCATTCAGCTCGTTTTCCAGAGCATCGAAGGTCTGCATGCCGCTATTCCCAACCACCATGGCGATTGGTACTTCACCGGACATTATCCCACACCCGGTGGTATCCGTTTACTCTGCCGCAGTTTCATCGATTTTTACGAGAACAAATAACACAACAATATATGCATACCAAATACATTTTCGTAACAGGCGGTGTGGTTAGTTCGCTCGGAAAGGGCATCATCTCTTCCAGTATCGGCCGCTTGCTTCAGTCGCGCGGTTACCGCATTACCATTCAGAAATTCGACCCTTATATCAATATCGACCCGGGCACGCTCAATCCTTATGAGCATGGCGAGTGTTACGTAACGGATGATGGGTTTGAGACCGACCTGGATCTTGGTCATTATGAGCGATTTACGGATATTCATACCACGCGTGACAACAGCATTACCACCGGTAGGATTTATCAAACGGTAATCGATCGCGAGCGTCATGGTGACTACCTCGGTCATACCATTCAAGTGGTGCCGCATATCACCGATGAGATCAAGCGGAGGATGCTCAGGCGGTCGGATACCGAGCACTATGATTTTATCATAACGGAGGTGGGTGGCACGATTGGCGATATTGAGTCGGCTCCGTTTATGGAGGCTATTCGTCAGCTTCGTTGGGAGCTCGGCAAAGATGCTATCTCGCTGCATCTGACCTATGTACCATATCTGAAAGCAGCCGGCGAACTGAAGACCAAGCCTACGCAACATTCGGTAAAAGAGATGCAGTCAATGGGTATTCAGCCGGATATCCTCGTGCTTCGTACGGAGCACCATCTCTCGGAGGCGTTGCTCGATAAGGTGGCTATGTTCTGCAATGTGGACAAAGATTGCGTGGTGCAATCAGAGGACCTGCCATCAATCTATCAAGTGCCTATTCGCATGCACGAGCAGGGGCTCGACCAAGCTATTCTCCGCAAGGTGGGCATCACGGATGCTCCTGAAGCAGACCTTTCTGCATGGGAGGCTTTCTTGAACCGGATGGAAGCAGCCAAACGCCATGTGAGCGTTGGACTCGTAGGAAAATACGACTTGCAGGATGCGTATAAATCCATCCGCGAATGCCTCCATCAAGCCGGCATTTATTGCGATTGTAAGGTGGATATTCGCTTTATCAATTCCGAACATCTGACGCGAGAAAACGTGGAAGAACAGCTTTCGTCGCTTGCCGGATTCATCATTTGTCCGGGCTTTGGGCAACGAGGAATAGAAGGTAAGATTATTGCAGCTGAATATGGTAGAACGCACCATGTGCCAATATTTGGCATTTGCTTGGGTATGCAGATGATGGTGATAGAGTTTGCGCGAAACGTGTTGGGTTATGCCGATGCAGACTCGGCCGAGATGGCTTCTACTTTGCACAACGTAATCGACTTGATGGCTTCTCAAAAAGCGGTCACAGATATGGGCGGAACGATGCGCTTGGGTGCTTATGCTTGCGAGCTACGAGAGGGGAGTAAAGTGCGCGAGATTTATGGCAAAACGGTGGTACGCGAGCGCCATCGCCATCGGTATGAGTTCAACTCTGCTTATCTGGATGCATACGAGGCTGCAGGCATGCAGTGCGTAGGTAAGAACCCCGATAGCGGGCTGGTTGAGATTGTGGAACTTCCTTCTCATCCCTGGTATATCGGTACGCAGTTCCATCCCGAATACAGCGGCACAGTCCTGCATCCGCATCCGCTCTTCCTCAGCTTCCTTAAGAAATGTTTGGAGTAATGGAGAAGTAACATATTTATGGGGCTGCTGCTCTTCTTAGGGGCAGCAGCTCTCCGTTTTGCTTACGATACAATACGACTGAGCTGCTGATTCGGAAGCAATTATAATGGGGAGCAATCTCGCATAATTTTGTATAATTTTGTGGATTTTGTTCTTTTTATTTGGATATTTGGATTTTTTTTGTTACCTTTGCAGGCTAAAACAAAAATCAGGCAAGATGGGACGAATATTGGCAATCGATTATGGACGAAAACGCACGGGTATAGCCGTTACGGATCCGCTCCGCATCACAGCGGGGGCAGTAGATACTGTACCTACGCATACGCTGATGGATTGGTTGCGCGACTATTTCTCCCGCGAGCAGGTGGATGAGGTGGTGATTGGTCATCCTAAGCAGATGTCGGGCGAGGACTCGGAGTGCATGCGCTATATAGAGCCGTTTATGAAGCAGTTCAAAATAGCTTTCCCCGATATGCCCCTCATTCAGTACGATGAACGATTCACCTCGGTGCTTGCTCACAAAGCCATGATCGATGGCGGCATGAAGAAGTCCAAACGCCAAGACAAGATGGTAGTGGATAAGATTGCTGCAACCATCATCCTCACTGATTACTTAAATTCAAGACAAAATTCTCTTTTATGATTCTACCTATTTATCTCCTCGGGCAACCTGTGCTTCGCAAAGAAGCGGAAGAAGTGCCTGCTGATTATCCGGAAATTAAGACGCTCATTGCGGATATGTTTGAAACGCTTACGCAAGCTGATGGCTGTGGTCTTGCCGCTCCTCAGATTGGTAAGAGCCTGAGAATGTTCATCGTAGATGGCACCTGTTTGGCGGATGATTATCCCGAATGCGCCAACTTCAAGCAAGCCTTTATCAATCCTGAAATCATGGAAGAATCCGAGGAAACCATCTCGTATTCTGAAGGTTGTTTGTCGCTTCCGGGTATATCGGAGAATGTGGTTCGTCCGGTGAAGATAAAAATTCATTATCTCGATGAAGATTTCCGCGAACACGAAGAATGGTTGGATGGATTTGCCAGTCGCATCTTCCAGCACGAGTACGACCATATTGAGGGACATGTGTTTACCGATAGGGTTTCGCCTATTCGCAGGCAACTCATTTCGGGCAAACTGCAGAATATCGTAAAGGGAAAGACCACTGCTCGATATAAGTGTAAGCGCAACGCGTAATGGATATTTTGTCCATCATACTGATTGGGGTGGGGCTGGCAATGGACTGTTTTGCAGTCAGCACTACCAAAGGTATTTCTGCCGGTGCTAAAGGGTTGAATCCCTTGGCGTGGGTACTGCTGATGGCGCTTCTCTTCGGATTATTTCAGGGTGGCATGCCGCTGATTGGCTTTTTTGCAGGCCGATTATTTGCGAATTTCTTCAGCCGTTTTGCACCTTGGATTGCGCTCGTATTGTTAGGGATAATCGGAGGAAAAATGCTGTTTGAGAAACCCGATGAAGACGATGCTCCGCATGCTTCTGACCACCTTTTTACCTTCCCCAATCTGATGGTATTAGCTGTAGCAACTTCCATTGACGCCTTGGCTACAGGAGTGATTTTCATCCCGTGTCCGGAGAAAATATGGATAGGTGTGAGCATCATTGCTGTTATCTCTTTCTGCTTTTCTATAGTCGGCTATTGGATGGGCCGTGCATGTGGGAAGAAGATGCATTTCAATGTGGAGCGGATGGGAGGTATTATCCTTATTCTCATTGGCCTTAAAATTTGGATAGAAGGGCTGTTTTTCTAAAAATCCAACACATGATTCAAATTCAAAATACAATCGTCTCGCTCGAGATACTCGAGAAGGAGTTTTGCTGCGACCTGCAGTCGTGCAAAGGTTGCTGCTGTATAGAAGGCGATGCGGGTGCGCCTCTTACGGAAGAAGAAGACCGCAAGATTCGTCAGATACTGCCTGTTCTGCTTCCGGAAATGACCAAAGAAGCACGGCAAACGGTAGAAGCGAGCGATATCTCCTATCGCGACCGTGAGGGCGAATTGGTTACGCAAATAGTCAATAATAAAGACTGTGTGTTCAGCCGAACGGATCACAACGGCTGGTGCTATTGCCTGATTGAGAAAGCCTATAATGCGGGCAAAATCGATTTTAAGAAACCCATCAGTTGCCATCTCTATCCGATTCGCGTGAAGGAGTTTGAAGCTCGCGGTTCGGTGCCAGCCATGTCGGCTTTAGAATATCATAGATGGGATGTGTGCCATTGTGCTCGCGTGTTGGGCAAGAAACTGCATCTGCCTATCTATCAGTTTCTTAAAGAACCACTTATCCGCCGGTTTGGCACGGAATGGTATGATGAGCTTTGCCTGACAGCCGAAGAATGGCGCAAGCAATGTATGAATCAAAACTAACAAAAAGGCGACCCCATTGGGAGCCGCCTTTGTTATGTTTTTTACTGAAAAGACAGAAAAGTTGCTTTAACATAGAAAAGCAAATTTTACGTCAAAAAATTTCTAAAACACTTTCTGCCGAGCTTATTTCTTGAGCTCAATCACCATGGAGCTGAGTCCATCGATGGTGAGACCTTCGCGCAGTTCTACCATGGAACCATCCAATACGTCAACGCCCTTATAGCCATACTTATCGAGGATTTCTGCATAGTGCGCAATGGGTATCTCACGGCTTTCTTCGCTGGCATTCAAGAATACCATGATGCAACCCTGATTGGTATAGCGGAAATAGCAGTAGGTGTTGTCTCTGCTGATGAAATGCATTGTACGACCTTTCTGTACGATATCATTGCGCTTGCGCCAATTGAATAGTTGTGCGTGATATGCCATCAATTCTTTCTCCTGCTTGGTTTCCGGTTCACGAAGCAGTCTGCGAAGACCGCTATGGCCATATTGCATATCGGCTGAACGTTCACCATATTCGTCACCTGCAAAGATCTGCGGAATACCGCGCATGGTAGCGAGCATGGTGATGGCAAGCTGTACGCGACGAAGATCGTTGTTATATACGACATCAGCAATATGCTCCATATCGTGGTTGCCAATGAAGGTGAAGAGGTTATTCAGATCAGCATAATGATAATCTTGTGTGAGGGCGTCATACACGCGAGTAAGGCCATTGCCCCAACCTTTGCCATCGCTCGAAAGAGCAGCACGAATCGCTTCTTCCGTTGGGAAGTCCATTACGGTAGGCAGGTTCGAATTGAAGCCATCGTTGTTCTTATGATTAGCTTGCCAATAAGCTACTTCAGAAGTCGGACGCGTCCAGCATTCACCTACGATATTGATATGCGGATATTCGTTGCGAATGGCTTTGCACCAATCAGATGCAGGCACTTTCTCATTATACGGATACGTATCTACGCGCAAACCATCCAAATCAGCATATTCAATCCACCAGATTGCCCACTGCTTGAAATACTGCAGGAGGTCGGGATTGTCGAGGTTCATATCAGGCATGTGGGTGTCAAACCAACCGGAATCGTTGATATTGCGGTCATATTTCGATGCATTGACATCATAAGAGGTCGTAAATACATTGTTGGTTTGCGTATAGGTGCTGAATTGATGAATCCAATCTTGATAAGGGAGATCCTGCATCCACCAATGCGCCAAACCGCAATGGTTGGGCACCATGTCCATAATGAATTTCAAGCCTTTCTCATGCGCCATCTTCACCATCTGGCGGTATAATTCGTTGTCGCCAAATCGAGGGTCGATATGATAATAATCGGCACAAGCATAGCCGTGGTATGACCATCCGGGCTCATTGTCAAGGGTGAGTGGGGTAGGCCAAATAGCAGTAGCGCCAATACTCTTGATATAGTCGAGGCTATTGATGATACCTTGAATATCGCCTCCGTGGCGTCCGTGGATATTCGCCTTGTCGCCCTTTTCCAACGTAGTAGGATGGCTGTTGTTAGAGGGATCGCCATCTACGAAGCGGTCGGGCATCAAGAGGTAAACAACATCAGCAGTTGTGAAGCTCTTGCGATTGCGGCTGCCTTCACGGCGGTTAGTGATGGTGTAGTTCACCTTAGCCGTTTTCTTTCCTTTCTTCAAGGTGATCACATATTCACCGGCTTCGCGAACGTCTAAATCCACAAACAGATAGTTCTTGCTTTCGGCATTATGCTGACCGCGCACTACCAGTCCTTCAGTTGCTTTGAGTTTCTTGCCTTCGCGCTTCTGGATACTTACTTGCGCATCCTGCAGGTCGGTACCATGAATCATTACCGTAAGTGGCAACTGCATCTCAGTCCACCAGCTCAGAGGTTCAATACGGTCAATGGTCTGTGCACTTACAGCCATTGCTGCCAAGAGGCAAATCGATAAAAATGTCTTTTTCATTGATGATATTGGGTTTGAATAAGTAGTAAGCAATTATTTTGGAGATTTGTTTTGTTTGCAATTATAGATCTTTTACAAGCCAGTTCTGATAATCAGTAGCTTGCTTGCGGAGGGCTTGCCATCTTGTCCAAAACGCGTTCATCGGCTCGGGCAGATTGGTGAAAAACTCGGCTTCTCCCTGCTGCTCGATATACGAGATGACCAATCCCACGGTAATCTTATTGATATCCATAGCGGGCTGATAGCGCACCTCTTCGAGCTCATTCTCCGGCATCACCTTGCTAAGGATCTTCACTTCGGTCAGTCGGCTCAAGAGGTTGTTGACATTCCTCACGGGCAGATTGTCGGCTTGGGCTATCTCATTGGCAGTCAATGGCGTAAGCCCTCCTTCGAAGCGCTGAATAATCTGCTGGCAGATATAGAGCGTGAGGTAATCTTTGTATTGGCGAGACATCCTTACGGTCTCGGCCGCAAAATCGAGTTTTTCTTTGTTTTGAATCGAATAACTGAGTTCGGCTCCCGTAAGAATCAGTAAGCAGGTCCATTGCAGCCAAGTCAAGAGGAGCGGGATGGCCGCAAACGTACCATACACGATGCTCGTTCGGGAAAGGAACATAATGAGGTAAACGGATAACGATTGCAGCAGGTAAACAATCGAACCAATGAGCAGCCCGGGAGTAATGGCGCTTAGTGGTTTGACTTTGGTATTGGGTACGATCCAATAGAGTAGGGTAAGAATCAGGCAGGTACTCAGCCATGGGATGCTCTTGAGGAGAATCTCGTTGATCTTACTGAAATGAGCAGAAATGGCCATTTCTCCGGCATGCGTATTGAAAAAAATACTTACGCCCGAAGAGAGCACTATCAGAATAGGCACCATAATCAGGATGGTGAGGTAATTGGTGAATTGGCGAATGATACTTCGGTTTTTCTCTACCTCCCAAATCTTATTCATACTGCTCTCCACGTTTCTGAAAAACGAATATACAGCCCAGAGCAGAATCACCAATCCGATACCTAAGAACGCGCCCCCTTGAGCCGTCTCAAGGTAACGGTTGACGAAGCCCATGATGGTGGGCACGATATTATATGACGACAAAAACGACTCGTTCAGCCAATCTTCGATAATGTTCTCGAATCCAAATCCTCTTGCAATAGCGATGATGAGCGCCATAATCGGAACGATGGCAAACATCATGGAGAAAGTAAGCGAATTGGCCCGCATATTGATGTCGTTTTGGTTAAATCCTTTTATAGCTAAAACGATGGTCTTAAGCGTGCCCAATCCCAGCCTTTTGCTGGTGCTTACTTCGTGCCCGCGCGTGCGCCACATGTCGCGCGTTAAAAAAAGGTATATTTTCCGAAAGAAACTCATGTTATCAAATTAAAAAACAGCGAGGCCTATAAGCCGGGTTCTGTACCCATCTTGGGTGCCTGTCATTAATCTCGAAGCACGCATTACTGCGCCTTTCTCTCGCGCTCTACCCTCCGACTCAAGCGAGCAGCCTTCAAACGTCGGTTTACATGAGCTTGCAACCCACAGTATGCTCGTTCCACCCTCGGATGACCGAGACTCGTCTCTATGGCGGTGACCAAACATCGCTGCCTGCCGGCCGTTAACCGGTGTGGTGCTCTGTGTTGCCCGGACTTTCCTCATCGCCTTGCGGCTGACGCGACAGACCGGCCTGCTGTTTGGAGTGCAAAATTATACTTTTTTTTTGATTTGTGCAACTTTTCTTATTATTTTATGCCAAAAATATTAAAAATATTTGGTAGAATCGAAAAAAAATACTATCTTTGCACCTGATATTATGATGGGTAATGTGTGCTTATCGCTATCCATCTGATTCGCAGGAAAAACAAATTACACTCATCATATAGATGAATTAGTCTATTTTTAGCTTATGGAATCATTCAATTTTCTTATGTTCGTGATGGTCGTACTTGGCGTAGTCGTGTTTGTGGCATTGTACTTCGTTGATGCGGGTTACGGTAAGATGGTTTCAGAAAAATGGGGGCCAGCAATCAATAATAAGATTGGTTGGGCACTGATGGAATGTCCCGTTTTTTTAGTCATGTTTTATTTTTGGTATCATTCATCCGTAAAATATGAATTGCCTTATTTCATATTTTTTCTGCTGTTTGAGCTCCATTATTTTCATCGTTCGTTTATTTGTCCGTTCTTGATGCGCGGTAACTCGAAGATGCCTATTACTATTATGGCTCTTTCCGTTGCGTTCAATTTGGTGAATGGCTATATACAAGGCCGTTGGTTGTTTGAGTTGGCTCCTACGCTTGCTGACTATCAGGCGCTCTACACTGTTGATTGGTTTAAATCATGGCAGTTTATTGCCGGTATCGTGATTTTCTTTACGGGAATGTTGATTAACTGGCATTCGGATTATATCATTCGTCATCTTCGTGAACCGGGCGATACGAAGCATTATCTGCCGAAGGGTGGATTCTATAATTTCGTTACATCGGCCAATTATTTTGGTGAGATTATCGAATGGGCAGGTTGGGCATTGCTTACTTGGTCATGGGCAGGTTTTGTATTCGTGTGGTTTACAATGGCTAACTTGGTTCCGCGTGCGAACTCCATTTACCATAAATACGAAGAAGAATTCGCACCTGAGTTTCAGCAGCGTAGGCCGAAACTGAAGCGCGTTTTCCCATTCATTTATTAAGGTGAATTTTCAGGATTTCCACTGTTTAGTTGGATCTCTTTTTTCTTACAACATATAGAGGCATCTGACAGGCAGGTGCCTCTTCCAAATTTTTTGACAATCAGTTATGGAAAATAAACTTTTTACTCCTTATCAACTTGGTCCGATCACGCTTCGCAACCGCTTTATTCGTTCGGCTGCATTTGAGAACATGTGTAAAGACAACAAAGCTACTCAGCAATTGGAAGACTACCATGTTTCGGTAGCTCGTGGTGGGGTAGGTATGACTACGGTAGCTTATTGTGCAGTAGAGCAATCGGGTTGCTCGTTTGATGGACAATTGGTAGTGTCAGAGGCTACCAAACCCTCGCTGAAGCATCTTACGGATGCCGTTCATGCGGAAGGTGCCAAGGTGTCGATTCAGCTCGGCCATTGTGGTAATATGACGCATTACAAGACTTGCCATTGCTTGCCCGTGAGCGCCAGTGCAGGATTTAACCTCTATTCGCCTACGCTCCATCGTGGGCTGAAGGTGGATGAAATCAAGCGCATTGTACGTAAGTTTGGTGAGGCTGTGGATTTTGCTCGCGAATGCGGATTTGATTGCGTGGAGATTCATTGCGGACATGCTTATTTGATTTCTCAGTTCTTGAGTCCTCGCACCAATCGTAGGCGCGATCAGTATGGTGGTTCATTTGAAAACCGCTGTCGGTTCATGAATGAAGTGCTTGATGCTGTGATGCAGCATGCTGGCGATGATATGGCAGTAGTGGTTAAGACCAATATGTGGGACGACTGCTTCCGGGGTGTGGATTTTGAAGAAGGTATCCGCATCTGTAAGGAGATTGAGAAGCACCATGTACATGGTATCATCCTCTCGGGCGGTACGGTATCGGCTTCTCCGATGACTATCCTTGGTGGCGCTATGCCAATCAAGACCCTGGCGCATTATATGCCGATGAAGACGATGTGGTGGCTCAAGGCTGCACTCCTTTGTGGCGGTGGTGCGATGCTCATTCCTACCGTTCCGTTTAAGGAACTGTATTTTATGGAGCAGGCTAAGCGTTTCCAAAAGGAGATCAAAGACACCACACTCATCTATGTGGGTGGCGTTCAGTCTGGAACCAACTGCCAGACGATTATGGATGAAGGTTTTGAACTCTTCCAGCTCGCTCACGTGCTCATCAAGGACCCGGATTTCGTCAATCACGTGAAGGAGAACATTGGATATCATGCCCAATGCGGTCGTTCGAACTATTGCGTAGGCCGTATGTACACGATTGATATGAAATGCCACCATTGTGCCCTTCGCGATGGCGAACAGATTCCCGATAAGCTCTTGAAGGAGATTGATAAACTCGAGCGCAAAGCAGAGAAATCGCTTGAGGAGGGTACGAAAAAATAGCAGTTGATTCTTTATGTTAGCACTTATAACCGGAGCCTCGTCTGGTATCGGGCTCATGTATGCACGTGAGCTCGCCAGTCAAGGCCACGACTTGATTATCGTTTCCAATCAGGAGAAAGAGCTCGAAGAGGTGCGTGCGCAACTCGTTGAGCAATATGGCGTTAGGGTGTGGTCGGTATATAAAGACCTCACGAACGAACATGCTGCAGAAGAGCTCCACGATTATTGCCTTGAGCAAAATCTGGAAGTGGATATCTTAATCAATAATGCGGGCGTTTTCTTCTTTAATTTCCTCAACGACACTTCGCTCAAGCGCATCGAACTGATGCTGAAGCTCCACGTGCTGAATACCGTAAGAATGACGCGCCTGTTTGGTGAGGATATGCAGAAGCGGAATACGTATGTAGAGGAGATGATTGATGAAAATGGGGAGAAACAGCTCCTTACGCATATTAAACCCAAGCAGGATCAACGGCCGGGATATATCCTGAATATGTCGTCAATGTCCGCATGGATGGCTATGCCGGGAATCCAATGCTACAATGCCACGAAAGCGTTTATCAACAATTTCTCACATTCGATGTGGTATGAGCTTCGTCCGTATGGGGTGAATCTGCTGTCGGTTACGCCCGGAGCGGTTGATACTGGATTGTATGGCCTCTCTATGCCGCTCAGGCGATTGGCTGTTGCCATCCGTGTATCCATCCCGCCTGAGAAACTGGTGAAGAAAGCCATCAAAGCCCTCTTCAAAGGAAAGAAAAACTGTATGCCCGGATTGGTGAACCATATTGCCGTTCCCTTCCTCAAGCATTTGCCGGATTGGTTAATCAACTTCGCCATCCGCCATCTCGCGCAATTCATGAAGTGACAGAGCCATTTGCGGAATCAGAAAGATGCTTATGACAGATTTTTGGATGAAGGTGCTGCTCTATTATCTATTGATAATCAATGTGGTAGCGTTTTTCTTATATGGTATCGACAAACTGAAAGCCAAGCATGGGAAATGGCGTATATCTGAACTCACTTTGCTGCTTTTGGCCGCTGCTGGAGGGTCGGTTGGCGCATGGGCAGGCATGAAGATATGGCATCATAAAACGCAACATTGGAAGTTTAAAATAGGCTTGCCACTTATATTGGTTTTGCAATTGACCATTGCTGTATATTGGGTGTGGATTCGATAAGTTATCTACAAAATGTTTTGAACAAGCCGTAAAAAATGAGCATATGAAGCAGGTAAAAATTACTGCCATTCGCAAGGTGCAGCATGAGGATTTGATGGCGCAATATGAGAACCCTATTGAGCATGCATGCGATATAGAGGAAGGACAAACATGGATTAGCGAGAATGGTCAATGTCCGGAAGGGTTGTGTCCGGAAGCGTGGAAAACGATGCGGGAGTTTGTAGAGGCCTTAGCGCATGGAGAAGGGAATTTTTACGATGGTTGGATGCGCAATCCGAATAGCGCCATGATCAGTTGCAACGATGGTTTTCGTCCGGTAAGTTTCTATATCGAAACAATAGCAGATGAGTTGCAAACGGACCGATTGCTGCTTCGCCGATGGAAAGAGAGCGATGCGGAAGTGCTCTATAAGTATGCTTCGGATCCAGATGTGGGGCCGCGTGCGGGATGGCCTGCTCATCAGTCGATAGAAGAGAGTAGAGAGGTGATTCGCAATGTATTCTCGAGCGATACCGTTTGGGCTGTTGTGCTGAAAGAAACGGGCGAACCGATTGGCTGCATGGGATATTTCACCCATGAAACGAGTAATATCTCCATTGGGGTGAACGATTGCGAGATTGGCTATTGGATTGGTAAGCCGTATTGGAATCAGGGGATATGTACGGAGGCCCTCCGATTGATGCTCGATTATTGCTTAAATGAAAAACATTTCGAACATATTTGGTCGGATTATTTCACGGGCAACCCTGCTTCGGGTAGGGTGATGGAGAAATGCGGGTTCCGCGATACGGGCAAGCTCAATCGTTGCAGCCACTTGTTAGGAGGCGACAAGGATATGGTGCGCGTGATGCTGTATGAGGGGTAAAAAAATCGTAAAATTTTCAAAAAAATTACCCAATTTCGTAAAAATCTTTCGTTGGGGCTTGCAGGAATAAAATTTTTGGAGTATTTTTGCTGCCGTTATTTGACTAAAATTATTTAAACTAATTTTAATTCCTATGAAAAACTTTCATTTTCACTATTCTTTGCTATTGGTATGTAGCATATTGATGGCTATGATGATGAGTTCTTGCGAATCAACATCAAAAGAGACTCAGAACCCTTCTGCTTATATTACGGATTCTGAAAAATTGGCAATGCTTCATTCTATGAAGGATTTGGATGGCACGGGTCGCTTATATGAAATCAAATACACCGCTGATTATAAGTTGGATGAAGTACTGTCTGCAGGCATAACTGAAACCACCAAACTGTTTGGCTATGTGGCATATTTGCTATATGATATAAAGCCGTCGGCTGGTGCGAATGTGCAATATGATGCGGGCTGTAGTTGCTTCGCGGTACCCGAGTCAAAAACGAGTAAGTATTTAATGGGCAGAAACTATGACTACCGTCATTTCAATGCTGATAAAACGAGTTATGTCCCCACGTCTGCAATTCTTGTACATACGGCTCCCCAAGGGGGTAAAAAATCCATTTCAATGGTAGATGGCTTGAATATGGGCTATGGAAAAGGTTTCTATACGGATGGCAATACGGATTTGTCGCTCTTGATGGGGCTTCCTTATGCCGCCCTTGATGGCATCAACGAAGATGGGTTTGCGATTGGTGTTTTGGCGTTGACAGAAAAGCAAACCAATCAGCAGACTGGCAAACCCAGAATTGGCACTACCGTAGCTATCCGAATGCTTCTGGATCGTGCTTCTACCGTAAAAGAAGCTATCAAAATGTTGAGTGAGTATGATATGGATATGCGCGGAAGCGGAAGAAGCAATTACCACTACTTTATGGCAGATGCCACAGGCGATTACGCCATCGTAGAATATACTATTCCGAAAGGGGATAGTGTTCCTCGCGTTATGGAAGTGTTTACAGGCAATGATACGCTCCGCTGTGTAACGAATTTCTATGTATCGCCTACTATGATTGGAACAACGGATGGTTGGGGGTCTTCTCATGGCAAAGACCGATATGAAACCCTCCGCAGTACCTTGTTTACGAATAACTACAGCTTGGAGGAAGATCAGGCAATGGATTTGCTGGAAGCCGTTTCGCAAGCTCCTACAGAGGAACTGACTTCGCAAACGCAATGGTCATCGCTCTATAATCTGACGGAAAAGACTCTTCGCCTCACCATCTTACGAGAATATGCGAAGGAGTATAAGTTTAAGGTAAGCAAATAGATTCAGATTCTTGAAGAAAGGAGCTACTATTTATAAAAGCTGTTCGCAAAATAAAAGCAGTCACAATGGGTGGCTGCTTTTTTTGTGAGAAGAAATGATGCTGGTTAAGCTGGAATTCCAATTTTTGTACGTTGGCATTATATGGAAACGCCTTCAGCCTACATTTAGCGACGGCTAAATCGTAAGGCTTATTCTTTCTTATCTCTGTTGTAAGTAGGGCAGTTGTCGGGCATGGCGATGGATAGCTCTATCAATCCGGCCACTTCTCCGGTTGCTTCTTCATACCAAGGCGTCTGATGAATCTGGCGAAGTTGACCATGCTTAATCACTTGATAGGTATTGCTTCCGCCATGGGCTATCATATCCTTAATCATGGCTGCTGAACGCGGATTATGGCAGCCGTAAAGATTCTGCCCAATCACATTTCCATTTCGCTCGATAGAGCAGGCATTCTGATAGAGAACAATACCTTCTTTGTCGCAGACTGTAGCTGCAAATGAGACGTGCTCAAAATAATCGAATTTCATCGTGCTACACTAATCAAATAGGAAATTTTATCACACACACAAAATCATCTTGACATTCGAGGTGTCAAGTCAAAAATTTAATTACCGAAAAGAAGAGCGGTATGCGCTTCCGATAGAAAGTAGATAGCGCTTCCATCAGAAAGTAAAATGCGCTTCCGTTAGATAGGCGATTAATACGACAAGGTATGACCTTCCTGGAAATCGGCAAGGAGGTAGCCGTGGCGGTCTGTACAATGTTCGTGAATGCCTTGCTTCTGGGCTTCGTCGAGTGTCATCCACCAGCGGCTGCAAGCCGGATAGGTGGTTTCAAACGGAACCTCTGCTTTGCTCGATGCTTTGCGGGCGATACGTTCTTTCTGAGCGATGGTGAGACCTGCCCACCATTCGTCTGCCGGACTGATTTTAGATGCCATATTTTAAGATTATTTCAGTTATTCCAAAATAAAACCTATTCAAAAAAATGCAGAAATTCGAAAGGGAAGCCCATTTGAGATTATTTCAATTTTTCGAAAAGGATCGTAATGAATTTGCTAAAATCGATGTTTGCGGATGCATCCACGTATGCTTGGTAGGATGGAGTAAGCATGTTGCGAACGTAATAATTGAGGTCGGATGGCGTATAAATGCCTTCCATCATCTTCATTACGGAGGGCTCGAGATTTTCTACCATATAGGTAGTCATGCGGCTGATCATCTGCTCAAATTGCGCTTGTTCATCTGCTTTGAACTGACCTGCAAACTGCCCCGCAATGGCTCCAATCATGTTTTGCATGGTTGATTGCATGATTTTATCCGTACCGGAGGCTACATAATACTCGTGAAACAATTTGGCGTATTCCGGGTCAACGGTCAAGTCCACAGTAGGTTGTGCGTCATTTCCTTGCGCATGTGCCACCATACGTTGCATCAAATCCATCAGCACAGCGAATGTGGGTGAGGTTTGGTCTTGCATTTGCATAGCCAATACTTGCGCTTTCTCTTCGAGCAACTTGCTGGAATCGGAGGTGACAAAATTTGCCACTTCTTGCAGCTGTTCGAGCGTCAAACGGGGGCGCAAAGCCTCTTCGTACAAGTCGATCATATCATTTAAGAAATCATCACTCGTAAGGTATTTCTGCATTTTGGCCATCTGTGGATTGTTTTGATCTTGCTGCTGAAGCACCTGAGCAATTTGCATTTGCATTTGCTCTTTTTGCTGCCCCTTATTGATGAGCAATTCGATGGTCTGACGATACGCATCCTGCTGTTTCTGAGCGTGGATGTTGAGAGGAAGAAGCATGGCTGCAATAAGCAGCATCAGTTTGATTGATTTCATACGAATATCTTATTTTGTTAATAATAGTTTTTTCTGCAATGGACAATGCCCATCTGACAATGGGAGTAATGCCCACACCTTATAATATTTTTATTATGAATAGCAGCGAAAGTATTGAAAAAGCAGCTAAAGTATTGAAAAGCAGCTAAAGTATTGCTGCGAGTAGTTTGACGGCTGTGAGGGCTGCCATAGCGGTGTTGTCTTCTCGCGAAGCATCGAGGTGCAGACAATGGGTATGGATATCGCCTTTCCTACCATAGGCGAGCCAAATGGTACCGCTCGCTACTCGCTCCGAACCGCCACCCGTGTATCCGGTGGAACAGATGCAATAGTCGGTGCCATACAGCTCCAAACAGCCTTCGGCCATCTGTCTGACAACGGCTTCGCTCACCACATCATGTTCGGCTATCAGTTCGGGCGAAACGCCTAAGAAACGCGTTTTGAGAGCGTTTTGATAAACGATCATACCACCCTGAAAATAGTCGGATGCTCCACTCACAGAGGTGAGCGTAGCAGCTATTCGTCCGCTTGTGCAACTTTCTGCTGTTGCGAGCGTCAGGTGGTGCGATACCATATATTGCCGAATCTGTTCGGCTAATTCGCGGTCTTCTGTAGTTGTGTTCATTGTTCCAAATGCCCTTCGCGCGTTCCAGGGCCGGAGGCTGGTAGTTAGTTGATGCGGATGCCGGTGAGGGTGTAGAGGGCACCATTGCGGAGGATAAGGATCTGCCCGTTGGTGAAGATGCGTTGCGCTTGGGGGGCTGAAGGCGTGTTATCGACTGCAGTGGCGGCAAACATCGCTTGCAGCACATCGGGTTGCGTGATAGCCGGAACGGCACGATCTTCGCCATCAGAGATACCCATCCAATACAT
Source organism: uncultured Bacteroidales bacterium (assembly GCA_946059305.1). Lineage (GTDB taxonomy): Bacteria > Bacteroidota > Bacteroidia > Bacteroidales > Paludibacteraceae > Colicola. The sequence goes on along the minus strand of CAMGMU010000038.1, from coordinate 4,495 downwards.
CGGACAAAGTCCGGCAGCAAGGGCTCGCGTAGTGAAATCCTGCACGAACTGCAGATAGAGTTGCCGATTGTCGTTGTAATCCGTTCCTTCTGAACTGCCCCATTCGCCAATCACTACCGGAACTTGTTTGGCTTGCTGGAGCTGATTGACAATCACCTGTATCTGTTGCTGGTTTTGCTGCTCCATCTGTGTGCGAGAGATGAAAGCATTGTTATTGCGGAGCGAGGGGTAGGAGTGCACACTCACCATCAGGTGCTCTTGCGTACCGAAGGGGTCGGTAGGCAAAATGAGTTGGGTGAGCGGTTCAGCCAGATGGCTGCTCCACGTGCCGTGAGCCGAACAAGCGCCATAGGTGTTGATCATCAAATTGCGTTGGGCATTGTTGCCTCCGGTAGCGCGAACAGTCTCCACGAAGGTGGCTGCATATTGGTTGATAGCCTGATAGGTGTCAGCTGCTGCGGTGGCATTGTAATTGCCGGGAGCCGCAAAACTGGCAAAGCACCAACTACTGTAATCATCGAGCATCTCATTGTATGCCTCGAAGATCAGATGTTCATCAGCATCCCGAAAACGGGTAGCAATCTGTGTCCAAAGCTGACGAAACGTCTCCTCTGCAGCCGCATATCCTCTTCCGGAAGCCCGCAACCAAGCGGTGTTGGCCGCACCCGTGTCGTGATGCACATTGAGGATGCAATACAGTCCCTCATCGAGCACGTATCCCACCACTTCGGCTACTCGCTCCATCCATACGGAATCCACGGCAGTTGGTTGCCATTCAGAGGGTTTCCAAAGGCATTGAGCCGAAAGGGTAATGCCCATGTGAGGATACCATGAAACGGGCACGCGGATAGCGCGAAAACCTGCTTCTTTCATCATATGAATGAGTTCGCGGGTGGCCGGCCGCTGACCCCATGCGTTTTCGTAGTCTGAAGGCGTGCGGGCGGTCCATTGCTCAATCCACATATTGGTGGTATCGCCGGAATTGGATTCGAGCGTATTGCCCAAGTTCCATCCTATGCCCATGTTGCTCACAGCCTCAGAAGCCGTCTCAAACGTCTGAGCCGAGAGACTGATAGAGAGGGGCAAGGTAAGGGAAAGAACGAGATGCTTAAGGGCGGGCATCATACTTCAGCAATAAACTCCATTTCTACCAAACCGCCTTTGGGGAGCGTCTTGACTGCCACAGCCGAACGAGCGGGATAGGGAGCGTGGAAAAGGGTGGCATACACTTCGTTGAGCACAGCAAAGTCGGCCATGTCTGCGAGGAAAACGGTGGTCTTAATCACTTTGTCGGCAGAGGTGCCGGCTGCACGGAGGATAGCATCCGCGTTCTTCATCACCTGCTCGGCTTGCGAACGGAAATCGGAGCCTGCAAAATCACCCGTCTTCGGGTCGATGCCGAGTGCACCACTTGCGAATAAAAGACCATTACATACGATTGCCTGGCTGTAGGTGCCGATGGCGGCCGGTGCTTCCGGCGTGCTGATAACCTGTTTCATGATAATATAATAATGTGTTGTTTGTTATTCTGATTTTTTTGAGCCTACAAAGTTACAAATTAAAATTGAATTATGCAAATATATCGCTATAAAATCGTAAAAAATGGGCAATTATTTGTGCATTTCAAATAAAAATCGTACTTTTGCATGCAAAAAACCATTATATGTTCCCTCTATTATGCGGAAAATTCTGATTCTTCCTGATTCGTTTAAGGGCTCGCTCTCGCAACAGGCGGTAGCTCAAGCCATCGCATCCGGAGCCCGAGCAGCATTGGGTGAGGCATGCGAACTCGTGATGCTTCCCGCTTCGGATGGTGGCGAAGGGATGGTGAGCGTGTTGGCCGAACCGCTTGGTGCGGAGATGGTGGAGCTGACAGTTTGCGATCCGCTCTATCGTCCACAATTGGCGCATTATGCGATAGCGGAGATAGCGGGCCGACGAACGGCTATCATGGAGATGGCGGAAGCGAGCGGGCTGACCTTGTTGCCTGTTTGGATTCGGCACCCCATCGCCACTTCTACGTTCGGCACAGGCGAGTTGCTGCTCGATGCTGTCAGTCGGGGCTGTACGGATATCCTGCTTGGCATAGGCGGAAGCGCTACCAACGATGGCGGAATGGGGATGCTCACAGCTCTCGGTTGGCGTTTTCTCGACCATAATGGTGAGGAATTGGCTGGGGTAGGGGGCAACCTCGATAAGATTGCTCAGATAGACGATTCGGCCGTTGACGAAGCGGTTAAGAAATTGCATATCCGGGTGGCTTGTGATGTGCAGACACCTTTCTGCGGACCGGATGGGGCGACTCGTGTGTTTGCTCCTCAGAAAGGAGCGGATGAAGAGACGGTGGAGGTGTTGGAAAACGGCATGCAGCATTTTGCAGACATGATAACCAAACGTTTCCATCTGCCGGATTTCTCTACGATAGCCGGTGGTGGAGCCGCGGGCGGATTAGGAGGTGCGCTCATGGCGTTCCTTGGTGCGGAACTGCTGCCGGGAGCGGAGGTGGTGCTGGATGCGTTGCAGATGGATGTGCATCTGAGAGGAGCTGACCTCGTGATTACGGGAGAAGGCAAGATCGATAGACAGACGCTCACGGGCAAAGTGCCGTATTCGGTACTCCAGCATGCCAAGCGGCAAGGCGTGCCTACGTTGGTTATAGCTGGAGCGGTAGAAGATGCCGAAAGGTTGAAAGAAGCCGGATTTATGGCTATTCGCAATGTAAATGAAGGCAACACTATCCCGCCATCCGAATGGATGCAGCCCGAAGTGGCACGTAAGCAAATCCAGCGAACAATTGAACTTTTTATCAAGCATGAAGGATAGATTAACGAACTGCCGATAAGGGCAGCAATGCGTGCGAGGGTGGGGAGTGTCAAGTTGTCGGGACAAGATGGCAGAATGTGGAAAAAATGTCCGGTTTGCAGCGAAAATCAAGTATTGGCACGCAATTTGAGTAATGGGCAGCGAAAGCCGAAAGCTCAACAGAGGCACTCGTGGAGGGTACACCTTGCAACTCGACGCCGTAACAAGATGTTTAACTTTTTAAATTTTTTTTGTTATGTTAAAGGTTATGAAATCCAACAATTGGTATCCTACGATGTTTGATGAGTTTTTTAACAGCGTATTGCCGACCAGCAACGCCAGCAGTCCTGCCGTTAATGTGAAAGAAGATGCAAACGCCTATACGATGGAGATTGCTGCTCCAGGTATCAAGAAGGAGTTTTGCAGAGTGAATATCGATGCCGAAGGTAATCTGGAGGTAGCGATAGAGAACAAACTCGAGCACAAAGAAGAGCACAACGATGAAAACAAACACGTTCGCTATCTTCGCAAAGAGTTCAGTTACACCAATTATCAGCAGACTTACACGTTGCCAGAAAACGTTGTTAAGGAGGATATCGCAGCCAAGGTTGAGGATGGCGTTCTCACCATCACACTTCCTAAAGTAACGATGAAGGAAGAAAAGAAAATCCAGCGTGCCATTACAGTCGGGTAATGCATCGCATAGATTTGGGGAGGCAAGATCTTGAGGTCTTGCCTCCTTTTTTTTCGCTCCTCATCGCGTTAGCGGAATATAGCAGCAGAGAAGCGGCTGCAATTCCTGCGGCCTGCTGCCTATCCGGAGTGCGAACTTAGGCGTATTGTTGGTTGCTGATAGTATCTGCAGAAATCTGAATATTCTAACTCATTTGCGTGGAAAAGTATACGTTATTGATGTTTGTGTAGTTCTGGCTTCCCTTTTATATAAATGCATCTTATATCTCACGCGTTTGTTTGGGAATAGTCCCCAACTCTCTTGGGGATTAGTGAATACCACAATAATACGGCAACGCCCTTCCCATTCATCATAAAGACGATTTATGTCACGAGGTGTAAGATTCAATTTCCCATTATCGGGGGACAACCCCAACAAAAAAGTCACGGGATATGTCGGTTGTACATCCGACACACGAATCGGCTTATATGAGCGCAAACAATCTTCAAGTGTTTGCGCACTGTCTGTATGCATCATATAGCGTTGGATACTATCGATATTTGATAACAACGCGAATCTACGCCACCTGCAATCAATTGTGCTGTCTAAGCCATCGAACTCTAACTCGTTCTCATCAAACACACGCTCCTCTATAGCAAAGTAATTAGACATTGCAAGTTCTCGTGCGCTATCGTTAGATTCACAAGGGATGATATATATATCTTTTATCCCTGCACGTAGATTTTCCTCCGCATAGTCCAAACATTGCTGTTCGGTCATAACCTTCGGATTCTTCGCTTGTGAATGAGCAATCATATTGAGGGCTACCGAGCAAGAAGGAAACAATATCATACCCAGAGGAAATACATATTGTAATAACTTATAATTCATTACTTAGACATTATTTTTAAATATAAATGAACATAACACGTATGGATACACCTCCTCAATGACTCCTCAATGACTCCTCATCGCTCCTCATCGCGTTAGTGCATCCATCGCTGACGAATGCGAGTGCAA
>CAMGMU010000037.1 GCA_946059305.1 uncultured Bacteroidales bacterium | reverse complement strand
TCCCCGAGCCCCGCAGTTGTTTCATAGGTGGACATGAGAGGGATTGATTATGGGTGAAGTTTATGGTAACTGGCTAACGGCTTCTTGTTTCATACAAGCAGATAACGCAGTAGAGAAAAGTCACGAGAGAATGCCTATAAACGCATGCGCAAAAGCAAGTGGATATCGGTTTTGTGGGTAGGGGATTGGTGATCGTTAGCCCATTGGCGGGCATACCAAGTGTCAGAAAGACGAAGATAGAGAGTCAACATGGATGCTATCTCATAACGTATATTCAGCATATATCGCGCCCCTATTCCATACGTTGCTGGGAGCGAAAAACTGTAGAGCACATCGTTTTCATACGTATAAATACGGCAGGAATAAGTAGGCGCATAGAATCCCTGCAGCCGCAGTTGCATCACGATGGGGACTTTTCTGACGCGATACTCCAATTGCTCAAACGCCGAGACTGCATAACCGAGATCATCCGAGGCCGCAAAGGATGCAGCAACAGTCGCATCGGCAGAATGGTTGGGCAAACGAAGTGGGGAAAGCGATTCGCGAGAGAGGTTGGCGTCAACCTGGGTGCGAAGCGAGAAAGCGCGCCAATGGTTATTCATCTGCCAGCGAACCCCATATATATCACGTGTACCTTTCCGCTTATTACGCCAACGCAACTGCATATCCCATCGTTCAGAAGGCAGATAAAGTGCTTGCATCATCAAATCATAGCCCCAAGTATGGGTTTCGCGAATTTGGTATTTAGGTCCCTCAAAAAAGAAGAAGTCCAGATAGCCCGTCAGTTTCCAATGGCGCCATCGAGAGATGTCCATTCCCAGATATACACCCGACTCATCGTTGACCCGGCTCCCTTCTCCAAACGTTGAAGCATATAGCGCATCATAATACGGCGAATAATAGCGTCCAAGAAGCAACAATGAATAATCAGTACCGGCAAACCGCATCCCTCCTATAGCCGCCAATCCCCATTGTTTGTTTTCTGACACTGCCACTTCTCCCAATAGGCAGAGACGCTTATACCGATATTGCGCGTCGGCAGAAAGAGATACCTGTTGCCGCCCGCGGAAATACAAGGCGTTGTAATACATAGGGTTGAGCCGAAGGGAATCTGAAGACCAAAACTCTATAGCCGTAATCCCTACTCGCCATCGCTCTTGGTGATACTGCATATTAAGTCCGGCCGTATGTTGCCATAACTGTTTTTTGGGCTGACGAACAGAATAAAATGCAGAAATGTCCACCAAACCAAAGCGCATGGTCACCCCTGCTCCACGGAGAAAATCATCACTTGTACCGCAATACTTGCGCAAGCCTTGTTCCTCAAGCCCCAATTGAGTCGTGCGAAAGGATTTGCTGATGGGCAGAGATGCATTCATTACCAATCCCAAACCAAAGCTGGCACGATAATCGCCTGCTACAATCGTTCGGATTTTCCAAATATCGTGTAGCTCTACGTACGCACCATAGCGGCTTCTTGCATTAGGAATTTCTCCTGGTTCTCTCTTAAAAACCGCACCCAATTGAAACCGATTGCCAGCTCGCATAGCATAGCGTATCTGACCATAATAAGGGTCATTCGGTGTTTGCTCAATATGTCGCGCATCCGAACGAACGAGCAACTCATGTCGCGCCCTACGCATCGACTGAGCCAGAGAGGGCTCCTCCGAGGCCGCATGCAGGCATACAAATGGCACGAGATTGCGAATATCATAATCATGCAAACCCGGAACGAGTTGAAGTTCGTACAGTGTCTGCATCGGATGGTGATACACGTAGAGGAGAATTTGCTCTTGTTGCTCAGGCGTGAGCCAAAAGAGCTGACTAAGCAACTCCGGCGAAGCGGTGTTTAGGTTGATCGGATGCTGCTGAAGGTCTTGCAGTTGCTGCTCAAGTTGCTCCAAATCGGCTTCAGGATTACGTTCGATTATCGACTCCATGATATCCTCTATCGCGCGCGGAGCATCGTCCATAGCGCGAGCAAGCATGCAGCAGAGGCTGAATAGTATTACGGTACAAAGCGTCTTCATCGGCTCTGACGAGCTGCTCTGAGCTGCTCAAAACGGCGAGCTCGCAGGCCGGAGTCAGCATGTGGGGCCGGCAACTCTATCACCTCCTCGGGCAACCCTGACTGTTCGCTCACAATCTTTGTGGTCTTATCTATAGTGAATGCATCATATATGCTGTCAGGATAGTTCAGATAACGAGTGATAAAACGGAGCGAAGACGGCTCCACACTGAGGGTAGCGAAGAAAGCCCTATTGCTGCCAATGCGATGGTCGAGAGGGCTGCATTTGGGCACAGCAGACTCCGCCGAATCAGAGGTGAGCACCACATATACGGGAACAGTATGCTGCTCGTTGATCAAATCACTCAAGCTGATATCCGCCCGTCTGCCATAGGTGAGATCATTGCCTGAAACGATGAGGTCGGCTGCATCAAGAGTAGGATGGAGGGCTGCATGCAGGCGGGGATGATCGAAGCCCGCCGATGCCGAATGTACAGAATGGTGCATCACTACAATCTTCCATCGTTCGCCTGCATCTTGAAGCGTGCGGCAGAGCCAAGTTTGCAAGACGGTATAGTCAACCAACCACTCAAGCGTTTCGGTATCAATCAGGATAAGGCGGCAGAGTGGGAAATCCACATAAGCGGTAGTGCCGAGGAAACGGTCGGGGCCATTGAGTGGAAGGGGGAAACGGAAGCGCCAACGAGGGTCGATGACTCGGCCAATACCGCGGTCATAATCGCGACTGCCAGGCACTCCTATCTGAGGCATCAGTTGAGGCACTTGCGACCATTTCTGCTGCCAGCGCAAAAGATTCTGCTCCGTGGACTCATGGAGGATATTGCCCGTGTAAACAACGTTGGCATTGGCATTAGTGATGGCAATGGCATTGGCGATGGCATTGTTGTCTGTACTATCGCTGATCAGAAGGTCGCCGAAAATGGCAAACAAGAGGGTCGTATCCGCCGGACTGCTGATACGGAAAGGTTGGCTGATGAAAGAAGAATCAATCGCTACGCGATACGTCCCGGGATTGATTTGCTGCAGACGTACTACATGCATGTACTGCTCACCACCCATCGTCTGCACCTGCGTTCCTACAGAGCGAACCACGGTATCTGTTTTGTAAGACCCTATATTAATCAGCCTCAGCAGGCTGGTGTCCGGTGAAGCCGTTGACCAAGAAAACGTACGATCTGCAAGGCCGTTTTCTCCCAACCCCATCTGCACAAATTGAGGCTCATCCGGGAGCATATAAGCACACTCGGTAGTCCGGCCGAAGAAGATATCCCAGCGCCAAACACATAGGGCAACCACCACGGCGGCTACTATTAAAAACAGACTGAATATGCGTAAAAAACGATGTTTCAACGGATCTACATTTAAATTTATACTTACCACTCCTTACCTTCTATTACTTTTTCGCGGAGAACTTCCATCACTTGGAGTTGCTCTTGGCGCACAGCAGCGGAATCTGAAGGGTCGGCAGTCATATACGAATGGAGCGAAATGGGTTGGCCTATCTTCATCTTCGTGCGCACGAAAGGATGAACGAAATAGGTGCCTTTAGGCATGATATCGTGCATGCCCGAAAGGGAGATAGGCACAACGGGCAGGTCAAGATCGAACGCAATCTGAAAAGCACCGCGTTTGAAGGCTTGCACCTCGCCATTCTTACTGCGTGTTCCCTCGGGGAACACCACCAGCGAAACGCCATCTTTCAGGATGGACTTGGCGCGCTCAAGGCTCTCTTTGGCTGCACGCGGATTGCGGCGGTCAATGAAGATATGGCCTGCAGCATAGCAGCCCGACCCTACAAACGGCACTTTGCGCAACTCCTGCTTCATAATCCACTTGAACACCACCGGAAGCCAACCATATACCAACCATACATCGAAGAGCGATACGTGGTTGCAAACAAACACATACGACTGCCCTTTTTGCAAGTTTTCAACACCCTCTATCTGTGGAATATTGCCGAAAAGCCAAAAAAAACAGCGACTCCAGAATTGCTGCTCGCGGTGGACGAACTCAGCATTGCGCCAAGGGCTCGTAAGAATCGTAAAGATGGCTGTAAAAACAGTGAGCACCAGCAAGATTGGCACTGCGATCAACCATTGATATAAAAAATGAAGAACCTTCATATTATTTGCATTTTTAGTTTTACGTTTATAAATTATAGAACAGAGCAAATCGGTAATAGAACGACCATAAGTCTGAAATAGCGCCTTGGGGAGTCTTTCTACTGAATCACCGCCTCGAGGGTTGCGAGCACGTGCATCATCTCTGCATTGCTCTGCATCAGCCCCTTATACCAATCTACATCGGCGGCCGCATCAAAGCCCGTGATGAGCACAGCAGATTCGGTAGCGGAGTATTGGACAACGGTCTCGAGATCAAAGTCCTTAATCATGAACTGCGAGAAATTGTAGAGTGCCACCTCATAAAGCAGACGATTGACTTGCTCTTCACTTTGCGGGATAGTAATCACTACGACATGCCGATCTTCGGGCAACACCTCATCTGCCACCGCAGCTGCGAGCGAATCGGCTTGCGTTTGACGTTTATCCTCCAACGTAGATACCTGATCATCGCCTTGCTGCGTTTCCATGCCTCTATTCATCATACCAAGCATATCCTTGGCCATAGCCGTAAGAGGGCCTTGGGGGTAACGATTAACCATCGCAATCAGCTTATCACCAAACGCCTCTTGCCCATTGGTCTTAGCGGTTGCCACGGCATCAAGGAAGAGGAAACGAGGAATAAGCGGGGAGAGCGGATAGAGCGAATCAACATTCGCAACTTCAGCTTGCACAAGCGCATATTCGCCTTGTCGATACGCTCGATACGTGCGTTCATAGAGGGAATCAGCGGCCGCCTCTGCCTCTTGTAGCTTCTTAAAATATGCTGGATCAGCCACTACGGATGCGTAGGCCGACTTAGGATATTGCTGCATGATGATTGTCCGATAACGAGCAACAGATGCACTATCTTCGCGCCTGAGAGCACGCAAGTATTCATTATAATAAAGGTCGGGCAAATGGCTGTCTGTCGGATAACGCGTGCAAAGCTCGCTGAAGGTTGCTGCTGCGAGGACCTCGTCTTCAAGTTCGGTTTGATAGATATACACGAGTTCGGTAAGAGCCGTAGCAATAAGCGTGTCAGACTGACGAAGGGCCTCGTCCGTTTTAGGTATCTGCTGGAAATAGTATAGCGGATCGTGAGGGTCGGTAACGATAGGCTCCTCAGGCTTACTACTTTTTACGGAGTCTGCTTGGAGGGAGTCAGAAAGGAGCGGGTCAGATAAGAGGTCACTTTCTTCCGTTTCTTCCTCTTTCTCGTCTGAACCCGCAAAAACGGGAGCGCCTTGAATCATGCGTCGCCAGTTGTCTGTAAGTTGTCGTGTTCCCCACAACTTACGAAACTGCTGCTTACCTGAGCGGAGGAGGTTGGGATTATAAAAATACCATGCAGCATTGGCTCCACCTCCGCCCAACATATTAGACGTGTTAACGCTAGTAGGTCCATCAGCAGCATCGTTGGCCGCTTGTCGGGCCGCATCTGCAGCCGCAATAGAGTCTTGCATCTCCTTCTCTATCAACTGGGCTACAATAGCATCGCATACGTGCATTTGCTCGTCTTCAGAGAGCCTGGAGAGTGCTTGAAGGGAGTCTTGGAGACTGACGATACCCGTTTGAAGCACCAACCCATCGAGCACCTCCGACCTGCGAGAAAGGCGTTTATAATCAGCTGATTCTGAGGATATGATTGTGAGCGCCTCGGCATAGCAAGGCTGCGCCTCGGCATACTGCTGCCGACCGAAATAGAGATCGCCTGCTTTAATGAGTACAGCTGCCTTATCAAGACCATTACGAGTGCTCTTCTCGGCGGCAAGCGCATACTCTCGTAGAGCGGAAAGGGTGTCACCACCGCGGAGGAGGATATCCCCTTTTATACCTAATATTTGATCTTGATATTGCTCGTATTTGGAGAGTTTGAGCATCTTATTAAGATGTTTGATAGAAGCTTTCTGATCGGCTCCGAGCAGAGCTATACGCAGGCGAGCATTGAAATCCATCGACCATGCCGGAGTAAGTTTGATACATCGTTTGTATGCCTCTACCGCTGCACTACGGTTTCCCTGCTTCTCATAAAGCTGACCCAAGACATATTCAAAACGAGGGCGGTTTTGCTTCCGACCTTCATCTTCTTTGGCAATAATCACGTGAGGAATGGCTTCACGCCAACGCGATTGCTTCATCAAAATATCAGCCGAAACAGCAGAGTAAAGCGATGCGTGTTTCTTGCTCAAATCATCAATCTGCACCTTGCGCAATAAGTCTTCAGCCTCATACATCCAGCCCATTTCAGCATATGCGCGAGCGGACCATAATTGGCATTGGGCTACGAGGTCCTTATCGTATTCGAAATGGCGCTGCACATACGCAAACGTGCTGACAGCTCCAAGGAAATCACCTTTGTGAAACTCAGCCTGACCCAGCCGAAGCCATGCCATAGGCATTGCGGGATTGAACTCCTCCCGCTTGAGCCATGCTCTATACTTCTCATCGGTAGCCGACTTCTTAGTATCAACCTTAGGTCGCTTCTTGATGGAGTGAAGCTTAATACATTTGCGACATTTCTCAATGGTGCGGTCCATCTTACTCTTCGAAGCTTCTGCTGCTTGGTGGTCACTCACGGGATAAAGCGGTAACTGCTCGGAAAAATTGTCTTCGTGGGCAGCTGCAATCGCATCCAACCCCTCAGAATAGGCCGTATTGCCATTGTAGAGGATATTATACTTCACCTTGGTAGCATGATACGAACGAGTAAGCGCCGTGTTTTTCTGTGTGGAACACGCCGCCAACATGCAGGCAAAAATGCAGAATATGAAAAGTCTTATCTTCAATGTTTACACGAACTTATACGCTGTTTGCTCGAAATAAATCTCGCCCGGACGCAAGACTGCATTGGGGAAATTCGGATGGTTGGGGGCGTCAGGGAAGTTCTGCGTTTCAAGGCAGATAGCATGTTGGATGCCATACATGCGACCTGACTTTCCTTCGTTTTCTTCCACCCAATTGCCAGTGTAAACTTGCAATCCTGGCATGGTAGTTAGCACTTCCATCGTGCGGCCTCCTGCTTTTACGGTAGCCACTTTGCGGAGCTCTTTTTCGGGATTAGGCCGTAGCACCCAGTTGTTGTCAATGCCACGTCCCTGCTCAAAGAAGGGCAAGTCAATACGATCACCTACTCTTACAGGCTCACGAAAATCCATCGGCGTACCTTCCACTTTGAGGATTTCTCCAGTGGGGCAGTTTGTCGGATCAAAAGGAGTATATTCGTCGGCATCAATCTGCAAAATATGGTTGTGAACCGTGCCGGCTCCTTCGCCTTCCAAATTAAAATAAGCGTGGTTGGTAAAACCTAAGATAGTTGGCTTATCGGTTTTAGCCTCGTAGTTAATCTGCAGGCTATTGTCTTTGGTTAGCACGTAGGTGACATATACATCGAGATTGCCTGGATAACCCTCTTCACCATCTGCTGCGCGATAATGGAGGCTGACCGAATAGGCAGTCTGACCTACAATCTCCCACACTTTCTCGTTGAAACCTTCTATGCCACCGTGAAGACTGTTGCCGCCGTTGTTGATTGGCAACTGATACGTTTGGCCATCGAGCGTGAAACGACCATCTTTGATGCGGTTGGCAAATCGACCAATTACCGCATTGAAATACGTTTCTTTATCGCGCCATTCCTGCCAAGTGTTAAAACCAAGCACTACGTCAGCCAATTCACCCTGCTCATTAGGTGCATACAGGCTCACAATCTTAGCACCATAATTGGTAATCTGCACGCGCATACCATTGGGGTTACGGAGTGTCATGAGTTGCACCCTGCGCTTCTTATATAAGTCTTTGAATAATTCTGCGTTTACCATAATCGTTTGTATTTCATTTTGTTGGATTCAGACAAAGTGGGTTCTAAAAATTAGCTTTGTTAAGTGGGAATTTTTAGAAGCCACCACAAATATTTTATAAACTCCACTCAAACGAATCTTTGCCGTCTTTTATGCTGAATCCAAGTGCGGTAAGTTCGTTTCGAATCTTATCTGAAGTGGCGAAGTCCTTGTTACGTTTTGCCTCAAGGCGCATGTTAAGCAACATATCCACAGCCCCTTTGTATGCCTCAACGTTTTGCCCTCCGGCCGCAGCATTATCAGCTTCCAAACGCAAACCGAGGATGTCAATAGCAAAGGTTTTCCACGCATCTTTAAGTTCGTCGAGGTCTTCCTTGGAAAGGGTTGCCTTGCCATCTGCTACAGTGTTGATGGCCTTAGCAGAATCAAAGAGATATGAAATTACGGTAGCTGATTGGAGGTCGTCGCTCATAGCTTCTTCGCAACGTTCGCGCAAACCTTTCACATCAATGGTGGAGGCTCCTGCCGGTTGGATTTTGAGCAGTCGAGCATATGCTTCGTTGATGCGCAGAAGCCCCTTTTCGGCGGCTTCGAGTGCCTCCGAAGAGAAGTCCACTGTCGAGCGATAATGCGCTTGCAGGATGAAGAAACGGATGACCATACCGGAGAATGGTTTACTGAGCAGCGGGTGCTGACCCGTATAGAACTGCTCGAGAGTAATGAAGTTATTATACGACTTACCCATTTTTTTACCTGCAATAGTAATCATGTTATTATGCATCCAATAGTGGACAGAATCATGACCAAGGGCAGCACACGATTGCGCAATCTCTGCCTCGTGATGGGGGAACATAAGATCCATACCACCGCCGTGAATATCAAATTGCTCACCGAGATATTTCGTTCCCATTGCAGAACATTCCATATGCCATCCAGGAAAACCCTCCGACCAGGGTGAGGGCCAATGCATGATATGCTCCGGAGCCGCTTTCTTCCACAGCGCAAAATCGTAAGAATGCTTTTTCTCTGCTTGCCCATCGAGCTCGCGCGTCTCTGTTACTATATCCTCTAAATTGCGGCCTGAGAGTTTGCCATAGTGAAAATCTTTTGCGTATTTCTCCACATCGAAGTAGATTGAACCATTCGATTCATAAGCATAGCCCTTATCGAGGATTTTTTTTACGAACTGTATCTGCTCGATGATATGTCCGCTGGCATGTGGCTCAATCGAAGGTGGAAGCACGTTGAGTGCCTCCATGTCGCGATGGTAGCGATTGGTGAAATGCTGCACTACCTCCATAGGTTCAAGTTGCTCCAAGCGTGCTTTCTTGGCGATTTTATCTTCGCCCTCGTCGGCATCGTGCTCCAAATGGCCCACATCGGTTATATTGCGCACATAGCGCACTTTATACCCGAGATGAGTGAGGTAGCGATAGAGAATATCAAAAGTGATAGCCGGACGCGCATGTCCTAAATGCGCATCGCCATATACGGTAGGGCCGCATACATACATGCCTACGTGGGGAGCATTGAGCGGTTTGAAAAGTTCCTTACTACGCGTAAGGGTGTTGTAAATAAAAAGGTCACGCATATTGATAATGGTGTTTTGGTATGTTCGTTTATTTATTGAATATTAATCAGTTTGTGCGTTTGCAGCGAGAGACTCCAGTGCGGATGATTCAGACAATAAGCTATCACTTCATCGGTGTTCTCGCAGCTGCACGGTTGCAGATAGTAGCTCTCGGCTTCAATCATATCCGCATATTGCTCAACGTCTTGACCGGTATAGACAACCTTCACTTCATCGGCTTCGCGAAGCACAATCTTGCTGCCCTCTTTTGGACTGCATGTTACCCAATCAATATCAGCGGGCAAAGAATGTGTGCCATTCGTTTCGATGGCTATCACTTTATCGTGCTCGTGGAGGGCTTCTATTAGCGCGTTATCAATTTGGAGCGAAGGTTCTCCTCCTGTAAGGACAATGAAATCAGAGGGATATTCTTCGATGGAATCGAGGATTTCTTCCACTTCCATCTCTTGATACGAAGCAAAATCGGTATCGCAAAACGGGCAATGGAGGTTGCACCCTGAAAAACGCACAAACACAGCGGGCATACCCGTATTGGCGCCCTCACCCTGCAGCGAATAGAATATTTCGTGAATGCGATATGCCATAAATTAGTCTTCGTCGCGCTCGTAGATTGCTTGATTACCTTCAGACTCCTGCACCAGCACTTTGTAGCAGTTCTTCACGTGGTCACAAATCCAGCGAGCGATATTCTCTGCCGAGGGATTGACATCCAGCACTTCGTTGATATACTTATGGTCAAAAGTGCTCTTTACGATTCGCTTGATGTGCGTAAAATCCGTTACCATACCGTCTTGATCTAATTCTTTGGCTTTGCAATAGACAATAATCTTCCAGTTGTGTCCATGCAGGTTCTCGCACTTGCTTTCGTAGCTCAAATTCAAATTATGAGCTGCGGAGATGGTCAATGTTTTTTCTACGTAATACATGTTCTTTTCATTTTGGGCAATGCCCTTATCTGATTGGTTTGAAGTGGGCTATATCATCCCACCATAAGCATTTATTCATAAATAGTAGGGTCGTCAATGCCTGCTTCGCGGAGCGCTTCTATTCGCTCCGTACAGGTGCCGCATTTGCCGCAATGATGTTCACCACCTTTGTAGCACGACCAAGTCTCTGCATAGTTAATGCCGAGCTCCTTACCATGACGCGCAATATCGGCTTTGGTGATATTCGTATAGGGCGCAAAAATGCGGACACCATCATACGTACCAGCCTCAATAGCCGCACTCATAGCATCTACAAACATCGGTCGGCAGTCCGGATAAATAGCATGGTCACCACTATGGTTAGCCAGCATCACATATTTAAGATGATGCGTTTCAGCTAATCCTGCTGCCACCGCCAGCATGATGCCATTGCGGAAAGGAACGACCGTTGATTTCATGTTGGCATCGTCGTAATGGCCTTCAGGAATAGCCGCTGCTCCTTGCAGCAAACTGCTCTCAAAATATTCCCCCATGAAGCTCAGCGGGATAATCAGATGCGGGATGCCGAGGCGCTCGCAATGCAGTTTAGCACATGCCAATTCCTTGTCGTTATGATTGGAACCATAATGAAAACTTACGGCCATACGGATACGGTCTTTGTACTCATACAGCATCGTGGTACTGTCAAGCCCACCACTCAATACGATAATCGAATCTTTCTCCATAATGCCTTAGTTGAGTACGTTATTCATTTGCGCAAGCAAGCGAGATTCCTTGAGATGCTGATGCTCGGCATCTGCGTAATTGGCAAAGGGGTAGATGCTGATACCACCGCGAGGGGTGAAGATACCCGTAACTTCAATATACTTAGGATCCATCAATTTCACCAAATCCTTCATGATGATATTCACGCAGTCTTCGTGGAAATCGCCATGGTTGCGAAACGAGAAGAGATATAGTTTCAGACTCTTTGACTCCACCATCCGCTCTCGGGGAATATATGAAATCACAATCTTCGCAAAATCAGGTTGACCCGTCTTCGGACAAAGTGAGGTAAACTCCGGACAATTAAACGTAACTAAATACTCGTTTTCCGGATGTTTGTTGATAAACGTTTCGAGCATTTCGGGCGCATAATCCGTTGGATAAACGGTCTTCTTTTCGCCCAGGAGGCTCACTCCTTCCAGTTCTTCATTTGTTCTCATGTTTTCAGTTTTTATAACGATAAAAAATTGGGGAGGAAAAACAATAGCTCCCCGTATTACAAGTGCACAATAAGGCAAATGTAATATATTCTGCTTGCAAAGGTAGTATATTTTTTTAAAATATACAAATCTTCAGGCATTTTTTTGAATTTTTTGGCTATTATTTCTATAAATGAAATAATTTTTGTACCTTTGCATGGTAATATATTCCATTTATAGTATGATTATTCTCAATATAGAAACATCCACCGATGCTTGTTCGGCCGCAATTACTGCAGGCGGTAAAGTGCTCGAAACTGGGGGCGAGGCGCTCGCTTACCTGCATTCGAAGAAAAGCGAACATGCTCGAGAGTTGGCGCTGATGGCAGACTCGCTCGTTCAGCGTACACAAGCAGCCGGTTATGCCATCGATGCAGTGGCCGTAAGTGCAGGTCCGGGCAGTTATACTGGACTCCGCATAGGTGCATCAGCTGCTAAGGGCATAGCGTATGGCATGAACATACCCCTGCTCGCTATCCCTACCCTCCAAATCATGGCCGCCAGTGCGGTGAATCAAGGAGCAGAAGGCTTACTCTGCCCCATGATCGATGCCCGACGAATGGAAGTCTATAACGCTCTTTATGATACACAGCTCGCTGAATGTGTCCCTGCACAAGCTACTATTCTTACAGAAGGGTCTTTTTCTGAACAACTTCAGCAAGGCATCGTTACATTTTTTGGCAATGGTGCCGACAAGTTTCAGCCCATCTTGACGCATCCCAATGCTCGTTTTATTTCCGGCATTGTGCCGGATGCTGCGTTTATGGGAACGCTCGCAGAAACAGCTTATGCTCATAAGGCGTTTGCTGACATAGCCTATTGGACGCCATTTTATCTGAAGGATTTTGAGGCTAAAGTGAGTACCATAAAAGGCCTTAAATAATAAACCGAAAAAGAAAAACCAATTAATACTTACATCCATGGAATTAAACGAACTGAAAAAAGCCTTCCTCGAAGCTTACAATCACGAGGCAGAAAAAGTGTATTTCTCACCCGGTCGCGTTAACCTCATTGGCGAACACACCGACTACAATGGCGGTCATGTATTCCCCTGCGCGCTCTCTTTCGGCACGAATCTTCTGCTCGCTGCCAATAACCAAAAAGCCCTTCGATTCAAGTCGCTCAACATGCCGGAGATTATCTGTCTGCCACTCGACCAACTGCTTACTCCGCTGCCAGACAACTCGTGGGTGAACTATCCCCTCGGCTGTATTGCACAATACATCAAGCGCGGATTCAAACTTGAGCAGGGTTACGATATTCTTATTTGGGGTAATGTGCCGGCAGGTGCAGGACTCAGTTCTTCAGCCGCTATTGAGGTGGTAACTGCTTGTGCTTTCAACGATATTTTTAATGCGGGCTACGACCGCACCGAATTAGCAAAAATTGGTCAACTTTCGGAGCATGAGTTTGCGGGCGTAAATTGTGGTATCATGGATCAGTTTGCTTCGGCTCAAGGCAAGAAAGACCATGCTATTTATCTGGACTGCGCCACCCTCGATTTCGAACTTGTGCCGGTTAAGTTG
The DNA here is from genome assembly GCA_946059305.1 of uncultured Bacteroidales bacterium. Lineage (GTDB taxonomy): Bacteria > Bacteroidota > Bacteroidia > Bacteroidales > Paludibacteraceae > Colicola. The sequence continues at coordinate 10,963 of CAMGMU010000037.1, read as the reverse complement.
GATGGCGTAAAGGTAGTGATTTCCAACACGCATTCACCGCACAAACTGGATTCGGGTGCGTACAATGCTCGTGTAGCAGAATGCAAATTGGCAGTAGAGCAACTTCGCACCGTTCGTCCAAATTTGCAGGCTTTGGCAGAGCTCTCGGAGGTAGAATTTGAAGATATTAAGTCTGCCATCACAGATAAAGTGGCACTCATGCGTGCAACCCACGTAGTAGGTGAATGCCAGCGTACGATAGATGCAGTAGCTGCTCTCAAAGCAGGCGACCTAACGAAGTTCGGTCAGCTCATGAACGCATCGCATGTATCGCTCCGCGACAATTATGAAGTGACGGGCTTGCACCTGGATACGCTCGCAGAAGAAGCATGGAAGATAGATGGCGTCATCGGCTCTCGCATGACGGGTGGCGGTTTCGGTGGCTGTACCGTTTCGCTTGTTCGCGACGAGGCTATTCCAACCTTCATCGAAAAAGTAGGTGCTGCCTATTTTGAGAAGACTGGCATCAAGGCTGACTTCTATATCGCAGAGATTGGCGATGGCGTACACGCGCTTGCTGATTAAGATATACGTTAGCCATCTGCAAACAAGATAGGATAAATCCACAGGAAAAAAGGCGTTTTTGCTCAAAAAAACACTAAAAATGAGCAAAAGCGCCATTTTTATGCAAAAAAATTTGGTTATTTCAAAAAATAGCAGTACTTTTGCAGTCCGAAACGATAAGCGACTCGTTTTCTAACGCAAATCGGGATTTAGCTCAGTTGGTAGAGTACACGTCTGGGGGGCGCGAGGTCGCTGGTTCGAGTCCAGTAATCCCGACATAAAAAGGAAAGGCTGATGCCTTTCCTTTTTTGTTTATTTTGTTGAGAAGAGATAGTGCACTCGCTTCATTTTCTATGTATGGTGGGAACCGTAAGCACCCACCATATAAATCAATAGATTTGAAACTGCGTTTTAGAAACTATACGACAAACCGAGTATGCAATTCGCGCCCATAGCCTCATAGCCATAGAAGGAATAATAATGCATCTTAGGCGTCCACGCGAGATAGTTATTGAGTTGTGCATAAACGGCAAACCACTTATCTATGCGGTATTTAACCCCTAAATTCAAATCAAACATCGGGCGTAGTTTCTCTGCTTGATAATCCCTCAAATCAGGAGAAACACTAGAACTTGAATATGTTTGACGGCAAGCCCAAATACCACCCATCAAATGATTATCGGAGTAGAGGCTCCATTTCTCGTTGATTTTTCCATCAATGCGAATATCTACTCGCCATGATGGCGTATCAAACATGGAGTTTGCACCAAATGCACCATCCGAAAGCACCTCGAAAGGCAGGCTCATCCGCTGATGGATGAAGTAATTGCCACCAATATGCATGTTCAGAATATCGCGGTAGTGGAAGTGTAAATTCGCTCCTACTCGCCAGCATCCTGCATTCATCAGTTCATGCTCAAACATGCCGAAACTATTGCCCGGAATCTGCTGGAATACGTTTACGTGTTTATCCAACTCAAGCGCATATCCCGCGTGTATATTTATAAGGAGTGAAGAATACGGGCGGATATTAAAACCAATCTCGGCATCCACCGGCTTGTATTCACCCGAGATCGAGTCATTAAACAGGCAGGTAGAGGAAATATATCGGTTTTCGTCAAACTCACCTCGCGCGCCATTAGCGGCATAATCACCCTTTGCCTCAGCATAAATAAACAACCAATTCTTGGCAATATCAGCTTCAAGCCATACGTTGGGCGATATGCCTACAATCCTGCCTCTTCCTGCGGAAAAGTCAAGATTCACACCCGCATGAATGCGCCAGCGGTTGCCCTCGTAAGCATAATATGGCTCCAGGTGGAAGCGGTGGTTAGCACAAGGAGTGAGCGTTGAATCATACACTGAATACAGGCGATTACGCATATCGAATATAGCGCCCACATGATGGGAATTGCGATTCCACTCAAACCCACCTATGGTATGAATCTGATGCTCAATGGCTTGATTGGGAACGCCAAAAGCCTCATAACCCACCTGTGCTTGATACTGATACTCACCACTGGAGATGCTCCTTACGCCAATCTCTGCATTGGCCGTCCAAATATTCTGCTTGAAGGCACTGTCAATAGCGCTCAACCGCTGCTTATCTTCCGGCAAAGCACCTTGGTCAGGATCGTAATAATGACCATATCGGCTGAAGAACGTATGCCCGCCATTTACACCAAAATACAGTTCTGTCTGCATAAACTGCTTGGCCAAATCCATACCTATACCAGATTCTGACAACGCCTTGTAGCCCCACTGCGCATTATGATTGGCATGGATATCAAGAATCAAATCATTGGTTGTACGCTTCTTCTTCTGCATCACAGCATCACTGATACGATAATTGAAGAGCAACAACGAGTTCTCATGCCCCACACCGGCTTGAAGGTATCCTCCCATGGGTTGGGGCTGACGGAAATTCAGCACCGAGAAATCGAGTTTGTTCATCGAATAATCGAGCGCAAGCGGACTGCTGAAATCGCTGTATTTCGGCTTTTGCAACGTTATTTGAGACTGATAAATGTCGGGTTTCATCGATATTTTTCCAGCCGACTGAACGGTAGGTTGGAAATCACGCGTTACATATACCGTGCGGTCGATTTCGGTAGAATCATTGGTGGTGCTTTCTTGCGCCTTAGCGCAAACGGCACATGCCAATAGGCATGCAATATATAGGGTCTTCTTCATCAGTCTTCCTCCTCGTTTTCTTGATTAATGGCTTCGTTGGATGCGTTTGCGCGCTCTTTGATGAGCTGCAAGCGCTCGCTTATCATCGTTTGGATATCATCCTGAATCGTATAATTGGATTGGAGTGAGATCAGATATTGCTCTGCTTGGAAGTCATCGCCTTGGCGCGTATATACATCCGCAAGCAGGATAAACGCTTTCGCCAACCAATACTGCTGCGTGGTATTCATATTGGCAAACTGCACTATTTCTGCTTCCGTTTCAGTGTACTTACCCTGACGGAACAACGCCTCGCAAATCATATACTCTGACTCAGCTCCCTGCACCGTACGCACCTCCTTAGCCAATATGCGGAAGTCAGCAATAGCCTTATCATATTGCCCATTTTGATAATACGCTTTCGCTCTATTGTAAAGTGCCTCCTCTTGGGTAGCCTCATCCGTGGTACTTTCCTCAAGCATTTCGCTCGCAATGCTGATGGTTCGATCACTGTTTCCTAAGAAATAAGCACATCTAAGTACGCCCAAACGAGCTATATCCGTGTTTTTCTGCGTGGAAGCAGCCGTTTGTAAACGCTCGAAATAGGTCAATGCGTTTTGATAATCGGCTTCATCATAATAGAGCTCGGCCGTACGCATCAGCGCCTCTTCCATGTAGGAGTTGGCCTCTATCTCAGTAAGGCGCTTAAACTGAATGAGCGCATTCTTCTTATCTCCCATCTGATAATAGGCGTCAGCACAATAGTATTGCGCACTTGAGCAATAACGACCACCCTCGCAGTAGCGCTCAAGATACGTACTGAGACCTTGCGCTGCCTCTGCGTAATTACCTTGCATATATTGCAATTCAGCGGCAGTATATGTGAGCGAATCCTCTTTGGTCGTAACAGTTTGCATGTTGTTTTTCCCGAGCGTTTTGGTGTAAGCCAAATATTCATTCACTTGGTTGGTTTCTACATAGCACATCTCTATACCCTCGAGCGCAGAGTACGCCTCATTGGTAGAAGGATAGTTTTTTACAACTAATTTGTATGCCTCAATGGCTTCGGCATATTTTTTCTCGTTGTAATAGAGCATTGCCTTTTCGAGCGCAGCCTTGCGCGCAAGATTGGAGTTGGGGTACGTAGCAAGCAATCGATCATAAGCAACTATAGCACCAGAGTTATCGTCTCGCTGCAGTTGTGCACGCGCAATCTCATACAAGCCATCATCGGCGTAATCGCTCTTAGGGTAGGTCGTTACGAGCCGCTCCAATACGGTTACCTTATCGCCATAGCGTTTCAGCAGACCTAAGGCATAGCCGCGTTGAAACATCGCATAATCGGCTCCGGCAGTCCCTAATGCCACCACTTGTGCATAATAGCTTTCAGCATCCACGAATGCGCGTTGGGAAAAATAGCAATCGCCCAAGCGATTGAGCGCATCGGCATACGTTGCCTTACTTTGATCCGCTATCTTCGTAAACGATGCAAACGCACCGGCAGCATCAGTATAATGCTTCTGCTGAAAACATATATATCCCTCGAGATATTTGGCCAATGCATAGTTCTTTGAAGAAACGGCATTAGACTGATTCTCAAACAATTGAATAGACTGCTCTGCTTCAGCATATCGCTGCAAACGATATTGCGATTCTGCGCTCAAGAACAACGCCTCGGTCTTATAGGTATCTACTCCTGCAGCTTGCGCAATCACTTCGTCAAACCACTTAATAGCCTCAGTATGTCGGCTCTGCAGGAAACAATCGGCACCTAACTGATACCGCAGATACTGCTGCGTTTGGAGCATCTTCTCGTTGGGGTGCTTGATTTTCTGTAAAGCCTCTAAAGCCGAGAGATAGTTTTTGCTCAACATAAACACATCGGAGAGCAGCGAATACACTTCTTCGGCATGCTTCGATTCCGGATAAGCGCCCAAGAACGACATGAAAGCATTTACGGATTCGCCCAACGCACTTGAGGATTGGTAAGTACAGAGCGCATAATTGTACATCGCCTCCTCCTTGATTACAGGAGAAAAGTCCATACGCATGGCAGTAGCAAAGCAAGCCTTTGCCTGATCAATAGTGGCCAACGAAGCACCTGCGGCAGTGGAAGCGGCCGCGTTAGCAGCGCGCGTGTAGGAGCAACCTAAGTAATACTGCGCGGATTGCGTGAGCGAATCGTTTTGAGACTGCACTTTTTTCAAATACGTGATGGCTTCATCGTTTCGATTTGCCTGATAGCAACTTACGCCAAGCAGATACAAATCCTCGCGCACCAGTCCGGCTTTCTGCTTTTCTGCCGCTTGTGCATAACGCTGCAAGTAGTCGATAGACTGCTCATATTCGCCTTGCTGATACGCCATCTCACCCAAAATGCGATACAGTTCCCAGTTGTTCACGTTCTCAGGGTCTTGCGCCAACAATTCTTTCGCGCGATTTATTACCTCATCGTATTTGCCTTGATAGTAGTAAATCTGCACGATATAATACGGTGCAACATGCTTATATTCATTGGTTTGCTCGCAAAACAAGAAATCCGGAAGTGCGCGCTTATACTGCCCTAAAGCGTATTGTGAATAGGCATAATAATACCGACTTTGCAGATAAAAGGGACTTTCTTCTTTGCCGTGCAATCGCTGAAAGAATCCCGCTGCTGCTCGGGGTTCATTCATGTGCAGATGAGAATAACCCTTATAAAAAATGCAGGCGTCTTCATGCTGACGAAAGAGTTCTGACGATTGTACTTGATCCAACTCCTTTAGCGCCTGCTTGAATTTCCGCTTCTCGGCATTCAGCACGCCCATCATAAAGTGAACCTCACTTTCATACGGGCTTTGCGGATTATTTTTCAGAAACGCTTTCAACTGCTTAAGCGCTTGATTCTGACGCAGTTCAAATGCAGTAGCGGCATTGTAAAACGCCATTTCTGAACTATTTTCAGCATTCGCCAAACTGCGTTGCGAAGCAGCATACTGCCCTAGTTGATAGAGCCGAATACCCTCTTTCAAAGCCGCATCGGGCGCAACAAACGTCTCGCTGCGCTGGGCCATCATCATACCGGAAGCACATACTGCTGCCAGCCATATCATTAAGCTTTTTCTCATATTCTTCTGCATAAATCGTATTATCGCACAATAATGCGCTGCAAAGGTACGAATTTTTTTTGGCACAGCCAAATTTTTAGCCAAAAAATTTGCATATTGTACCCTAAAGGGTAAAGAATAACAAAATATTAAGAACAATGAGCAATCACTCTTCTCAAAATTTTCAAAATTCTTCTGCCCACCGCTCACAGCTCGCTACTCGCTACTCGCTCTGCTGCATTGGAACGCGCGAAGCGCAATTGGAACAGCCGCTTGTGGCACTTGGAACGGCCTTCGGCCCTGGAACGCGCCTTGGCGCATCTGAACGCCCGCATTGCGGCTATTTGTGAATCACACAAACTTGCGTATGCGGTGGTAGCGCTATGAGCGTGTGATGCATCTCCGTTGGGGCCCCTTTAGTAGCAAATATCGTGCCGAATATGATTTTACTAATTGATAATTAACGATTTAATTTTTAGAGCAACCCTTAATTGTTTTTCATTCTACTTTTTAGTCTATTGAGGAACAACGATAAATCTCATCGTCCATTGTTGCCAAGGATACATAGTAAGAGGGTTTATATAATCTCCGAGCCACCAATGCCATAATCGCAACTCTTCATAAAACGCAGGCCGTAATGTATTCATGTCGAATTCTGTTTTGTCACAACGAATAAATTCTAAATCAACAATCTCCTTCACTTTAAGTTCCTTATTAACGGCAACATTTGTGGTATCAAAATGAATCCAAAATAGCATGGCACCTTGAATGGAATCTTTTACATTGGGGGAATATACCACAAGTCTTGATTCCGGATCACAAGGAGTCTCATCAATATTATCCACAATTGTTGAGCAAAACAATGTTTTCCCAAAATAAATAGGTGTTTGTATCGGGTCATATATGGCATCATTATTGTCTGCTAAGCAATAAACAGATGATGCAACAAGAATTATTATTATTATTTTTCTCATCGATATATTGGATAAACCTGTTTAATTAGTTGCTTCTTAATTTCTACCTTTGGTACGCAACCTGGAGCATAGGCTGATATAGGTAGTTAAAAAGTGAATACGACCAGTCTATTGGGTTTGACAGCAGAACCAACTCGTGGCTCATGTCAATGAAACTGGACAACTGAGGACGGAATAGTTCCGGCTCTATACGGGATGGCGATTTTCCTATCATACGAACTTGGATTTTCTGCAAGGTTTTCGAGTGCAAAGTTACATAAAATTGTGGATATATGCAAGAAAAATCGCAATTATTTTATTGATAACCAAATATTTATACTATATTTCAGTATCGACTAATCTATATTTATTCTATTAAAGCTCGTACCATCCTGGAAGGTATATTGCACCAGACCATGTTTCTTGCTCCAAGCAAAACTCACAATAGTATTCGATGGGTTGCCTTTATTGAGATATTCCAAAGTATTTTCATCAAAAAAAAGAATGTCGTCAACAACCATACCACCAATCTGCATGCATATTGTTTTAAGGGGCACATTATCTTGTACCCGTCGTCCTAAAAAGGTAGCATGAAAGCATATTGGGCGGAAGTTGGATTCTTTCACGATGGATAAGTATTCAGGGCATAGTAAGTTGCCAGATTCTGTTTCTTCGCCAAAAATGTTAGATAAATTAATAACATTGTTGGGTACAATTGAATATTGCTTAGAAATGAAACGAATACAAGCTCCTGCCATGTAGTCGGCATTGCTCAACTGATAATAATTTTTGTTAATAGGGGATAATGAATTCCAAATTTCTATTTTTGATATTTGAATTGTATCATATTCACCTTTTGACGATTGAAAATAGAGGAGCTCTCCTTCGTGACAATTGGTAGCCCATTCCAGTTCCTCATCACTCATGTGAGTAATTTTGTGGTATAAACACATGCGGAAAAGGGGTATTATGAATAATCCCCATAGCAGAAACTTACAATATCTTCTCATAAATTACAATAGATGTTCTAATGAAAATTACTTAACGAATGTGCATTCCAACCCTTTGCTTGTACGGGAATTGTTCTTCCCGGCATAATGATTAAGGGATAGGGCTCAGATAATGATGCCCTACAACATGGTCTCTCTGAAGATTTGTGTGGCTATTTTCATTATCTCTTCTTTTTTTTAAGTTCTTTAACCTCCTTTTTAAGTTCTTTAACTTCTTGGTCTTTTTCGGCTAACTTTGCGCGAAGCCGTTCGATTATTTTGTCTTTATTTATATTCGCAATGTTTTGGTTTAAAATCAATATAACTTATTGAAAATCAGCTACAAGGTTAATAAAAATAATTGACATATGCAAATATTTTATCAAAAAAAAGTATAATAAACAAACACTAATTATCAACTAAAAAACAACAGGGGTTTCAAACAAAATTTGACACCCTACTTACTTATTCTTCTTATGCATGGAACAAGTTATCCATTGTCAACTGAGCATTGATGCCGTTTGCCCATGCGTTTTGCTTGATACCATAGGATGTAATCATCACAAGGCTTACTCCTTTTCGTGTCTTTGTCTTCGCCTGAAAAGTGCCCACTTTGTTACGTAACTCCAAATCGTATTTTTCGGTCAGTTCATATTCGCCTTGCGAAAACTTCATCTCACATATATTGATCACATTATCGTCACGGTCAATAAGCATATCAATCTGTGCGCCCTTTTCGTCCGAAGTTCTCGGAACATACACCCATGAATAAACATTGCTTATGATACCAGATATACCTAAAGCATGTTTAATCTGGTCTATATGTTGGAAACAAACACGCTCAAACGCCAAACCACTCCATGCGTTGTAAATTGGTTTTGATATTGTACGCGACCAATAGTCTTTCTCATTGATAGTGCCATCCGCCATAAACTTGAAGTAGAACAATGTGAAGTTGTCTATCAATTGATAGACAGTTTCTTTCTTGGCTTTTCCGATGGAGCTATACGAGCGCAGGAATCCACATTGTTCTAATTCACGGAGTGTTTTTGTCAGCGTGCCGCCACTCTCTTCTTCAAGTGCAGCCATTAACTCATTGCGCGTCATGCCGACCTTCTTGGTTCCAAGAGCCGAGACAACATCAATGTAAGTTTTGGGCGAACGGAATAATGATTTATATAGCGCCTCAAACTCATTCCGCATCTTTCCATTGGGATAGAAGAACATACGGTCAATATTTTGCGCCCAAGATAAGTCTTTACGCAGCATATCCCAGTAGAAAGGAATGCCACCAATAATCATATATGTCTCCAGGATATTGCGGCGGCTCATACTCAAATTGCGTTTCGTCGCATATTGCTCACACTCGTGCAGAGTGAACGGACGCAAATAGATTTGTTCCGTTAAGCGATTATGCAAGCCACCATAGTTCATAATGATTTTGTCTATGATCCAAGAAGTTGTACTTCCGCATACTACCAAAACTATATCTTTACGAGCGGTCGCCCATCCATTCCAAAAATGATCAAGTGCCGAAACAAATTTAGAGTTAGGAGTGTCCAACCAAGGAAGCTCATCAATAAAGATTACTTTCTTTCCTTCCGGCAGCGTACTTAAATGCTGGCCTAACATAAAGAACGCCTGCGACCAATTTGAAGGGCGTTTTACCTTTTTCATTCCTGCAATAATCAAGGAATTAGCAAATTCCTCTAATTGCTCCCGGATAGTAGCATCTTGCAAACCCGTGTGTTGGAAGGCAAAGTTGTAATTGAACGTCTCACGCACAAGATACGTTTTCCCGACACGACGACGTCCATAAACAGCCGCAAACTCGGATTTATCGCTCTCTAACAGCGATAGTAATACTCGTTTTTCTTCCTCTCTGCCAAACATAATGTGTGGTACATTTTAATTTTCGGATGCAAAGGTACGAAAAAAAAACGATATACGCAACCAAATCGCGCTTATTTTTACAGTTTTGGCTAAAATTCTTGCATTTTTCATGATGATACTCAGCCAAATCTATGAAATTTTTGCGGATTTGGAGAAGATTCCAAACAATCTTGAGTATTAGAATTACTATAAGAAATGCTAAAATGCAAAGAACGTCAATCAAATATAGGGGATATATAAACTTCTGTTTTATAAAAGGGATTCGATTATTTTCCAACAGTCATAATCACTATTTTACATGAATCTGTTGTTTGTCTGTCGTTCTCCATATTATCTTACCTATTCATGTATGCGTTTTTTATGTGTTTTCATTTCTTGCTAAACTATAGTTCCGTTAATTTGCTAAAATGTAATACTCAACGACAACTATTTTAGAATACGAGTCAACCTTTTCAGGAAACGTGTCAACAATGTACGATTATTAAGAAACGACATCCGTAAACGAGTCAACCTTTTTCAGTACAAAGCACCTCCTCAATGAGTCCTCAATGAGTCCTCATCGCTCCTCATCGCTCCTCATCGCGTTTGTGTATTCATAGCTGACGAATGCGAGTGCAAAGGTACTGCTTTTTAAACCTTTCTTAGAGACCCTAAAAACGGAATTTTTTGGAAATTTCGGGGTAACAGTTAACACCTACAGGGCAAATCTCTTGTATTACACAAGCATTTGTGTGCGATGGTAATGCGATGGTAATACGATAGTAATGCGATGCTGAATGTTTGGACTATTATATTTTTTGAGTAACATCGCGTTACGTTACGCAAAAAAAACGCAATTGTCTTTTCTTGAAAATATGGACCCTAAATTTTTGGTCTGACCCAAAGCTACCGATTTACGGAAGAAAAGTAGCCTCTTTCTTATATTATTTGGTATAATGGACTTTTAACGTGTCATTATTCAGGAGAAAAGAAACTGTCATAATCTGCGTCTTATGCGCCATGTGCCGATTTTCCGACCTCCTTCACGTACAATCAAGTTCATGTCGGTGAGACGTTTGATATATTTCTGCACCTAACGTCTTGATACTCCCATGCGTTCAGCCATTTCCGTTGTGGAAATATTTGGTTTCTCTGACACAAAACGATATATTTTCCTCTGGGCATTTAGGAACTCATTTCGCTCTTTTGTGCACTCTTTTCGTTCTTTTGTGCACTCTTTTCGTTCTTTTGTGAACTCTTTTATGAGCTGTTCATAATTCAGGTTCCAAAGAGTGAATCTTACAGTTCTTACAGTTTACAGTTAGGTGGAATGAGCATGTGTAAAGAC
>CAMGMU010000036.1 GCA_946059305.1 uncultured Bacteroidales bacterium | reverse complement strand
CGGGACCTCATCCTTACCAAGGATGCGCTCTACCACTGAGCTAAAGCAGCAACAAAGTGCAGAAGCACTATTATGTGAGCGGAAAACGGGGCTCAAACCCGCGACCCCCAGCTTGGAAGGCTAGTGCTCTATCGACTGAGCTATTTCCGCGAGCCGAGAGATCCTCTCTCAATGGGTGGGTAGTGATGGATTCGAACCACCGAAGCGAGTCGCAGCAGATTTACAGTCTGCCCCATTTGGCCACTCTGGAAACTACCCATTTGCTTACTTTCTGGAGCCTCTTGTCGGACTCGAACCAACGACCTCGAGATTACAAATCACGTGCTCTACCAGCTGAGCTAAAGAGGCATTACTTGTTCTCTCAGGACTCGTCAGTCCTGCTGAGCTACTCCGTAAGCGGAAAAGCGGTGCAAAAGTACTGCTTTTTTTTGAATTGACCAAATATTTGAGCAAAAAAATTCAAAAAAAAGCTAATTTTTATCATAATTTCTATTTTTTAGGGTTATTTTTACCATTTATAGCACGTGGATGAGCTTTTTTATAGGCTTCATTAATTTGCTGAAAAGTTGTATGCGTGTATACTTGTGTAGCTGAAAGCGAAGCATGCCCCATAAGCGTCTTAATAGTGTTGATATCCGCACCATTATTGAGCATCGTAGTCGCAAAGGTGTGTCGTAATACATGTGGCGAACGCTTCTGCTTGGAAACTTCCCCCATTCGCGTTGTTACGAGCGTATATATATTATTATGAGAGAAGGGAAGTCCTTTATTATTCAAGAAAAAGGGGTGGTCTGCATTCTGGAGAAGTCCAAATTTTTCATTTCTTAAGGAAAGATATTCCGAAATCATCAATTTTAAATTCTCTCCAAAGGGAACAATTCGTTCTTTTCGGCGCTTGCCGAATATCCTGACCTGGCATTGATGTAAGTCAAGATCGCAATCACGTAAGCGCAATATTTCCGCTCGGCGCATGCCTGTTTGATAGAGCATTTCAATCACCAAATTGTCTCGAATAGATTCAAAGTCATCAGCATAGCGCATCGTTTCTTCTACTTTCTTCATATCTGAATCCTTAAAGAACACGGGCAAAGGTTTCTCCATTTTGGGAGCAATAACAGCTCTGGTTATGTCCTTTTCTGCAAGTCCGATGCGAAGTAGATATTTATAATATGATCGAAGAGCCGATAATTTGCGCTTAACCGTTCTGGGGGTTAATCCGTTGTCGAGCATTTCAACCATCCATAATCTAACATCATCCTGCGTAGCCAATGACGCATCGAACGATTCAGGGGCAACATGCAGAAATGAGCAGAACTCACTCAAGTCCTGCTCATAAGCCTTCAGCGTATATTCAGAATAACGACGCTCTATTCGGATATACTCCAAAAATTTGTCAATCATAGGATTTCTTTACCTACTCCTTCGTTTGCTTCAAATGGGAACAAACCATAGAGTTCTGCGTCTATCATATTAACAATTTTCTTGAAATCTTCAGGATTATCCTGGAAGTCGATATGATCTTTATCAATAATCAAAACCTTTCCTTTATATTCAGAAATCCATTTCTCATATTTTTCGTTCAGGCCCTGCAGGTAATCCAAACGAATGCCCGCTTCGTATCCGCGACCTCGTTTCTGAATCTGAGCCACGAGATTCGGTATTGAAGAACGCAAATAAATCAGCAAATCAGGATATTTCACAAGCGACATCATCAAGTCAAACAAATCGCAATATGTAGTAAAATCGCGGTCTGACATGTGTCCTTGCTCATGCAAATTGGGTGCAAAAATGCGAGCATCTTCATATATGGTACGATCTTGAATAATCGTACCGGATGTACGCCCTATCTCCACTACATCCTTAAATCGTTTATTCAAAAAACAGATTTGTACATTGAATGACCATCTAGACATATCTTTGTAAAAATCTTCCATATACGGATTAAAATCCACAGGCTCAAACTTTGGAGTCCATCCATAATGTTTAGCCAACAAATTCGTAAGAGTAGTCTTACCCGCACCGATATTACCTGCTATTGCTATATGCATATGTGTGATATTATGTAGAAATCATTATTATTAAAACAACCCGAAAAGACGCGCATCAATTTTATCTATAATCTTTCGGAGATCATCGGGATTATGCTCAAAATCCATTCCATCACTTTCTATTACCAGCACCTCACCTTTATATTTATTAAAAATGAAATCCTCGTAACGATTGTTTAACCCTTCCAAATAGTCCAATTGTATGGTTTGCTCATAATCCCTGCCTCGCTTTTGAATCTGCCGGACTAATTCGGGCACAGACTTTCTGAGATAAATCATCAAATCAGGATTTTTCGTAATATTTGTAATCAAGTCAAACAACTCCATATACGTACGGAAGTCGGTTTCTGATAAATTTCCTTGACGATAATTATTCTCTACAAACACATACACACCTTCAAAAATCGAGCGATCCTGAATGATGGTTTTATTCGTATGCGCAATATCCAAAATATCGCGAAAGCGCTCCTTAAGGAAATACACCTCCAAAGCAAATGACCATCGCTTAATATCCTTATAATAATCCTCTAAATAAGGATTAATGACAACGGGCTCTAAGCGCATCTCCCAACCATAATGTTTTGAGAGCATTTGCGTTAGAGTCGTTTTTCCTGCTCCAATATTTCCAGAAACTGCTATATGCACAACACGAATATTTTTAATCGGATGCAAAGATACGAAAATATTTTGAAATATCAAAAAAAATGTTGATTTTTTCAGAAATTTGAAAAAACGGCATCCGCAACAGCTTTCCTTAGTATTCCTACTCCACCCTTATCATCGGGATGGGCACGATTCGTCAACAGGATAACTGCTACCTTTTTCTTCATATCGATAACCATACTCGTACCCGTATAGCCAGTATGGCAAGCTACCAAATTGGATGTTTCATTGCCTTTGCAACCAGAATAATCTGACGAACGATCCCAAGCAAGTAGGCGTCCAAAGGACTCATAACCTTCAGGAACAGTAAGCATCAACTGAAGAGTAGCAGCACTAAAGGGGCCTTTTTTTTCTGGATGAAACATCCAAACTGCCATTTTTGCCAAATCTGCGGCGGTAGAAAATACGCTTGCGTTACCGCTTACCCCAGCATTGATCTCTCGCGCCAGCGGATCGTGAACGATTCCTTCATAGCATTCTCGTTGATTACCCCATCTCTTAGCATCTCCATTTAACAACAAAATAGAGGGAACTGCTACTTCCATCATTGAAATTTTTTCTGTTGGTGCTACAACAATACCTTTTGAGGGCTTAGAACCAATAGGATAATAGCACGTATTTGACATATCTAGTTTTCGGAAAACTTCCTTTTCCACATATTCATTGAGAGAAAGACCTGTCAGCTTCTCTATCACATACTGTATGGTTATGAAATTAAGGCATGAATAGCAGAAGTCGGTCCCTGCGGGAGCCAGCCTCTTTACATTTCCCATATGCATCAGCAGCAACTCCTTCCGTCGAGCAGGAGAAGCAGAAGGCTCATCCTTAAGCAACTCCGTATAAGATGCATAAGCGGGCATTCCTGAAGTATGAGTAAGGAAATCTACAATTTTCTGCTCTCTATCCATGGTCCCATCAGCATACACATAAGGTTGATAATTGGGCAAATACTTGGTAATGGGATCATTCAAATCCACTAACCCCTTTTCAATTAAAGTCATCATTGCCATTCCTGTTCCAACACACTTACTTAGCGAAGCCAAATCGAACTGCGTAAGAACTGTCATTGGCAACGTATCGGGAAACACCTGTCGATTCCCGTAGGCATGAAGATAAGAAATATGATCATTTTCCACTACACATACAACCGCTCCAGGGATTTTTGACTCAGCTATTGCATTATAAATAAGCGAATCTACATTAGCGGCATATTGTTGTGCCATCAGCGTGACACAACAAATACATAATAAGAATGAAGAAAAAACGTGCTTCATAAGAATTGGACTTGGGGTTAGATAATTGAATTAGTGCTTTGATAAAGTAAACAAGGCCACCCCATAAAGAGTGGCCTTGTGATATCAAAAAAAATTACTCTGCTGATGCTTCTGTAGCTTCTTCTGCCTTGGGAGCAGCCTTCTTACCAGCACGACGCGTGGTCTTCTTAGCCACTTTCTTAGCCTCTTTAAGCATATTTTCGTTGTAGTCAACTAGTTCGATGATGCACATTTCTGCAGCATCACCAAGACGAAAACCTGTGCGGAGGATACGAGTATAACCACCCGGACGATTAGCAATCTTCTCTGCTACGTTTTGGAACAATTCGGTAACTACTTCTTTTTGCTTCAGCTTGGAGAATACCAAACGACGATTAGCCGTTGAGTCTTCTTTTGCTTTCGTAAGCAGCGGCTCAACATAAATGCGAAGTGCCTTTGCCTTAGCAGTAGTCGTAGAGATGCGCTTATGCATGATAAGCGAGCAAGCCATATTGGAAAGCATTGCAGCACGATGCTCCGAAGTACGGCTAAGGTGATTGAATTTCTTATTGTGTCTCATTGTTTTCTTAAATAATTAATGCGAGAACTTAATCTCTGTCAAGTTTGTATTTACTGATATCCATGCCAAACGCAAGGCCGTTACGCTCAAGCAACTCATCCAATTCAGTAAGAGATTTCTTACCAAAATTACGGAACTTCAAGAGGTCATTACGATGATACTTAACAAGCTGGCCAAGCGTATCAACTTCAGCAGCCTTCAAGCAGTTAAGTGCACGTACTGACAAGTCCATGTCAGACAGACGAGAGTTAAGCAATTGGCGCATGCGCAAAATCTCTTCATCGAGAGCTGAGCTATTAGATTTCTCTTGTTCTTCGATGATAATCTTCTCATCGGAGAAGAGCATAAAGTGGAAGATAAGGATCTTAGCCGCCTCTTTGAGAGCATCCTTCGGGGTGATCGAACCATCAGTATCAATATCCAACGTCAGCTTCTCATAGTCAGTACGCTGCTCTACGCGATAGGGCTCAATAGCATACTTAACATTGCGAATAGGCGTATAGATTGAATCGATAGCAAGTACGCCAATTTCATCGTTGGGATTGCGGTTCTCATCGGCAGGAACATAACCACGTCCCTTATTGATTTTCACCGTCAACTCAAACTTGGCAGACATATCCATTTCGCAAAGCAAGAGATCTGGATTAAGTACCTCAAAGTTCGTGAGATACTTAGCAAGATCGCCAGCTTTAAGAGCGGTCATATTCTCAACAGGGATGGAGACTATTTCTCCCTCTGCATCGATACCATCTCTCTTGCGGAAACGTACCTGCTTGAGGTTCAAGATGATGTTGGTAACGTCATCAATCACACCGGGTACCGTAGCGAACTCATGCTCTACTCCGCTAAATTTGATAGAGCAAATTGCGTAGCCTTCGAGCGAAGCGAGGAGTACACGACGAATAGCATTGCCAATGGTAATGCCGTATCCCGGTTCGAGAGGACGAAACTCAAAAGAGCCTTTCGTCTTCGACGAATCCAACATGATCACCTTGTCAGGTTTAATAAAATCTAATATTGCCATAATATTTATAGACTGAATTCATGCAACTCGCAGCCTCAAAAGGCTAAGATGCGAGTCTGCATGGATATAAAATTACTTAGAATACAATTCGACGATGAACTGCTCTTTGATGTTCTCAGGAATCTCCTCACGTGCAGGAACGTTGAGGAACTTACCTGCCATCTCTGCCTCGTTCCACTCCAGCCAATTGTACTTAGAATGGTTGAATCCGTCAAGCGAGTTAAGAACAACTTCAAGAGACTTAGCTTTCTCGCGAACACCTACAATCATACCGGGCTTAACCTGGAAAGAAGGAATATTAACCACCTTACCGTCTACCACAATATGCTTGTGGCTTACCATTTGACGAGCAGCAGCACGGGTAGGACAAATGCCCAAACGATAAACTACGTTGTCAAGACGAGACTCAAGGAGTTGAAGCAGAATCTCACCGGTAATACCTTTACTACGCTGTGCAGCAGCAAAGAGTAAACGGAATTGACGCTCGAGTACGCCATAGGTGTACTTAGCTTTCTGCTTTTCTGCGAGCTGATTACCATACTCGGAATTTTTCTTACGGCGGTTTACACCGTGCTGGCCCGGAGCATAATTGCGCTTATTGAGCACTTTATCAGGGCCGAAGATAGCCTCGCCAAAACGACGAGAGATACGTGATTTTGGTCCAATATATCTTGCCATAATCTTACATGTTTAAAAATGAAATAAATTAATGATTATACACGACGACGCTTTGGAGGGCGGCAGCCATTGTGCGGCATAGGCGTTACGTCCATGATTTCGAGCACATCGATACCCGCAGCTGCGCAAGCACGAATAGCTGATTCACGTCCGTTACCTGGACCTTTTACGTATGCTTTTACTTTGCGAAGGCCGAGATCGAAAGCGACCTTACAGCAATCCTGAGCTGCCATCTGAGCAGCATAAGGGGTATTCTTTTTCGAACCGCGGAAGCCCATCTTACCAGCGGAAGACCAGGAAATAACCTGACCATCACCATTGGCAACGGTTACGATAACATTGTTGAAAGAAGATTGAACGTGGAGCTGACCAACGCCTTCAACCTTTACAACGCGCTTCTTGGTTGCAACTGTTTTCTTTGCCATTTTCGTTTGATTTTTTATGGGCAATGCTCAACTGACTTCTCGTGCAGCCATTCCGTTATGTTTATGCCACACAATCAAAACAGATGATAACATATGCCTGTTGGTTGTTACTTCGTTGCTTTCTTCTTGTTTGCAACAGTTTTCTTTTTACCTTTGCGGGTACGAGCGTTGTTCTTAGTCGACTGACCGCGTACGGGAAGACCGATACGATGACGAACACCACGATAACAACCGATATCCATCAAACGCTTAATGTTCAACTGAATCTCCGAACGAAGATCACCTTCTACTTTGTACTTAGCACCGATGATCTCACGGATTTTAGCTGCTTGGTCGTCTGTCCAATCTTGTACTTTGATGCTTGGGTCAACGCCTGCCTCAGCCAAGATTTTCTTAGCGCTGCTACGACCTATTCCGTAGATGTAAGTCAAACCGACTTCCCCGATCTTATTTTGGGGTAGATCTACACCAACAATTCTTATAGCCATAATTTAATACTAGTGGATAAATTTGTAAATAATTACCTAAAAAAGAGCGCTTATCCTTGACGCATCTTCATTTTAGGGTTCTTTTTGTTAATAACATAAAGGTGGCCTTTACGACGAACAATCTTGCAATCGTCGTTACGGCGCTTAATAGAAGCTTTTACTTTCATGAGAGTAAAGTTTATTATTTATAACGGAATGAAATTCGTCCTTTCGTCAGGTCATAAGGGCTCATCTCTACACGCACTTTATCTCCGGGAAGAATTTTAATATAGTGCATGCGCATTTTTCCAGAGATATGAGCGGTAATAACATGACCACTTTCAAGCGTCACACGAAACATTGCATTGGACAATGCCTCAGTAATCGTACCATCAACCTCAATTGAGTCTTGTTTTGCCATAAAATGTTAATTGCGTTAGATAAATTTATCTCCTAAAACTTCTTTTATATAATCGAAGGTAGAAAGCACATCGGCCTTGCCATTTCTTACTGCTACCGAATACTCATAATGAGCAGCAGGTTTTCGATCAACCGTTCGCGCTGTCCATTCGTCAGCTTCAAGAATCAAATTTCTGCGTCCAAGGCAAATCATTGGTTCGATGGCAAGTACCATACCATTCTTAAGGACCACACCATTTCCACGACGTCCATAGTTGGGTACCTCAGGCTCTTCGTGCATTTCTCTTCCGATCCCATGTCCCACAAACTCTCGAACTACAGAAAAACCAGCTGCTTCTGCATGTTGCTGAACGGCAAAACCGATGTCTCCTATACGCTTTCCTGCAATTGCCTGAGCTACACCAAGGTCCAAACACTCACGAGTGATCTTCAGTAAACGCAACGTTTCTGAATCAATCTCACCTACGGGAAAAGTATAGGCAGAATCAGATTGGTAACCATTGAGTCCAACGACGCAATCAACAGAAATGATATCCCCTTCTTTTAAGATTACCTTATTAGACGGGATGCCATGAACAACTTGCTCGTTGACGGAAGTGCACAAGGTAGCTGGATAGCCTTCATAGCCTTTGCAAGAAGGAATGCCGCCATGATCGCGAATAAATTCTTCTGCCAACTTATCCAATTGCGCAGTAGAAACTCCAGGGGCAATGGCTTTAGCTATCTCGCCATAAGCCATTCCCAGGAGTTTGTTGCTTTCGCGCATCCGTTCTATCTCTTCTTCAGTCTTGAGAAAAATCATCCTACGCGATAAACTTATTAATATGCCATTGCGCCAGAGCGACCTTTGATTCGGAAACCATCTTCAAAGAATCCATCGTAATGACGCATCAAGAGGTGACCTTCAATCTGCTGAAGTGTATCCAAAATCACACCTACCATAATCAGCAAAGACGTACCGCCAAAGAACTGAGCGAACGACATGCTGACGCCAAACAAACGGGCAAAAGCAGGTAAGATAGCAATCACACCAAGGAAGATACTACCCGGAAGAGTGATTCTTGACATAACGGTATCAATAAATTCAGCAGTCTTTTTACCCGGTTTAACACCAGGAATAAATCCATTATTCTGCTTCAACGACTCTGCCATCTGCTGCGGATTGATGATGATTGCAGTATAGAAGTATGTAAAAGCTAGAATAAGAAGGAAGAATACCAAATTATACCAGAAACCATTGTTATCAGAGAATGCACGTACGAATGCGCCAGAACCATCAGTAGTAAAACCAGCAATCATAATAGGAATAAACATAATTGCCTGAGCAAAGATGATAGGCATTACGTTTGCAGCATTAACCTTAAGAGGAATATACTGACGCACACCGCCATACTGCTTATTGCCAACCATACGCTTTGCATACTGTACAGGAATTCTGCGAGTACCCTGAACAAGCATAATTGCAGCAGCAAAAACGAGAAGAAGCAATACAATCTCAGCAAGGAAAACAACCAAACCACCACCTTCATTCAACCGAGAAGAGAACTCTTGCACGATAGCACCGGGGAAACGAGCAATGATACCAATCAAGATGATGAAAGAGATACCATTGCCTACACCGCGATCGGTAATGCGCTCACCAAGCCACATAACGAACATGGAGCCGGCGCAAAGGATGATAGTAGAAGAAATAGTAAACCAGTTGAAACCAATAGTGAGCGGAGTACCTGCTTGCGCCATTTGAACAGAGAGGTTAACCAAATAACTCGGCCCCTGAAGAACCAAAATAGCCACGGTAAGAACGCGCGTAATCTGATTCATTTTTTGGCGACCAGACTCACCTTCTTGCTGCATCTTCTGGAAACGAGGAACTGCAATGGTAAGCAGCTGGATAATAATCGAAGCTGAGATGTAAGGCATAATACCCAATGCAAAGATAGACGCATTGGAGAATGCACCACCAGAGAACATATCCAAGAGAGCCATCAAGCCTCCTTCCGTTTGAGCACGGAGAGCGGTAAGCGCTGTAGGATCAATACCTGGAAGAACGATGAAAGAACCGAAACGATAAATCAGCACAAAAAGAAGCGTGATCAACAAACGATTTCTAAGATCTTCAATCTTCCAAATATTTTTTATTGTGTCAATGAATTTCTTCATAAATTAATTGTATTATAGAGATTAGGTCAAGCCAATAGCTTGCCTAATCTTCATAAATTAGAGTTTTACGGCCTGACCACCAGCTGCGACGATAGCTGCTTCAGCAGACTTTGAGAAAGCATTAGCCTCTACGGTTACCTTGGCAGTAAGAGTACCATTACCAAGAATCTTTACAAGAGCTGATTTGCTGATAAGACCAGCATTGTGAAATTCTTCAAGACCGATTTTCTCTACATTAAGCGCTTCTGCGAGTGCTTGAATAGCAGAAAGATTGATAGCCTTGTACTCTACATGGTTGATATTCTTGAAACCGAACTTCGGAAGGCGACGCTGAATAGGCATCTGACCACCTTCGAAGCCAATCTTCTTAGAATAACCAGAACGAGACTTTGCACCCTTATGACCGCGGGTAGAAGTACCACCCTTACCAGAACCGGCACCACGACCGATACGTTTCTGAGAATGAGTAGAGCCAACGGCGGGAGTAAGATTATAAAGTTCCATTTTATAAATTTTTTATGCATCTCAGACTCGGAATTACCTAACGCCTGAGATGCGTTAATATTAATCAATAACTTTTACGAGGTGCTGCACCTTCTTTGCCATGCCGAGGATTGATGGCGTAGCTTCATGCTCTACAACTTGGTTCATACGCTTGAAACCGAGTGCTTGCATGATAAGTTTCTGGTTCTTGGGAGCTTTGATGATGCTACGAACCTGCTGTAATTTAATAGTTGCCATGATGTTTACAATTTAATAAATTATTCGTTAGATTCGTTTGCATTAACCGTTGAACACAGTATCGAGGCTTACGCCACGGTTAGCAGCAACCATCTTAGCGTCACGGAGTTCACCGAGAGCAGCAATAGTAGCCTTAACAAGGTTGTGGGGGTTAGAAGAACCCTTCGACTTAGCGAGCACGTCAGTAACACCTACTGACTCAAGTACTGCACGCATAGCACCACCAGCTTTTACACCAGTACCATGAGAAGCCGGTTTGATAAGTACTCTCGCACCACCGAACTTAGCTTCCTGCTCATGAGGAATAGTACCTTTGCAAACCGGTACTTGGACAAGATTCTTTTTAGCCGATTCAGTAGCCTTGGAGATGGCAGACGTTACTTCGCCCGCTTTACCGAGACCCCAACCTACGATACCGTTGCCGTTACCTACTACTACAATGGCTGCAAACGTAAAAGTACGACCACCTTTGGTAACTTTCGTTACACGGTTTACAGCAACAAGGCGCTCCTGGAGCTCCAAGTCATTTGTGGTTTTAACTCTATTCATATTATTCACCATTTATTAGAAATTGAGGCCAGCTTCGCGAGCGGCATCAGCAAGTTGTTTAACACGACCATGATAGAGATAGCCATTACGGTCAAATACTACAGCAGTTACACCAACTTTCAATGCGGCCTCTGCTACAGCCTTACCTACGATGGCAGCTTTCTCCGTTTTGGTAATTTGATCTTTGATAGCCAGCGACGATGCAGACGCAAGCGTTACACCCTTATTATCGTCGATTACCTGTGCGTAAATCTGGCTATTTGAACGGAATACAGTGAGACGCGGACGCTCTGCAGTACCCTTGACAATGGTACGAATACGAGCCTTAATCTTAAGTCTTCTTTCTATTTTCTGATTCATAATAATTTACATTTTAAAATTACTTACCAGCCGACTTACCAGCCTTACGACGAATAATTTCACCTTGGAACTTAACACCTTTACCCTTATATGGTTCAGGCTTGCGGAACGAGCGAATCTTAGCGCAAATTTGGCCAATGAGTTGCTTGTCGGCAGATTCCAGGATTACGAGCGGGTTCTGATTACGCTCAGACTTGGTCTCAACCTTAACCTCAGGCGGAAGCATGAGATAAATGGGGTGAGTATAACCAAGAGCGAACTGAATAAGATTACCCTGGTTCTCTACACGATAACCTACACCTACGAGTTCGAGAGTCTTCTTATAGCCCTCCGATACACCTACAACCATATTGTGGATGAGTGCACGATAAAGACCATGCATAGAGCGAGCCTCTTTTTCGTCGTTAGGACGAGTAACGTGAACAGTATTACCTTCTACATTAACGGATATAATGGGATTTACAGCCTGAGTGAGGGTTCCCTTAGGACCTTTAACGGTAACTACGTTTTCTGCATCAACAGTAACGGTTACACCAGCAGGGATAGCGATAGGCAATTTACCAATTCTTGACATAGTAGTAACCTCCTATTAATAAACGTAGCAAATAACTTCACCGCCGAGCTTCTGGCCAAGAGCTTCCTTGTTGGTCATTACACCCTTAGAAGTAGAAAGGATGGCAATACCAAGACCATTGAGTACGCGAGGCATCTCACGATAGCCAACATACTTACGAAGACCGGGGGTAGATACACGAGTTAAAGACTTGATGGCGTTAACTTTGTTAACCGGATCATACTTCAAAGCAATCTTAATAGTGCCTTGAGGGCCATCCTCCACGAACTTGTAAGAAAGGATATAACCTTTCTCAAACAAGATACGGGTGATCTCTTTCTTCAGATTCGATGCCGGCACCTCAACAACGCGATGACCAGCTTTGATTGCATTTCTGAGTCGAGTCAGATAATCTGCGATTGGATCTGTCATAATGTTAAATTGATCCCGCCTGTCGGGACAATATTTATTAAACCTATAATTAGTCGCCGTCTAAATACGACTGACTTTTTCACACCAAAATAGTGCCGAACTGACACCATCTGCCATTTCTGCACATAATAAATCATTTTCAGACACAACAAAAACCGTGCCGAAACGAAAAATTATTGCAGAAAGGAGAACAAATGTCTGCATTTGGCCGATTTTGTCAGCCAAATGCAGTATAAGATTGATTACCAGCTTGCTTTCTTAACGCCAGGGATAAGTCCCTTAGAAGCCATCTCGCGGAACTGAATACGAGACAGACCGAACACGCGCATATAGCCTTTCGGACGTCCAGTAATCTTGCAGCGATTGTGGAGGCGTACGGGAGAAGCGTTCTTAGGAAGAGCCTGGAGGCCTTCGTAGTCACCATCCTTGAGGAGCTGAGCACGCTTTGCTGCATATTTAGCGCAGAGAGCAGCACGCTTAACCTCGCGGGCTTTCATTGATTCCTTTGCCATGATGTATTACTTTTTAAAAGGTAAACCAAATTCGCGAAGGAGAGCAAAGCCCTCTTCATCCGTATTCGCGGTGGTAACGAACGTAATGTTCATACCAAGCAATTTGGTGATGTTATCGATGTTGATTTCGGGGAAGATAATCTGCTCTTGGATACCGAGCGTATAGTTACCGCGGCCATCCATCTTGTTCTCGATACCCTTAAAGTCGCGGATACGCGGAAGAGCTACGCGAACAAGGCGCTCGAGGAACTCATACATACGCTCTCCACGAAGGGTTACGCGAACGCCAATAGGCATCTTCTTACGAACATGGAAGTTAGCGATATCCTTCTTAGAAACGGTAGCCACTGCTTTCTGACCAGTGATAGCCGTCATTTCCTGAAGAGCAACATCGATAATCTTCTTATCGGCTACAGCGATACCCAATCCCTGATTGAGGACAATTTTCTCGAGTTTAGGGCACTGCATTACAGTAGTGTAGTTAAACTCTTTCATCAAGATCGGAACGATACGTTCTCTGTAATCTTGCTTAAGACTTGCTGTATTCATTGTTGATTAAAGTTCTTTACCGGTTTTCTTAGAAACACGTACGAGCTTACCATCTTTTACTACGCGGCCGATGCGAACCGGCTTACCGTCCTCAACGAGATTGAGGTTAGAGATATGGATAGCAGCCTCTTGTTTTACAATACCACCCTGAGGGTTCTTTGCGTTAGGCTTCTGGCTTTTAGAAACCAGGTTGACACCTTCCACGATAGCGCGGTTTTCAGCTACCAGGACCTTGAGTACCTTACCAGTCTGGCCCTTGCTTGCACCTGCGTTTACATAAACGGTATCACCTTTTTTGATATGTAATTTTGCCATTGTTGTTTGACAGTTAAAGAGTGAAACGATTAGAGCACTTCCGGTGCGAGAGAAATAATTTTCATATTGGTAGCACGGAGCTCACGAGCAACAGGACCGAAGATACGGCTGCCGCGGAGTTCACCAGCGTTATTGATCAATACGCAAGCGTTGTCATCGAAGCGAATGTAAGAGCCGTCTTGACGACGAACTTCCTTCTTCACGCGAACAACGATAGCGCGGCTAACGGTACCTTTCTTCATATCAGAAGAAGGGATAACCGACTTAACAGTAACTACAATGGTATCACCGAGGGTAGCATAGCGCTTACCAGTACCGCCGAGTACGTGGATGCAGAGGCATTCCTTTGCACCGCTGTTGTCAGCTACAACAAGACGAGATTCGTTCTGTATCATAATTACTTAGCCCTTTCAATAATTTGAGTTAAACGCCAACGTTTGGTTTTGCTCTGCGGACGGGTCTCCATGATACGAACGGTATCACCGATACCGCAGGTATTCTCCTCGTCATGAGCGTGGTATTTCTTTGTCTTATTGACAAACTTACCATACATGGGGTGCTTCTCTTTCCATTTTACAGCAACAACGATGGTTTTATCCATCTTATTGCTGGTAACAACTCCCACTCTTTCTTTTCTTAAGTTTCTTTCCATGAGACAATCAATTTTTACTTGGTTAATTCTCTCTGACGAAGTTCCGTTGCGAGACGTGCGATGGTCTTGCGAGCCTCCCTAATCTGCAGCGGATTGTCGAGCGGAGAAATTGTGTGGTTGAGCTTCATGTTGTTGAGCTTAGCTTTTTCAGCATCGAGACGCTCAGCAATTTCAGCGGTAGTTAATTCTTTAATTTCTTTAGCTTTCATAATCTAATTAAGCATTTTGGGTTGGATCATAGTCGCGACGAACGACGAACTTAGTAGTGATTGGGAGTTTCTGAGCAGCCAGGCGGAGAGCCTCTTTAGCTACATCAAACGGTACACCATCAATCTCGAAGATGATACGGCCGGGCTCCAAGGGTACTACAAAACCTTCGGGGTTACCTTTACCTTTACCCATACGTACATCAAGAGGCTTCTTGGTGATTGGCTTATCCGGGAACACACGAATCCATACGTGACCCTGACGTTGCATATGACGTGTCACAGCGATACGGGCAGCTTCGATCTGACGACCGGTGAGCCAAATGGTACCAAGCGACTTGATACCGAAATCACCGAAAGCCAATTCGCAGCCACGCTGCGCATTACCCTTAATGCGGCCCTTTTGCTGGCGACGGAATTTTGTTTTCTTAGGTTGTAACATAATTACTTTGTCTTCTTAAAAAGTTCTACAATAAGGATTACTTCTTGTTTCTGCGGAAGCCTTTCTTCTCACCGCCTTGACGATGATCGTTGCGGCCATTCTCCTGCTTCTGTGCGAAGTTAGGAGCAAGATCCTTCTTTCCGTAAACCTCACCACGGCAGATCCATACTTTCACGCCGATTGCGCCAACCTTGGTGATAGCCGGGGTCTCGCAATAGTCGATGTCAGCACGGAGAGTATGAAGCGGGGTACGACCTTCCTTGTACATCTCCTTGCGTGCCATTTCAGCACCATTCAGACGACCGGAAACCTGAATCTTGATACCTTCAGCACCCATACGCATGGTAGAAGCGATAGCCTGCTTAACGGCACGACGGTAAGCAATCTTACCTTCGAGCTGGCGTGCAATCTTCGTACCTACGATAACTGCATCCAGTTCAGGACGCTTCACCTCGTAGATGTTGATTTGAACATCCTGCTTGATGATTTTCTTAAGTTCCTCTTTCAGTTTGTCAACTTCTTGTCCACCCTTACCGATAATGAAACCGGGGCGAGCAGTGCAGACAGTAACAGTTACAAGTTTAAGAGTACGTTCGATAACGATACGGGAGATACTAGCGTCGGCAAGACGGGCATTCAGATACTTTCTGATTTTGCTATCTTCGAGGATAGTGTCACCGTAGTTTTTACCACCATACCAGTTGGAATCCCAACCGCGAACAATGCCGAGGCGGTTACTAATTGGATTAATTTTCTGTCCCATCTTGATTAGTCGTTTTTAGTATCTACAAATACAGTAACGTGATTCGAGCGTTTGCGAATACGATATCCACGTCCTTGAGGAGCGGTGCGAAGACGCTTGAGGGAACCAGCGCCATCTACGTAGATATTCGTTACATAAAGAGTCTCCTCATCAGCTTTCTTACCGGTCTTAACCTCCCAGTTAGCGATAGCAGATTTGAGAAGGGTATAGAGTTTGCGCGAAGCCTCCTTGGTGGAGAACTTGAGTGCGCCAAGTGCCAGATTGACTTCCTTACCGCGGATCATGTCTGCTACCAGACGCATCTTGCGGGGGCTAGTCGGGCAGTTGTTGAGCTTCGCAAAATAAAGCGTCTTCTGAGCTTCTTTGCGAGCTTCGGCTGCGTTATATTTTCTTTGACCCATTGTCTTAATCTTATTTTAATAGAATGAATGAATAATACAATGGATTACTTGCGGTTACCCGAGTGGCCGCGGAACGTACGAGTAGGAGCAAACTCACCGAGCTTGTGACCAACCATGTTTTCCGTAACGTAAACAGGGATAAACTTGTTACCATTGTGAACTGCGATAGTATGACCTACGAAATCAGGAGAAATCATAGAGGCGCGTGACCAAGTCTTAACGACAGTTTTTTTGCCGCTTTCGTTCATAGCGATCACTTTTTCCTCAAGCTTCACATTGATGAAAGGTCCTTTTTTTAATGAACGGCTCATAATTTAACTAATTTAGTAGGTTATTTTTTACGTCTTTCTACAATGAGCTTATTAGACTGCTTCTTTGGAGCACGAGTCTTCAAGCCCTTTGCGAGCAGACCCTTGCGAGAACGTGGGTGACCACCAGACTGACGTCCTTCACCACCACCCATTGGGTGATCCACAGGGTTCATAGCAACACCACGGTTGTGAGGGCGACGACCCAACCAGCGCGAGCGTCCGGCCTTACCGGATTTCTCGAGCGCATGATCGCTGTTGCCTACCACACCAACGGTAGCCTTACAAGCAGCAAGCACTTTGCGAAGTTCGCCAGAAGGAAGTTTGATGATAGCGTACTTATCCTCGCGACCAGCAAGCTGAGCGAAGGTACCAGCCGAGCGAACGAGCGAAGCGCCCTGACCCGGACGAAGCTCAATGTTGTGAATAAGGGTACCAAGCGGCATGTTAGCCATCGGAAGCGCATTACCTACTTCCGGAGCCACATCAGCACCAGATACGATAGTTTGACCTACTTGCAGTCCGTTAGGAGCAAGAATATAGCGCTTTTCGCCATCAGCGTAGAAGAGGAGTGCGATACGTGCCGAACGGTTAGGATCGTACTCGATGGTCTTTACTACTGCTGGTACACCGTCTTTATTGCGCTTGAAATCAATTACTCTGTATTTCTGCTTATGTCCGCCGCCGATATAGCGCATGGTCATCTTACCAACATGGTTACGACCACCCGTCTTACGAACGCCGTACACAAGAGATTTCTCAGGAGCGCTCGCGGTAATCGTGTCGAACGCACCTATAATTTTGTGTCTTTGCCCCGGTGTAGTGGGTTTTAATTTACGTACAGCCATTTTGCTTAAATATTGCTATAAAAATCGATAGTTTCACCTTCTGCAACGGTTACAATAGCCTTCTTATAAGAAGCAGCCTTGCCAGAGATGACGCCACTCTTGGTGTAGCGCTGCTTGAGCTTGGGAGCTACGATGAGCGTATTAACGTCAACTACCGTTACATTATACAATTCTTCAACTGCCTTCTTGATTTGAATCTTATTAGCAGTTCTTTCAACCTGAAAACCGTAGCGATTGCTCTTTTCGCCAAGTTCGGTCATCTTCTCAGTTACGATGGGTTTGATGATAATTGCCATAATATTGACCTCCTTATGCGTTTAAAGTTGCCTCGATTGCGGTGATGGTCTCCGGAAGAAGAACCACAACGCCGGCGTTCATGATTGCGTATGTATTAAGCTCGTTTACGTTCATCACGTTAACCTTCTGGAGGTTACGAGCCGAAAGGAAAAGATTCTCGTTGATTTCAGCAGTAACGAAGAGCGCCTTCTTGTCAGCAATCTTCAAAGCCTGAAGAGCCTGAAGGAAGGTCTTGGTCTTCGGTGCATCGAAATTGATAGCATCGAGAACGATAATCTGCTCATTCTTAGCGCGAAGCGAGAGGGCAGACTTACGAGCGAGCTGCTTAAGTTTCTTGTTGAGCTTGAAGCTGTAATCGCGAGGAACGGGACCGAAGATACGACCACCTCCTACGCGAACCGGAGACTTGATATCACCCGGACGTGCGCCACCGCCGCCCTTCTGACGACCGAGTTTGCGGGTTGAACCTGCGATTTCAGAACGCTGCTTAGATTTGTGAGTACCCTGACGGTTGTTTGCCATAAATTGCTTTACATCGAGGTAAATGGCATGATCGTTAGGTTCGATGCCGAATACGGCGTCGCTGAGCTGTACTTTCTTTCCAGTCTCCTCACCTTTGATGTTGAAAATACTGAGTTCCATATTACTTATTGATGCAAACAATTGAATTCTTACAACCCGGAATACTACCCTTAACCATAATAAGGTTGTATTCAGGAATTACTTTAAGTACCTGAAGGTTCTGTACGGTTACGTGCTCGTCACCCATGTGGCCAGCCATACGGAGACCCGGGAAGATACGAGAAGGATAAGAACAAGCACCTACAGAACCGGGAGCGCGGAGACGGTCATCTTGACCATGAGTAGATTGACCAACGCCGCCGAAGCCGTGACGCTTAACTACACCTTGGAAACCTTTACCCTTCGAGGTTCCAACTACATCAACGAATGAGTTCTCTTTGAACATATCGACAGTAATAGTGTCGCCGAGGTGAAGCTCTTGTTCAAAACCACTGAACTCAACCAAGTGGGTCATAGGTTGAACTCCTGCTTTAGCGAAGTGACCAGCTTCAGCTTTGTTCGTGTGCTTCTCCGTCTTGGGGAGGAAGCCGAGCTGAACAGCTGCATAGCCGTCGGTCTCAACAGTCTTAACCTGAGTTACAACACAAGGACCACATTCAATAACGGTGCAAGGGATATTCTTTCCGTCAGCACCGAAGACCGATGTCATACCGATCTTTTTACCAATTAATCCTGGCATTTCAAATGTTTTGTTTTATGAAGGTCACGCATGACCTTCTCGTTAATAGATTGAGGCGGCTTACCACGATTCTCTATAACCGGAGGGTAAGCACTCTCTTGAATAAATGGTGATTACACCTTGATTTCTACTTCTACACCGCTGGCAAGTTCGAGCTTCATAAGCGCCTCCACAGTCTTCGCGTTGCTCTCATAGATGTCGATCAAGCGCTTGTAGCTGGAGAGTTCGAACTGCTCACGAGCCTTCTTATTAACGAAGGTAGAGCGGTTTACAGTAAAGATACGTTTGTGGGTTGGCAATGGAATCGGACCCGACACTACTGCACCCGTTGCCTTTACGGTGTTCACAATCTTTGCAGCAGACTTATCTACCAGATTGTGATCGTAAGACTTCAGTTTGATACGAATTTTCTGACTCATAATAATAATTAATTAATAATGTGCCTTAGCCCAACCTGACAAAGAGTCATTTACTTGAGAAGTCGGCTCAAGGCTTGTATTCGATTTTGCGCATCAAATCCCAGGCATCTTTTTAGGGATGCCCAGGAATGAATATGCATGTTGATATTATACCAAATCTACGCGGCCACCGGCTTCAGTAAGTACAGCCTTAGCCAACTGAGAAGAGAGCACATCGTAGTGCGAGAACTCCATAGAAGAAGTAGCACGACCAGAGGTGATGGTACGCAGGTCAGATACATAACCGAACATCTCACTCAGAGGTACCTTAGCCTTCACGATACGACCGCCGTTGCGACCGGTATCCATACCTTCTACCATACCGCGACGCTTGTTCAAGTCACCGATTACGTCACCCATGGACTCTTCCGGAGTAACAACCTCTACCTTCATAATCGGCTCGAGGAGTACCGGTTTAGCTTTAGCACAAGCCTCTTTAAATGCCATCTGTGCGCACACTTCAAATGAAAGCTGATCGGAGTCAACCGGGTGGAACGAGCCATCCAAGAGCGTCACTTTGAGCTTATCAAGCGGGAAGCCAGCAAGCACACCGTTCTTCATAGCAGAAGTAAAGCCTTTCTGAACGGAAGGAATAAACTCCTTAGGCACGTTACCGCCCTTAACAACGTCAACGAAGGTCAAGCCTACAGGATCCTCCTCGCCAGCGGGTTCTACGCGAACGATGATATCAGCAAACTTACCGCGACCACCAGACTGCTTCTTGTAAACCTCGCGGAGCTCAACTGCTTGAGAGATAGCCTCGCGATAAGCAACCTGCGGACGACCTTGGTTACATTCAACCTTAAACTCGCGCTTCAGACGGTCAACGATAATCTCCAAGTGGAGCTCGCCCATACCAGAGATGATGGTCTGACCGCTCTGTTCGTCGGTACGAACCTGGAACGTAGGATCCTCCTCAGCAAGCTTAGCAAGACCGCTGTCGAGTTTAGCGAGGTCAGCCTGAGATTTCGGCTCTACAGAGATAGAGATCACTGGATCGGGGAAATCGATAGACTCGAGAACGATAGGAGCCTCTTCAGAGCAGAGTGTATCGCCCGTGCGGATATCCTTGAAACCAACACCTGCACCGATGTCACCAGCGCTGATGGTCTCTACAGGGTTCTGATGATTGGAGTGCATCTGGAAGATACGCGAGATACGCTCTTTCTTGCCGCTGCGCGGGTTGTAAACATACGAACCTGCATCGAGGTGACCTGAATACACGCGGAAGTAGCAAAGACGACCAACATAAGGGTCGGTAGCGATCTTAAATGCAAGAGCAGTAAGAGGCTCGTCATCGCTCGGATGGCGCTCAATCCACTCTTCGCCCTCGTAGCGGGGGTCAGTACCCTTAATAGCTTCGATATCGAGCGGAGAGGGCAGATAAGCACAAACAGCATCTAGCATGGTCTGTACGCCCTTGTTCTTGAATGAAGAACCGCAAATTACCGGGAAGAGCTGCATCGAAAGCGTACCTTTACGGATAGCTGCACGGATTTCTGCTTCGGTGATAGTAGCAGGATCCTCGAAGTACTTCTCCATGATAACATCATCGAAGTCAGCACATTTCTCGAGCATCTTATCGCGCCATTCCTCAGCCTCAGCCAAGAGATCAGCAGGGATATCCTGAACATCATAATCAGCACCTTGCGTCTCATCATGCCAGTAGTAAGCCTTCATCTTAACGAGGTCGATAACACCTTTGAAGGTCTCTTCTGCACCGATAGGGAGTTGAATAGGACAAGCGTTTGCGCCAAGTACATCATGAATTTGGCGAGCAACCTCAAGGAAGTCAGCACCCGAACGGTCCATTTTGTTCACATAGCAGATACGTGGAACATTGTACTTGTCTGCCTGACGCCATACAGTCTCTGACTGAGGCTCAACTCCACCCACAGCACAATAAGTAGCCACTGCGCCATCGAGGACGCGGAGAGAACGTTCTACCTCAGCCGTGAAATCCACGTGCCCCGGAGTGTCGATGAGGTTGAACTTATACTTCTTTCCCTCAAAGTTCCAGTAAGCAGTTGTAGCTGCAGAGGTAATAGTAATACCACGCTCCTGCTCCTGCTCCATCCAGTCCATGGTAGCTGCACCATCGTGTACCTCACCAATTTTGTGGGTCAGACCGGTATAGAAAAGAATACGCTCAGAGGTAGTGGTCTTACCGGCATCGATGTGAGCCATAATGCCGATATTGCGATTCAAACTAAGATCGTGTTTAGCCATTGCTTTTATGTACCTTAAAAAATATTAGAAACGGAAGTGTGCGAATGCACGGTTAGCCTCAGCCATACGGTGCATATCTTCTTTACGCTTAAACGCACCACCCTGATTATTGAAGGCATCCATGATCTCAGCAGCGAGCTTGTCAGCCATGGTATGACCACCGCGCTTACGAGCGAAGTTGATCATATTCTTCATTGCGATAGACTCCTTGCGGTCAGCACGAATCTCAGTCGGCACCTGGAAAGTAGCACCACCGATACGGCGAGACTTAACCTCTACAAGGGGAGTGATGTTATCAAGAGCCTGTTTCCAGATCTCGAGAGCCGGCTTCTCAGCGCTTGCCATCTTCTGACCAACAGTCTCAAGGGCGGTATAGAATACAGAATAAGCCGTATTCTTCTTACCGTCAAGCATAAGGTGGTTAACGAACTTTGCCACCATTACTTCACCGAACACTGGATCCGGGAGGATCACACGTTTCTTTGGTTTTGCTTTTCTCATTGTTGTAATGTTTTTGTTTAAGATCAGCTCGAATCAGCTTTCGCCATCAAACTGATGTTTGGTTGGTTTCAGTTACTTCATCTCCAACTCGTGGGGATTACTCAACCTATTCAACCCATTCTTCTTCGTGTTCCACGTAGGAACGTTAGTTAAAATTGGGATTTTCGCTTACTTATCAGCTTAGAATTACTTCTTAGCTTTCGGACGCTTAGCACCGTACTTAGAGCGACGCTGCAAACGGTTAGCCACACCAGCCGTATCAAGCGTACCGCGAACGATGTGATAACGTACACCCGGAAGGTCCTTCACACGGCCACCACGTACCATTACGATAGAGTGCTCCTGGAGGTTGTGACCCTCGCCCGGAATGTAAGCATTCACCTCTTTCTGGTTGGTCAAACGTACACGTGCCACCTTACGCATTGCCGAATTAGGCTTTTTAGGGGTAGTGGTGTAAACACGTACGCAGACGCCACGACGCTGCGGGCAGTTGTCAAGTGCCGGTGACTTACTCTTCTCGATAAGTTCTGCTCTTCCTTTTCTAACTAATTGTTGAATTGTAGGCATCTTACTTTTTGTTTAATTACTTATAAATCAATAACTTATAGTGGATTGGGCATAGTTAGCCCTATTATCCGGACTGCAAAATTACTACAAATTTTTGACATACGCAAATTTTTTAGTAAAAAAATCGCATTTTAATGCATTTTTCTTAATTACGGCATTTTTAGAAAAACGGCACTTACCACTACCCTAATCGCCATAGACCTTATATAAACTTGCGCGGGCACGCATAGCGCACCCACGCACATACATACTCTCGCCCGTACATGCTCGCTCACACATGTTATACGCGCACACGCAAGAGACGAACCTTACATTTCCGGCTCAGCAAGCTCCTTACCGTTGCAGAATCGATGCTTGATATCTCTATCGTCACCCAAATACACATACCTTTCAATGCGGTTCAAGAGGGAGTAGCCTGCAAAATTCAGATAGCTGTCGTCCACCACCAGCGCATCAAAGGCGTATCCCGGTTCGAACGAGCCCACCTTACCGAAAAACGATCCACCGGACTTAGTAGCCAGATAAAACGCTTCGCTCAACGTCAGGAAAGCCTTTTCCCCCTTGGTAGCAGCATATTGGAGCTTGCTCACTTGGAGCGCATATTGGATTACGCGCAAAACCGAGAGATGATTGCCGCCGGAGATATCCGTACCGAGCGCCACTGGCACTCCATTATCAAGGAACGTACGCACAGGCGCCATGCCGGAAGCCAGATTGCAATTGGAGGTAGGACAATGCACTACCATCACCTGCTGTTGCTTCATCAGTTCAAGTTCAGCCCCATCCGTATAGCAGCAATGTGCCATGAGCGTGGGAGTCTGCCCAAATAAACCATACCGATAATAGGCATGCCCATAGGTTTCCGCCTCTGGCTCGAGCGATTTCACCCAAGCAATCTCTCTCACGTTCTCGCTCAAATGGCTCTGTACCGGCATGTGATACTGCTGTGCGAGTCGGCCGTACGTATCGAGCATCTCTTCCGTACACGAGGGCACAAACCGCGGGGTGAGAATTGCCTGTACCGGTGCATAACCGGGCCTACCCGATGCTGCCAATTCGTGCATCAGTCGTTCGGTACCTGCCACCACCTCTTCCGATGAATTGCGCAATCCATCCGGGCAGTTGCGATTCATGCCCACCAACCCCACGTATGCTCCCAATCCGGCCTCTTGAAGCAGGCGGCCGAGAAGGAGCGTTGCTTCCTGATGAATGGTAGCAAAAATAGCACTTCGCATCGTACCTTGCATCCAGAGCTCGTGAACGAAACGCCTGTATATCTTTTCTGCATACGCACAATCTGCAAATTTCTGCTCCTCCGGAAACGTATAGGTATTGAGCCAAGGCAGCAACTCCAAGTCCATCGCCAAGCCCATATTGCGATACTGAGGAGCATGCACATGCAGATCGGCAAAACCCGGAATAAGCAACATATCGCCATAATCGGTAATCGGAGCCGACTGCAGATGCGGAGGCAACTGCTGATACGTACCCTCTACCAAACCATCATCCGTGACAGCCACATACCCTCGCTCCAGCACCTCAAAACGTTCTGCAGAAGGGGTAAAAATAATATTCGCGCGATAAACGTTCATAATCGTCATTCCTTATAAAATTCTTACTAGCAGAAAAAGCACCTCACCTCAGAAAATGAGAGGCAGAAGCTGCCATCGGAGCAAACGAGCGCCCCTAACCAGCTTTTTTTATTTCTGCAAAGATACAGCTTTTTTTCGTAATCTGCAAATTTCGCACAAAATTTTTTCAAAAACATATCATAATTGAATATTTTATAGGAAAAATCAGACAAAATAACAAGAAAAATGCATTTTATAGTACTATGTATTGCATAGTTCTAAAATTTTTACTAATTTTGCAGCGAAATTCAAAAAAAACGTATTACAAACAAATAAAAAAAATCACATTATGCAAAAGAAACTCAAAAAATCCAAAAAA
>CAMGMU010000035.1 GCA_946059305.1 uncultured Bacteroidales bacterium | reverse complement strand
AGCTACAAGGCTCGATAAGGGCCGGCAGATACGGGAAGCTTACCGAGTGCGGGAATACGCCCCAGGAGTATATCTGCGGCTGCTCGTTCGTTGGGTTGGCTGTCCGCATAGGCGATGAGGAGAGCAGGGAATGAGGCAAGCCATGGGTAGTCGTTGAGGGCATAGGGATTTCCAAAGAAGACAGCTACGATGTGAGGGCAGGAAGCAGAGGCAGTAAGACCTACAGCTGAAGCGTGAGCAGGATTGGAAGCTGAAGCGTGAGCAGGATTGGAAGCTGAAGCGTGAGCGCTACAGGATTCGAGGAAAGAAGCGAACACCTCGGAATGGAGGGAGTCAGGGATGAGGTTCCGATGGGGACGGTCAGAAGGGTCGTGAAAAGCGATAATGACCTGATTATATGCTTTTGTGCGGCATAGCCGATCTTTCAGTTGGTCGGCAGGCAAATCAGCAGCCAAGGTGAGTGTATCTATTTCGATAGCGGATTGAAGTGTCTCAGATAGGACCGTTCCATCACGAAGGACTCCACTACCTGCCCCATAACCGGCGAGCCCCTCTACCTCACCATAGAACCGACGAAGGGGTTGGTAGGTGGCATTATAGGAGATGAGTAAGGTACGATTAGAGGAGTCAGTGAGGCAAAGGGGTGCAGCAGAAGAGTCATTGAGGATGAGTGTAAGGGATTGGTTGGCAATCTGCTGTATGAGGGCAAGGTCAGCCTCTGAACGCACACGGGAGGTGAGGTTGGTCGTGTCTACGATAGCAGCTTGACAGAGTGAGCGCTCCTGAGTAAGGTCGAGCAAACCGATACGAGCCTTCATCCGAAGCACTTTTCTGACGCGATTATCCAAGTCATCCATCGAATAGATGCCCGAATCCACTCGTTGACTTATGCGTTCGATGCCATCTTTTGGACGATCAGGCATGAGCAGCATATCCACTCCTGCAGCATAGGCCATCTCCATGATGTCAGCAGGCTCCCGTCCGTTGGCCACACCTTTCATTACGAGCGCATCCGTTACTACCATTCCGCCGAAATGGAGGTCTTGCTTGAGTAAGGAGGTGATGATGGGATAGGAGAGTGAACTGACGGTGGTGTCGTAAGCGGGCACGTAAAGATGTCCGAGCATCACCATCTCTACACCATCTCGAATAAGCCTACGAAAGGGATAGAGTTCGAGCGAGTCGAGGCGGTCGCGAGTGAAAGGCAAGCATGGCAAGGCTTTATGCGAGTCAACATCGGTGTCGCCATGTCCAGGAAAATGTTTGGCACACGCAATGATGCCTGCGTCTTGCATCCCTCGCATGTACGCACTACCCAAATCGGCTACACGTTCGCGTGATTCCCCAAACGAACGCATATCGATAGCGACATTGCCGGGGTTGTTGTTGATATCTACACTTGGAGCGAAATTGATATGGATGCCCGCTTGACGACATTGGCGCCCTACCGCCAGTCCCATTTGATAGACGAGCGAGTCAGAAGGGAGTGCTCCCAATTGCATCTGCCGCGGGAAGAAAGGAAAGTCCGCAAAGCGCATAGCCGGTCCCCATTCACCATCTACAGCAATGAGAAGTGGAATAGGCGTTTGTCTCTGATAATCATTGATATATGAACGAGATCGGGTAAGCGAATCTTGCATGATAATCAGTCCGCCGATATGCTCGTTTACGACCAAATCGGAGATAGCGGCCTTATGGGCAGAGTCGCCATAAGAGGTGGTAGAGACCATCACGAGTTGCGCCACTTTCTCGCGGGTGGTGAGCGTGCTGAGGACAGACTCTACCTGCTGTTCGATGCGTCTTTCTTCAGAAGAGCTATCGCATCCATAAAGCGCAAAACCAAGGCAGCCGGAGAGGATGATGAGGGTGATGGGGTGACTGATGAAATTCACCAAACGCGACTTCGGCGCCCATTGCGGGAGCAAGGTAATAGCAAATACCAATCCGAAAAGTAACCATGACCAACCATCTATGAAAGCCTCCGGTTGGATTAAGCGATAGCAAGCATACGCAATCAGCAAAATCACGGCCGCCCGGATAACCACCATCGTCCATTGATATATCGGAGATGATGACCATCGGTTCTTAATCTTAGCATATAAGTAACTGATTATAAGCATGATAATCAGCGATGGCAAGATGATGGCAGAGGTTGCAATCAACGCGCCGAGGATACTATCAGAAGCGGTATATCCCACATAGGTAGCACAGTTGATTCCAATAGGCCCTGGGGTCATCTGCGAGATAGCGAGGATATCGAGATACTCCGTTGCGGACATCCAGCCATATCGCTCCACTTCCGTTTGGATAAGCGACACGATAGCCATACCGCCACCGAAGCCAAGTAGCCCTATCTTAAAAAATGATATAAAAAGTTGCAGATAAATCATGAGCAATGAGCGATGAGAAATGAGCGATGAGTAGTGAGCAATGAGCTGTGAGCAATGAGCTATGAGCTGTGAGCGATGAGTAGTGAGCTATGAGCAATGAGCGAGGAGCGATGAGTAGTGAGCTATGAGCAATGAGCGATGAGCTGTGAGCTGTGAGCGATGAGTAGTGAGCGATGAGCGGGATTAGTGACTGCTGAGCATTTTTTTGATTGATTTAACGAAGCTGATGGAGAGACGGATAACGGCTGCGGCAAGCAGACCCACCACCGCCGGACGCATGCCTTTCATCACGGCCTCTACAGGTGGGTAATGGGCAATACCGCGGAATACCATTGCTATCAGCAGGATAATCACAAACGAAGGCAAGACGGCCCCAAGCACCGAAGCCAGCAACCCGCGCCAACCATCAATGCGGTAACCGATGAAGATGGCAGAGTTGACGGCAATCACCCCCGGTGCGGCTTGCGCCAAAGCAATCATATTGAGAAACTCCTCCTCATCGAGCCAATGCTGATTATCCACTATCTCACGCTGGATAAGCGGAATCATCGCATAGCCACCACCAATCGTAAAAGCACCGATGCGGAAAAAGGCGGAGAACAAAGAAAGCGATTTCATAAGGATTCGTTATTGGTAGGTTCTACAGACGAAGAGACAACCGGTTCGGAACCATTTGCAGGCTCATCCTCTCCCTCGGTAAGCACACTCACAGCAGCTTCGGGAACTTGCTCAGGTGCGGAGACAGCCGTAGAAGATGAAGAGGATTGACGCTTCCGCTTCATAGCGAATTCGCCATGGTGAATCATGCGGGAGGTGCGGAGGATACCCTGCACATAGGCGATGGTAGTTTTAGCATTAAACTTGCCATACTTTACTATAGGATCGGTATAATACTCCTCGTATTTCAAAAACGAAAGGAACGTCTCAGTATCGTCCCATCTATTGGCATCTGCGCCATATTTGCGAGCCAATCGGCGAGCATCGATGATATGTGAAGGTCCGGCATTATAAGCAGCCAAAACGAATTTCTCTCGCTCCGTAACATCCTCTATATCAGCAAAATAACCGCTGATATTATTCAGACATCGAGCCGCAGCTCTGACGTTGTCTTCGGCCACAAAAACAGTCGAATCATTGAGCCCATATCTGTCGCAAGCCTTGGGCATGAGTTGCATTAATCCGCGTGCTCCTCGATGCGAAGTAGCAGATGGATTGAAGTGGCTCTCGTGGTAAGCGATAGCGGCGAGCATTTCCCAATCCCAACCGATAGCGGTAGCATTTTTCAGGAAAACATCATGAAAAGGTACCTTAGAAGGGTCTTTGGATAGCTGCTGCACCTCCTCCTCTTCGGTGAGTTCTTCGGAGGGAAACTCTTCGTCGTACCAACCATGAAAAGCCGATAGCGCAGAGAAGATGAGCGCTATGATAGATGCTATGAAATACGGCCGCCATTGCTTGACCGTTTGCTTATATGTTTGTGCGGAATTCACTATGAATGGGTAATAATCTGATGACGAATAAACTTAGCAAGCATATTGATGGCTGCGGTGTTGTGACCGCCTTGGGGCACAATCACGTCAGCATATCGTTTGCACGGCTCTATAAACTGCTCATGCATGGGTTTTAGCACACGTTGGTACCGCTCAATCACGACATCGGCTGTCCGCCCGCGCTCCACTATATCGCGTTTGATTACGCGTATCAAACGGTCGTCGGCATCCGCATCTACAAAGATACGTAAGTCCATTTGTTCTCTCAGACTCGGGTCGCAAAGAGCAAGAATCCCCTCGATGATGATCACCTCTCGTGGTTCGATGTGGATGGTCGCCTCTTGACGAGTGCAGGAGATATAATCGTAGGTGGGTTGCTCAATGGCATTACCATCGCGCAGTTGACGGATATGCTGTTCTAAAAGCGGCCATTCGAACGCATCGGGATGGTCAAAATTGATTTTTCGGCGCTCCTCCAAAGGGAGCTCCGATGCATCTCTGTAATATGAGTCTTGCGGGATGACTACGATATCGTTGCCCGGAAGTCGTTCTATCAGTTTACGTACCACCGTTGTTTTACCCGAGCCGGTACCGCCCGCTATTCCGATAATAAACATGTGCGTAGATTTTTCGCCCTAATGAGCATTATATGGCCGCAAAGTTACAAAAAATAGCGCAAACCACCAAATCGTAGCCCTAAAAAGGTCAAAAAAAATGCATTTTTATCGCGCATGCGCATTTTTATTTGCGTATATAGAATTTATTTCGTATCTTTGCAGCCTAAAATGCATACGTATGCCAAAATGTCAGTCTTCGGTCGGTTTCCCCGTTTGGCAAGCATTTTGCAGACTTATTATAAACGACTATTTATTTATAGAACATTATAAACCAAAAAATATGACAGAAGTAAGCAACGAACAAATTGTAAATGCCATTGTAGAAGGCATTCAAAACAGAAAAGGCCATAAGATTGTAACGGTAGATTTGACTGCACTTCCGGAAGCGCCATGCAGCTATTTCGTAATAGCGGAAGGGCACTCGAGCACGCAGGTATGTGCTATAGCCGACGAAGTGGAAGATTTCGTAAGAAAGAGCCTTCACGTGAAGCCGTTTGTAATAGATGGCGTAGAGAATGCCGAATGGATTGCGATGGATTACGGACAGATTATCGTACATATCTTCCAGCGCGAGCCTCGTGCGTTTTACGACATAGAGCACCTCTGGGAAGATGGCAAACTCAAAGAGATTCCAGATTTGGACTAAGTTCTTTATTTCCTTAACTACAGGATTCGACTCTACGCTATTTCGTTGGGGCGTTTTTCCTAAAACTCATTTATAATAATCATGGACCAAAATAACCAACCTAATCAGCCGCAAAATGGCAAAAAGCCCAAGCGTCCGAACTTGATGTGGGTATATCTGACGATTATCGGATTGCTCGGCATCGCGTATATTGCAACGGGCGATGAGACATTTGCTACCGTAAGCGGCGAAAAGAAAGAAATTTCCTACACGCAGTTGCAGAGTTACCTGCAGAACGACTGCGTGGAATCCATCGTGATTGCAGACAACAACACGGCTCGGGCGACTATCCGTCCGGAGCAAGCCACGGTGGTGTTTGGCGAAAAAGCCGACAAAAACAAGCCCGGGGTAATAGAAGTGCAGATTCCGAGTGTGCAGGTATTTAATGCCTATGTAGAAGAAGTCAATCAGGCGCGCGCTGAAGCAGGATTGCCAAAGATGGACGTGACCTTCAAGAAAGACAGGAATATATGGATGATTATTTTAGGAAACCTCTTCCCGCTCCTGTTCTTTATCATGATGATTGTTTGGATGACCCGCAGTATCGGTGGTGGTGCAGGCGGCGGCATTTTTAATGTAGGCAAAGCCAAAGCGCAGGTTTTTGACAAAGATAAGAAGAACAAGGTGACGTTTAAGGACGTAGCCGGATTGGAGGGGGCCAAAGAGGAGATTCAGGAGATTGTGAGTTTCCTCAAGAACCCACAGAAATACACCGAGTTGGGCGGCAAGATTCCTAAAGGCGCCCTCTTGGTAGGGCCTCCGGGCACGGGTAAGACGCTGCTGGCGAAAGCCGTAGCTGGCGAGGCTGATGTGCCATTTTTCTCGATGTCGGGTTCCGATTTCGTTGAGATGTTCGTGGGCGTTGGTGCGAGCCGCGTGCGCGACTTGTTCCGTCAAGCCAAAGAGAAAGCACCATCCATCATCTTCATCGATGAGATTGATGCAGTCGGGCGTGCCCGCGGTAAGAACATGGTGAGCGGCGGCAACGACGAACGCGAATCAACGCTCAATCAGTTGCTCACGGAGATGGATGGCTTCGGTACGAACTCGGGCGTAATCATCCTGGCGGCTACCAACCGTGCGGAGATTCTCGACCCTGCCCTCTTGCGTGCCGGACGATTCGACCGTCAGATTCACGTAGAGCTCCCCGACTTGA
Organism: uncultured Bacteroidales bacterium; assembly: GCA_946059305.1. GTDB lineage: Bacteria > Bacteroidota > Bacteroidia > Bacteroidales > Paludibacteraceae > Colicola. The sequence goes on along the minus strand of CAMGMU010000035.1, from coordinate 18,404 downwards.
AAGAGCGTATTGATATCTTTGGCGTTCACCTCCGTCCGCTCAAGTTGGATACGGATGTGGATGTGAATTTCCTTGCCAAGCAGACGCCCGGATTCTCGGGTGCCGATATCGCCAATGTGTGCAATGAAGCAGCCTTGATTGCAGCACGTCAAGGCAAGAAAGCCGTTGCGAAAATTGACTTCATGAACGCTGTTGATCGTATCATCGGCGGTTTGGAGCGCAAAAACAAGATCATGACGGCTGAGGAGAAACGCAGCATCGCTTATCACGAGGCTGGTCACGCTACCGTAAGCTGGATGCTCCGTTATGCCAACCCGCTGGTGAAGGTGACTATTGTGCCGCGCGGCATCGCATTGGGTGCTGCATGGTACCTACCTGAGGAACGCCAACTTGTGAGCACTGAGTGTATGCTCGATGAGATGTGTGCTACGCTAGCCGGCCGTGCCGCTGAAGAGATTTTCCTCAATCAGACTTCTACCGGTGCGCTCAATGACCTTGAGAAAGTCAACAAGCAAGCATATGCGATGGTGGCGTATTACGGCATGAGCGAGAACCTCAAGAACATCTGTTATTATGACTCCACCGGTCAGCAAACCTATTTCCAAAACCCCTACAGCGAACACACCGCGCAGGTGATTGATGAGGAGGTGAAGAAGATGATTGCCGGACAGATGGCACGCGCTAAGCAGATTCTCGAAGAGCACAAAGAGGGACACCATCGTATGGCCGAACTGCTCATCGAGAAAGAGGTAATCACCAGCGAGGACGTAGAGGCTATTCTCGGTCCGCGCCAGTGGAAATCGCGCAGCGATGAAATGATTGAAGTAAATACGAGCGCTCAGCAGGAGTCAGAAGAGGGCCTCAACGCTTTGGAGGGCGATTCCAATAGTGAGTCGCAATTTCCAGAGGACGAAGCCCGCCTCAACGCTGATAGCGAGGAGAAACATGTAACTACTAACGAATAAACCATATTATCATGAAAAAGTTCTTTTTAAGCATCGTCCTGTTTGCAGCCGGAATCATGGGTGCGCAGGCGCAAATGGAGCAGAAAGTGCCCGTTGATGAAAACGTACGTATCGGCCATTTAGACAATGGTTTGACTTACTACATTCGTCATAACGAACTGCCTAAGCAGCGTGCGGAATTTCATATCGCGCAAGCTGTAGGTGCCATTCTCGAAGAAGATGACCAAAACGGTCTTGCCCATTTCTTGGAGCACATGTGCTTCAACGGCACCGAGCATTTCCCCGGAAAGGGAATCATCAATTATTTTGAATCGATTGGTGTAAGTTTTGGTTATAATATCAACGCATACACCTCCCTTGACCAAACCGTTTATCGCCTCTCGGAGGTGCCCACCTATCGCGAGGGTATCATCGACTCGGCTTTGCTCGTGATGCACGACTGGTCGTGTGCCGTTTCTCTGCTCGCAGAGGAGATCGACAACGAGCGCGGTGTGATTCGTGAGGAATGGCGCACAGGCGCTGATGCCAGCCGCCGCATGTGGAAAGAGAGTCAGCGACTCATGTTCCCCGGCAGCCAATACGCCAAGCGCGATGTGATTGGCGACACGGCCGTTATCAACAATTTTTCATACGAAGCGCTCCGTAGCTATTACAAGAAATGGTATGGGCCCGATTTGCAGGCTATCATCGTGGTGGGCGATATCAACGTAGATGAGATTGAGCAGAAAATCAAGAACCTCTGGGGTAATGTGCCGGCTCGCGCTAATCGTGGTGAGCGTCCGTATTATTCAGTAGAGGACAACAAAGAGCCCATCGTAGCGATTGTGAAAGACAAAGAGGCACAGCAGGGGCGTATTCGCATTGTCTATAAACATGAGCAGATTCCCGCTCAGCTCAAAGGTACTATGATGGAATACGTCAATGACCTTGCCCTTTCGCTCATTACCCAAATGATGGACAACCGCATGGCAGAAGATGCAATGAAATCCGATGCATGCTTCCTCGGCGGTGGCGTTTATTATGGCGAACTCGTGAAACTCAAAGATGCATTCAACGGCATCGTTGTTCCCAAAGAAGGGCAGGAGCGTGAAGCATGGCATTACCTGCTCACGCAAATGGAGAAGATGCGTCGGTATGGCTTCACGAATGACGAGCTCGAGCGCGCCAAGACAGAGACACTCGCTCAGTATGAGAAAGTTTACAACGAGCGCAGTGCCACAAGAAACGATTCCTATGTAGACGAATACATTGATAATTTCCTGCACCAAGGCATGATCCCCGGTATCGAGTGGGAGTATGCGTTTGTACAGCAAATCATGCCGGCAATCAGTCTTGAGCAAATCAATCAGATTGCGCTCCAACTCGTTACGAATGAGAACATCGTTGTTAACTTCCAAGTAGCAGATAAGCCCGAAGTTCAGCTGCCTACCGAAGAGCAGATCATCAACGGCATCCGCGGTATGGAGCACCTCGATATTGAGCGTCCGGTAGAAAAAGAAGTGATTACCGAGCTCGTAAAGAAAGGTCCGAAAGCAGGAAAAGTAGTTAAGGAGAAATACAACGAAGCCCTCGGAACGACCGAATGGACGTTGAAGAATGGTGTTCGCGTAATCTTCAAACCTACGGAATTTAAGAAAGATGAAATCTTGATGGAAGCTTATGCTCCGGGCGGTTTCTCGCTCGTGGAGACTGCCGATCTGCCGTCAGCTCATTTGGCTACCGATGCGGTTCAGATGAGCGGTATTGGCGATTTCAGTTATACGGACTTGCAGCGTGCGCTCACCGGCAAAGTAGTAAGTGCATATCCAAGCATCAACGCATACAGCCATTCGATGGAAGGATCATCGAGCGTTAAGGATTTTGAAACCCTGCTTCAGCTCAACTATCTCCATTTTACAGCTGTTCGCAAAGACGAAGATGCGTTTAAGACACTGCTCAGTTTCCTCGATCAGCAGCTTACGAACAAGGAGAAGAACCCGAAAGCTATCTGGCGTGACTCCATCACGATGATGGCTTCCAACTACTCTGACCGCACCGTATTGATCAACCGCGAGAATATGGAGAAACTCAACTATGACCGTTCGCTCCAAATCTTCCAGCAGCTTTTCAGCAATCCGCGTAATTTCACGTTTACGTTCACCGGCAATATTGACCCCAATGACAAGCAGACGCGTGCTTTGATTGAGAAGTGGATTGGTGGTATGAAGACAAAGAAAGATACCGACACGTGGAAAGATCGTGGCGTTCGTGCCCCGCTCGGTGAAAACAAGAATTATTTCACTCGCGATATGCAGACCAAGACTGCCAGCAACCGCATCCAATACACTTCGTATGATTTCCCCTATACGATGGAGAACGTCATTGTAGCCGATCTTGTTGGTCGCATCCTTTCTACGCGATACCTCGAATCTATCCGCGAGCGCGAAGGAGGTTCGTATGGTGTAGGTTGTGCTGCTTGGATGAACTCCAAGCCGGTGCCAACTACTATACTCGTTATGCAGTTTGATACCGATCCCGAGAAGCAGGATAAGTTGATGCAGATTATCCACCAAGAAGTACAAGAAATTATTGCCAATGGACCGCTCGCTTCTGACCTGCAGAAAGAGAAAGAGTCGATGCTGAAAGACTTCAAGGAAGACCTTGAGAAAAACGGCTGGTGGTACAATACCGCATTACCCAATTACTACCGCCTCGGCATCAATATGATTGAGGACTACGAGAAAACCGTACAAGCTGTAGATGGCGAGAAGATTCAGCAATTCTTGAAGAAACTCGCAGCAAGCGGCAACGTGTTTGAAGTAGTAATGCTCCCTGAATAAAGCCCTACATAAGCCTCCCGAAACGTTTTCTCACCCATGCAGAAACGTATTCGGGAGAGTTTCCTTAGCCTCAAATATATACCGAAAAGATTGCCAATGAAGCGCATCAAATTTACATACATTCTATTCATATGCCTCTTGAGCTCGTTTTTTGCTCAAGGGGCGATGCAGTATTCCGCACGTCATTACTCGGCTGCTGATGGCTTGAGTCAGAATACCGTCATGTCGATTCTCGAAGACTCTGATGGTTTTATGTGGTTCGGCACATGGGATGGTCTAAATCGCTTTGATGGGCATAATTTCAAGGTATATAAACCCGCTCTTTCGGGTAGTCAGGTAACGTCCAACCGCGTGGATTATCTCTACGAAGACAGCGCACAGTATATCTGGATGAAGACCAACGATGGAGCGTATTACCGACTCAACAAACATTCCGAGACGATTCTCCCTACAGGTATTCACGACACACGTTTTGTTTACCAGCAGCGCCATCTGCTGTTAGAACAGCGAGCAGGGGTGATTTGGCTCGCGGGAGGACGACATCTGGTGAGGATAAAAGAGGAACGAACGGGGCGGAAAGTGCGCGATAACGTGGAGCGCAACGATTTCACGCTCACGGATGATGCCTCTTGCTTGCTCTGTGATGCAGCAGGAAGTGTATGGGTAGGTACTGATGCCGGAGTGGAACATTTCAGAGAAACTGAGCAGCACCATTTGATGCTTGGCACTTCAGCCGAAGATAACCGCATCACAGCCGGCTTGGCACATGGGCAAGCGGTATGTTTCGGCACAGCAAAAGGTGAGATTTGGATGACCAACGCAGGCAGCACTTCGTTCAGCCGAATCCATCTCCGTTTCGGCAGCCCTATCACGTTCATCAAAGCACTCAACGACCGCAGCTTGATTATCGGTACAGAGAACAGTGGCTTTGGAGTGTATGATACCCGCAGTAGCAAATACACAATCTACGATGCGTCAAGCAAAGAGATTTCGAGCAACCATTTCATCAGCGCGTATGTTGACCGTCAACATCAAGCATGGCTAATCAACGAGCAGAATGGCGTGATTTGCTTGCGACCTGACGGCAGCCTCCGCCATTACGAAAGTGAGCCAGATAAAAACTACCGCAATCTGCAAAACTACAACCTGATTTTCTCAGAAGATGCAGCAGGACACGTGTTTGTCAACCCCTACGGTGGCGGTTTTGCCATGTATTCAGCAGAAGAAGATAAACTTGTTTCGAATTTCGATGGCGTGAGCAATATCATCCACTCTGCCTACATTGACAAACGTGGTAATCTCTGGTTGGGAAGCTACGATACCGGGGTGGATTGCATCAGCGCTTCGTCTGAACGGTTTACATTATCAGACAACCGCGGCGATGACAATCAGTCGATTGAAGTACGCGCCCTCTTGCAGTTGCGCAACAGTGAGGTGCTCGTAGCATCCAAAAATGGAATTATCCGCCGTTATACCGCTGAAGGTCAGTTCCTCCGCCAGCAGTCTCTCCCCGGACGTGTGTATTGCATGATAGAGAAAGCCGATGGAACTGTGCTTTACGGCACCAAAGGCGATGGCATTTTCATCGAGAAAAACGGGCAACTGAAGCACCTTACGCATTCTTCCAAAATCAACAGCCTCAGCAGCGATAATATCTATGATATGGTGTATGGGGCAGATAGCAGTTTATATATCGCTACGTATGGGGGAGGCATTAATATCCTCCGAGAGGGGCTGTTTATCCACGAAGGCGACCAATGGCCGGGTTACTCCACTGACTTTGGCAGCAAAGTGCGCCAACTTTGCATGGCAGACGACACCACCCTCTGGGCGGCAACCACCAATGGGTTGGTGCGAGTAAATACTCGTAGCCTCGAAGTGAGTCAAACTTCTTATTACGACATACGCGCTATCTATCGATCCGACGATGGTCATATGTGGCTCGGCAGCTTCGGAGGAGGATTGGTGGAAGTACTCAATCCCCATGCAGAAGATGTACTCGCAGAACACAACATACGCATCTATAACTCTCGTAGCGGACTCAGTTCGGATATCGTGTTATCCATTGTGGGCGACAACAAAGGCGATATTTGGATGAATGATGAGAATGGTATTGCGCATTTCGATGCCACCACGCGTTCATTCCGCCATTACAACGCATTGGAGGGAAAGAAAAAGGCCGTATTCAGCGAGTCAAGGAGCATCCTGCTCCACAACGGCACCCTCCTTTTTGGGTATAATTTTGGCACGTGCAGTTTTGCACCGGAGAGCTTGTCGCACTCTATAGAAGCACCTGAGATTCGCTTTACAGAGCTGCTCGTGATGAACGAGCGAGCTAAGGTAGGTGGCCCTATCAACGACAATATCTGCTACAATCCGGACATTAAACTCAAGCATGCGCAGTCAGTCTTCACCATCGAATACAGTGCTCTCGAATACAGCACTCCAGAGAATGTGCAGTATGCATATAAGCTCGATGGTCTTGATAAGGATTGGACATTCGTACAAAACGAGCGACGTGTCACTTACAGTAATCTGCAAGCAGGCGATTATGTATTTCGAGTAAAATCCACTAATGGCGAAGGCATTTGGTGTGACAATGTACAGACGCTTAATATCCATATTGCTCCCTCATTTTGGGCGACCCCGTGGGCATTTATGATTTATTTCCTGATTATCTTCATCATCTGCTATGTCGGATATTCGCAGTTTAACACTACCAATCAATTGCGTCAAGAAGTAGCCGTTGAGCAGAAAGTAACGGAGATTAAATTGCGTTTCTTCACCAATATCAGCCACGAATTGCGTACACCGCTCACGCTCATCACCGGCCCAGTGGACACCGTACTCAGAGAAGAACAACTCAGTCAGGTGGCACGTACGCAGTTGGAAATCGTAAGGAGCAATGCGCAGCGAATGTTGCGCCTTATAAATCAGATTCTTGATTTCAGAAAGATTCAAAACAACAAAATGCAGCTGCGCGTGCAGTATGCTGACGTAGCAGCTTTGGCGAAAGCTACTTTCGGTAATTTCGTTAGAGAAGCAACCGACAAACATATCGATTTTCAATATGAAAACCACATGAACAACCCGATGGGATGGGTGGATTCTGAGAAAGTGGATACAATCATTTACAACCTGCTTAGCAACGCGTTCAAGTTTACGCCATCTGGTAAGAGCATCACGCTCCGCGTTTCTGACAACAACGAATACCTCATTCTTGAAGTATCAGACACCGGTATCGGTATCCCTAAAGATAAACGTTCGGTGCTGTTTCAACGCTTCAGCAGCAATAACGAAATCAATGCCTCTCAGGAGAAAACCGGCACCGGCATCGGGCTCAATCTGGTGAAGGAACTCGTAGATTTGCAAAACGGCCATATCGATGTGTCTTCTGAAGTAGGAATGGGCACAACCTTCAAGGTTATGCTCTTGCGCGACAAAGCACATTTCGGCGAAGAAGCCAACGTTATTTTCAGCGATATCAACGCTACTACCGAGCCTTCAGAGGTAGCAGAAGTAGCAGAAGAGGGAGATAACGAAAACGTCAAGAAAGCGGTGCTCGTAGTAGATGACAACCACGATATGCGCGTTTTCCTACAAAATATTCTCGCCAAGGATTACGTTGTTGTGCAGGCGTCAGATGGCGAGGAAGCGTTTACTATTGCTAAGCATCAATCGTTTGATATCATCGTTACCGATTTGATGATGCCCAACGTAGATGGCCTCGAGCTGACCGAACGACTCAAAACGGATATCTTCACGTCGCATATACCCGTGATTCTACTCACCGCCAAGTCGGCCATCGAATCACGATTGCAAGCACTCGAATATGGGGCCGATGATTACATCACCAAGCCCTTCTCGCCCGAATACCTGCTTGCGCGCATTGATAATATTGTCCGTCAGCGCCAACGACTGCAAGAGCTGTACCGCACAAAGATGATGCAGCCTACAATATCAGAACCGGATAAGCCCACAGAAAAACGCCTCTCGCCAGATGAGACGTTCCTCCAAAAACTACAACAGTTTATGGAAGAAAACATGGACAATAACGACCTCTCAGTTGAAGATATGGTTAAAGAGATGGCTATCGGACGCACTTGTTTCTTCAACAAACTGAAGACGCTCACCGGTCTCTCACCCGTGGAATATATTCGCGATACCCGCATTCGTCACTCAGCTGAACTGCTACTCGACGGACGATATAATATCACAGAAGTGGCTTATATGGTAGGACTCAATGACTCCCGCTATTTTGCAAAATGCTTTAAGGTAGCATATGGCATGACCCCTTCTGAATATAAGAAGCAACATGAGAAAAAATAGATTCCTTATCCTGCTCTTTATCTGTTTGGCAGCCCTAAGCTGCAAGCGGGTGAAGCCTCAAGCCCCAGCCAATCAACAGAAAGCTGATACTATTGGTGTGTCAGCCTCCATCATCAATATGCGATTGGCGGAAGCAGCAGATATACAACTTACGGAATGGGTGAAACATGCAGATACCACTTATACGCTCGAAGACTACGGTTATTGGTATTGCATCTATCGCCACACAGAAGGCGACTCTATCCTTCCGCAACACAAAGTAGAGATATTCTACACCGCTACAACCCTCGAGGGGAAACTGCTTGAAGATTGTCAAACAATCATACAAGTGAGCCGCAGGGAATCCTTATGGGCTATCGACCATATCTTGCCACTTATGCGCGAGGGCGAAGCTGTAAGGCTCATTTGCCCCTATTATACGGCTTATGGCAAAGACGGAAATGACCACGTGCCGCCACTACAAAACTGCATCATCGACGTCACCAACACGCGTATTGTAGAATAGCGGCTGAGTCCGAAAATATTCTCGTGCACGCGCGCACTATTTAATGAATATATAAAAAACGAAATATGAATAAAAAAGTGTTACCTATCGCCGCAATGGCCTTTTTTGCGGCTGCAATGCTTACGTTAGGCAGCTGCCAAAATGCAACTCGCACCTATGCAAAAGAGCTCAAGGCTGAAAAGAAACTCATCGAACAATTTGTTGAGCGCAACAACATCACTATCATCTACGAAGAGCCGGAATATGATCAGTGGAAAGAAAATGAGTATCTTGAACTGGAAGAATACTGCTATTTTCACCTCACTACTCCTGGTGATACCACCAAACCCGCGCTCGAAACCAACGACCGCTTTAACCTCCGCTATCGGCAATACACACTCACCGAAGAAGCCGATACCTTATCCTATTGGAACACCAACGAGAGTGCCTATCCGATGGAGTACAATTTGGTGGAGCTCTATTCGTATTGCGAGGGACTCTATTGGGCGGTACAAAAACTCAAATACACTGGCGCAGAGGGCAAACTTATCTGTCCCAGCCGATATGGTTCCAACTCGTATGAAACCATTCCATATGGCTACGACATCAAATTGCAGATTCGCCGTTTCTAATGATTTATCCCAATAAACACCTGATACTTTTTTAAACTTTACATTATGTCACTCGTTAAATCTATTTCAGGTATCCGAGGCACCATTGGTGGTCGCGTAGGCGATGGTCTCAACCCTGTGGATATCGTTCGTTTCACCGCAGCTTACGCTACCCAGCGCCGACGCATGCTCCCTGACAACAACCGTATCGTAGTAGGTCGCGACGCCCGCATCTCCGGCCAAATGGTTGACCTGCTCGTTACAGGTACACTTATTGGTATGGGCTATGACGTAGTTAATATCGGAATGGCATCCACGCCTACTACCGAACTGGCTGTCACCGGCGAAAACGCTGCCGGAGGCATCATCCTCACCGCTTCTCACAACCCCAAGCAATGGAATGCGCTCAAGCTTCTCAACCAAAGGGGTATGTTCCTCACTGATGCAGAAGGGAAAGAGGTGCTCGATATAGCGGAGCGCGAAGACTTCACGTTCGCTGAAGTGGATAATCTCGGTCAGGTTATCCATAAAGACTACCTCCAGTATCATATTGACAACGTGCTCAGCTTGAAGCTCGTTGATAAGGCTGCTATTGAGGCTGCTAATTTTACGGTAGCCATTGACTGTGTTAACTCCATCGGCGGTGTAGCTATTCCTGCCTTACTGCGTGCACTTGGAGTAAAGAACATTATCGAGCTCAACTGCACGCCCGATGGCCATTTCCCCCACAATCCCGAACCGCTTCCAGAGAACCTCACCGAGCTTTCTGACCTTTTGAAGCAAGGGAAGGCCGACGTTGGTTTTGTAGTGGATCCTGACGTGGATCGCTTAGCACTCGTTTGCGAAAATGGTGAGATGTTCGTAGAGGAATACACGCTAGTAGCGGTAGCCGATTACGTGCTCTCGCATACTCCTGGCGCAACGGTGAGCAATCTCTCTTCTTCGCGTGCTCTCAAAGACGTTACCGAAGCCCATGGTTGCACCTATTCTTCGTCAAAAGTGGGCGAAGTGAACGTTACCACAGAGATGGAGCGCATTGGTGCGGTCATCGGAGGCGAAGGCAACGGTGGTGTGATTTATCCCGCTTCGCACTACGGCCGCGACGCACTCGTTGGTATCGCACTCTTCCTCTCGCACCTCGCACACAAAGGCTGCAAAGTGTCAGAGCTTCGCGCTACCTATCCTCCGTATTTCATCTCAAAGAACCGCATTGATCTCACCCCTGATATCGATGTTGATATGATCCTCACAGCTATCAAGGGTATTTATAAAATGTACGATGTAGATGATCGCGATGGCGTAAAGATTAATTTCCCGCAGGGATGGGTATTGCTCCGCAAATCCAACACCGAGCCGATTATTCGCGTATATTCCGAGGCACCTACAATGGAGCAGGCCGACAAATTTGCGCAGGCAATTATTGACGAAGTGGCACGATTGAGCGGTAAATGAGAATCCTTATTTCCAACGATGACGGATGGGGCGCCAAGGGAATCCTGACGCTCATCCGTGTGTTGCAACCCATGGGCGAAATCACGGTAGTGGCACCGAGCGGTCCGCAAAGCGGACAGAGCAATGCCATGACCGTGCTTCGGCCAGTAAGTCTAGACTTGGTCAAAACGGAGCCGGGTTTGCGTGTATATACCTGCAGCGGCACCCCCACTGATTGCGTTAAACTGGCTTTCCATCAGCTTTTCCCCGATGGCGGACCCGACCTCGTTTGCTCCGGTATCAATCATGGCGACAACGGCACAATCAACGTGCTCTACAGCGGCACGATGGGAGCCGTTTTTGAAGGAACCGTGCATCAAATACCGTCTATCGGATGGTCGATTTGCAGTCATGACCCTGATGTGGATTTCTCCGAGATGGAGCGTTGGATGCCGGAGATTATCCGTCGAATAATGGAGATGCCGTATGCTTTTGGCAGATGCTGGAACGTGAACGCACCTATAGGCCCTATTCAAGGCTATCGCTTCACGCGTCACTGCCGTGGCTATTGGGAGAAAGAGTGGAACATCCTTTCTGACGATCCCGAACACATGCTGTTCTCTCTTGCCGGCAATTACGTAAATCTCGAGCCCGAAGCCGAAGATACGGACCAATACGCGTGCGCACACGGATATATTTCGGTGTGTCCGGCTTCTACCGATATGACCGATTACGATACGCTCCAGTTACTTCGCCAATGAGACAGTTTCTTGATCATATCGACCGCTATTGGATAGGCATCCTCATCGGGTTGGCTCTTCCCTCTCTTTTCGGATATGCATATATCCAGACGTTCCACCTTTGGGAAGCGTTGCGTGCCTTTCATTTTCAGGCCGGTTCGATGCTGAGTAAGATGTTTCTCGTATCGTTCTTTCCCGACATGGCGTTTCTCTTTGTTTTTTATCAACTCGACACGTGGAAACTCGCCAAAGGGATTCTCATAGGAGGAATGCCCTACGTCTTGGCAGCAATCCTCACTTCTATATGACCGTTTTCCTCATAGCCGGAGAAGCGTCTGGCGACATACACGCAGCCGCTCTCGTCAGCCAATTGCGAGAGCGGCATCCCGAAGCCCGATTTGCGGGTCTCGGAGGAGATGCTATGCGTGATAAAGGGGTAAAACTGTATCAAGATTATCGGCAGATGGCATATATGGGAATCGTGTCGGTCATACGTCATGCAGGAGCCATCCGCCGCAATTTCCGCATTGCGCAAGAGGCGTTGCTCCGTGAGCAGCCCGATGCGCTTATCCTCATTGATTACCCATCTTTTAATCTTCGAATGGCCGCATTCTGCCGCAAACATTTGCCCGCCACTCGGATTATCTATTATATCCCGCCTAAAGTATGGGCTTGGAAAAAATGGCGCGTGCATAAGATTGCGCGCCTATGCGATGAAGTACTCGGCATTTTTCCGTTCGAACCCGCTTTCTATCAGCAGTTTGGCTATCAATGCACATATGTGGGCAACCCCTGCGTATGCGAGGTTGGTCCGCCTCCGCCAGCTGATGCTCCCCGAAGCGGGATAGCGTTACTCCCGGGCTCGCGAGAAAGCGAGATTCGGCATTGTTTGCCTACTATGATTCGTGCAGCAGAAGCAGCCTTGCAGCAAGCAGGCATCGAGGCAACCATCACGATAGCGGGCGCTCCAGGAATTGCTCCTGAGCTGTATGCTTCGTTGGCAAATGGTTATCCAGTGCGATTCGAAGCAGCTCACGAGTTGCTTCGCACTTCGATGGCTGCCATCGTCAATAGCGGTACAGCCACCCTTGAAGCGGCCCTTCTCGATTGCCCCCAAGTACCTGTGTATCATATCGCTTGCCCGTGGATAGCCCATTTGCGGCCGCTCCTCTTCCCGAGCCCCTATTTCACCCTCCCCAATATCCTCTTGCAGCGGGAGGTGGTGCGCGAGAAGATTGCCTATAAGTTTACGGTAAAGGAAGTGGCATCTGAGCTCCTGAGCTTGCTCACACCCTACCCATTAGGAGCAGTTTCCGCCACTCCAAAGCCTATAGATGCTTCTGCTGAACAAATGGCAAACAAAATACTTGCAGAAAAGGGGCTGTCTGTTCGCGAAATACAACTCCGCGATTATGCAGAAATACGCCAATTACTTGGTTCTCTATCTGCCCCCGCTGAAGCCGCCAAACACTGCCTCTAATCAACTGATGCAAGTAGCAATTATACTGTTTTACTGCTAATCAATTGAGAGTTTGCTCCCAACAAACAACATCCAAAAGCAACAATCAATCGCCAAAGGCAACAATCAATTTGGCGCCTGCGCCAAACAATCAATATATAATGACTCTTTTATTATTATTTCTCTTGTCCGCGATTGCGGTTTCGTTTATTTGCTCCATCTTGGAGTCCGTATTGATGTCCACCACGCTCTCTTTCCTTCAGATGAAGGAAGATGAGGGTGATAAATGGGCTTCGCTCCTGCGCGAATACAAGCAGGATACTGACCGTCCGTTGGCAGCTATTCTGTCGCTCAACACCATCGCCAATACCATCGGTGCGGCGGGTGTAGGTCAACAGGCAACCATCGTGTTCGGCAGTAAATGGTTTGGTTTGGTGAGCGCCATCACCACCATCCTCATTCTCGTTTTTGCTGAGATTATTCCTAAAACTATCGGTACTACGCATTGGCGCAAACTCACCCATTTCACCGCACGTATTCTCCGTGTGTTGATTTTTGTGCTTTACCCCATCGTGTGGTGCGTTGAGCGCCTTACATGGCTCATCACCCCGAAAGAAGTGGAGGAAGAAGCCTCTATCTCGCGTGAGGAGGTCAGCGCAATGGCAAACGTAGGCGAAGAAGAGGGTGTGTTTGATAAAGATGAGAATAAAATCATCCAAAACATCATCCGTCTTGACGACATCAAAGCTTATGAAATCATGACGCCTCGCGTGGTTGCTGCTACTGCGCCGGAATTCATGACCCTACGCGATTTTTATAAGGTAGATAAATACGACCATTTCTCGCGTATCCCTGTATATGGCGATTCGCCCGAGTTCATCACAGGCTATATCCTCCGCTCCGATGCACTCGAGCTGCTGGCTGAGGATAAGTTCAATGTCACCCTCCGCGAGATTCGTCGCCCCTTGCCGTATTTCAACGAAGAGACATCCATTCCCGATATTTGGGATCAACTGATTCAGCACAAGGAGCAGATTTCCATCGTGATTGATGACTATGGCGCTTTCCAGGGAATCATCTCGCTGGAGGACGTTATCGAAACCGTTTTTGGTTTGGAGATAACGGATGAAAACGACCAATTCACCGACATGCAGCAGTATGCTCGCGAACGATGGAAACAGCGTCAGAAACGTTTCAAACGCATCGAGACACCCATCAAAGAAGAAAACGAATGAAAAAAGTCTATATAAGTGATAACGATTGCGCTAACAGCAGTAGCGTTAAGGTTAGGGTTAAGGTTAACGTTATCGTTTTTCTCCTTTGCATCATCCAATGTTCTGCTTCAGCCATGGCAGCTCCATTGCTCTTTCATCTATGGAGCGAAGAGCAACCAGCCCCAACCCCTTCGCCTTTCCTCTCTTGGACCGATGAGCAACCGAATCAAACGGATGGCGTCCATTCGTGGCGAGTGACCGACCCTACGCTTACCATCTATCTGCCTGAGCAATCGTACGGCAAAGCCATCCTCTGCTGCCCCGGAGGCGGCTATTGGGATGTATGGCATGGAACAGAGGGACATAATCTGGCGCAATGGCTCAATGAGCAAGGCATTGCCTTGGCGGTACTCACGTATCGTCTGCCGGCCGGAGTGAAGGATATACCGCTTGAGGATGTGCATCGGGCGATGCGCCTCATGCGCGAGCATCAGAGTGAGTGGGGGATTCAAGAGATAGGCATCATGGGGTTCTCGGCTGGCGGACACTTAGCCGCCACCGCTGCCACACGATGGAGCATACCGGAAGAGAGACCGGATTTCCAAATACTTTTCTATCCGGTCATCACGATGGATGAGTCGTTCACACACATGGGTAGCCGCATCAATCTCCTCGGCGACCACCCCTCTCAGCAGGATATCCTCCTCTATAGTTGCGAAAAACAGGTGACGAAGCAGACGCCGAGAGCGTTTATCGTAGCCTCCTCCGATGATGGTCTCGTGCCCGTGCAAAACAGCATCAGTTATTATCGCGCACTACTCGACCACGACATCAGCGCCACCCTCATTCTCTATCCAGAAGGCGGACATGGTTGGTGCTCCCACCTCCATTTTCGCTACCGCCAGCAGTGGATGGACGAGCTCGAACATTGGCTCCGCACCACCCGATAAGCAACTTCCCATTTGTGCGAAAAGCTCCACTCCTGACGGCAAAAAACGCATATCCTTACTCAAAAATGTGTAACGTTTGTAACGTTTGTAACGCTTTGACAAATAAAGCATTACTGCTGACTACTTTTTTAGGGAAAGACCGCATTTTTACACAGCGTTTACAGGAGGTAAACACGTAGTGTGTATGTATTTTTACGTAGGATGTACGTGCAATGAACGTGCAATGAACGTGCAATGAACGGACGATGAGATGCCATCGGCAAGCAAAAATTTTTTATAAATTTGCTTGTTTTTGTTCCAATATTTTGTTATTTGAAAAAATCTTCGTAAATTTGCAGCAATTTTCGATAAATAATCATGAAGTATATATCTCCTTCGATTCTTTCAGCGGATTTTGCTCGATTGGGTGAGGCAATAGAAATGCTCAACCAATCGGAAGCTGAGTGGATTCATGTGGACGTAATGGATGGCGTCTTCGTGCCGAATATCTCGTTTGGTTTCCCCGTGATGGAGCCTCTCAAACGCTTGGCTCGTAAGCCTCTCGATGTACACTTGATGATCACCGAGCCCATTCGCTATGTAGAGCGCTTCTGCGATGCGGGTGCATGGTCGGTAGGCTTTCACCTGGAGGCAGTAGATGACCCTATGCCTACGATTGAGAAAATCCGCGCGAAGGGGGTTCGTACGGCCCTTACCATCAATCCGGATATTGCGCCGGAGCGGCTGTTGCCCTATCTGGATAAAGTGGATATGGTGATGCTGATGTCGGTTTTTGCGGGTTTTGGCGGACAGAAATTTATTCCTGAGACGCTCGATAAAGTGCGTTTCATCAAACAAGCTATTCGCGAGCGCCAACTGCCCACGTTGATAGAAGTGGATGGGGGTGTAAATGCAGAAAACGCCCCACTGCTGTTTGATGCCGGAGCCGACGTGCTCGTAGCGGGCAGTAGCGTCTTCCGTGCGCCTGACCCCATGGAAATGATAAAGAAACTGAAGACCATATCTTTTCCCTCTGTATAAGATTGTTCCAACGCAGGAGATAGCAATCGTGTAAGAATGAAAAGTTATTCGCTGAGTGAATTATTATCTGTGGTGCAACTCGCTCTGCGAGGGGCATTCCCGAACTCGTATTGGGTTCGGGCGGAGATTAGCAGTCTCTCTGCAAAACCGAGTAGCCATTGCTATTTGGAGTTGGCTGAAAGCGAATCATCAGAGGGCCAACCACTGGTTCGCACAGCGAATAATGCTCAGCCGCAGTTCAAGGCCAAAATCAAAGCCAACTGCTG
The DNA here is from genome assembly GCA_946059305.1 of uncultured Bacteroidales bacterium. Lineage (GTDB taxonomy): Bacteria > Bacteroidota > Bacteroidia > Bacteroidales > Paludibacteraceae > Colicola. The sequence goes on along the minus strand of CAMGMU010000035.1, from coordinate 2,116 downwards.
GCGAAGCACTTGGCAACAAGTGAGCCTCGCATTTGAACATGCAGTAGGGATGCCGCTTAAAGTGGGCATGCAGGTGCTTGCTGAGGTATCAGTAGATTTTCATCCTGTGTATGGCCTTAGTTTGACCATTCAGGACATCGACCCCTCCTATTCTTTGGGAGCACTGGCCAAACAAAAAGAAGCGACACTCAAGCGACTTACGGATGAGGGAGTGATAGACTTGCAGAAATCCCTTCGCATGCCAATTCTCCCACAACGATTAGCCGTTATCTCAGCCTCCACGGCAGCCGGTTACGAGGATTTTCAAAACCAACTCCTCCACAATGCTGCCGGCTATGCTTTTCGCACTACACTCTTTGCGGCCACTATGCAAGGCGATACTGCCGCAGCTTCCATCATCAGCGCCCTCGATGCCATCTACAGCCGCGAGCTGGAGTTTGATGCCGTAGTGATTATCCGAGGAGGAGGCGCTACGACTGACCTTAGCGCTTTTGATAATTATGACTTGGCATTTTACTGCGCTAATTTTCCGCTGCCCATCATAGCAGGAATCGGGCATACGCGAGACGTGTCGGTTGTGGATAGAGTGTCGTATTTTTCTGTAAAAACGCCTACCGCTGCCGCCGAATATTTCATCCAATGTATAGCCGAACAAGACGAAAAGCTCCAGCTCCTCTCTGAGCGCTTGCGCCAAACGGCTGCCTTCACCCGCACCTTAGCCGCCAAGCTCGACCAGAAACAGATGCGCATACGTCTCCTATTTCAGCAACGCTTGCAGAAGCAGATACACGAATTGGATATCGCTGAGAAAACCATCGAACTGCATTCGCCCGAACGAATTTTCCGAATGGGATATAGTCTCACCACCTCCGGTGGCCGCATCATACGCCATGCCGAGGAACTGAAAATCGGCCAACGAATCACCACCATTTTGGGCTCTGGAAAAGTAGATTCCATCGTAGAATAGCCCAAAATCGCATTTATTTTTCAAAAATTCCCTAAAAACAACAAATAAACTTCGTTTTTTTTGCTCATTTCAAAAAAAAACGGTAACTTTGCACCCAAATTTGGGTGCGAATAGTTGTTTTGCAATGTAAGCATAATAGCTTTCGCGAAATTAGTCTGTAATGAAAAAGAAAATTGCAATAGTAGCCGGAGGTGATTCCTCCGAATACGAAGTATCGCTCCGCAGTGCCGCTGGCATCTACGCCTTCATGGATAAGGAGCGCTATGATATCACGGTAGTCTGCCTGCATGGCCTCTGCTGGAAAGCAGCTGCTGACTATCAAGGCGAAGGGGATATAACCTCTTATACGGACCCTGCCAACAAGATTGAATGGGTGGATATGGATCGAAATGATTTCTCTTATGAATACGCCAGTCAGAAACACCGATTTGATTTTGCATATATCACTATCCATGGTACTCCGGGCGAAAATGGTATCTTGCAGGGCTACTTTGATTTGATTCACCTGCCCTACAGCTGCTGTGGCGTATTGCCCGCTGCTCTGACGTTCAATAAATACGCATGCAACCACTATTTGAGCGGTTTTGGCATTCATATTGCGGCATCGTTGTTGCTCCGCAAGGGCGAGCAAATTGCCAGCCAAGAGGTGGTGGAGAAGATTGGCTTGCCTTGTTTTATCAAAAGCAACGTAGGCGGCAGCAGTTTCGGCTGCACCAAAGTGAAGACGATAGAGCAGGTTCAGCCCGCTATCGAAGCTGCTTTTGCCGAAGGCGATGAGGTGATTATCGAAGCGTTCATGGGCGGTACGGAAATCACGTGTGGCGTGTATCGAACCCGTGAGAAAGAGGTGGCCTTCCCCATTACGGAGGTAGTCAACCACTGCGAGTTCTTCGATTACGACAGCAAATACAACGGCTTGGCCGATGAGATAACGCCCGCACGTATCCCGGATGCTGTTCGAGATGCCGTACAAGCACTTACTATACGGATTCACAAACTCCTCGGATGCAAAGGCATCATCCGTACGGATTACATCCTCGAGCCCACCAACCTGCCCGATAATCCGGCTGCTCATATCCTTTCGGGCTATCAAATCATGCTCCTTGAGGTCAACACCACCCCCGGTATGACCGCCAGCAGTTTCATTCC
>CAMGMU010000034.1 GCA_946059305.1 uncultured Bacteroidales bacterium | reverse complement strand
CTCAAAAATGTGTAACGTTTGTAACGTTTGTAACGTTTTGACATAAATGCCAACATGTTACTGTTTGTACGCTTTGACAAATAAAGCATTACTGCACTGTTTGTAACGCATCGCTTTGCTTGCTGCTTTGACATAAAACACAATATAAGATGTTTGTTAATATGCAACTCCTCTGTATTTTTACAGAGTTAATTGCATTTTTTTCGGATTTCGTGCATTTTACCTTTTTTTTATCCAAATTTTTGCAGTAATTTTGCACCGCAATTCAAAATCACCGCACGCTCATCGCACTCTCATCGCATTATCACCGCACACACGTACACGAGTAGCCGCTATGCGGCGTTCCAGTAGCGCTAAGGAGCGTTCCATTTGCCAAAGGCCGTTCCAGATGCGCTTCGCGCGTTCCAAGAGCCTGCGGCGTTCCAAATGGTTCCAATTGCGCTTCGCGCGTTCCAGGGGATAATAGGACGGAGATAATATCTCCTGCCAACGAACAATACGAGAATCGCAGCAAACTGCTGCGATATCACAAAATGCAGTGCAGTAGCGCTTTGATTTATTTGTCAAAGCGTTACAAACGTTACAAACGTTACACATTTTAGAGTAAGGATACCTCGTTACAAACAGTGAGCGAAGCGAGCTCGAAGAGCAGAGAGCAACGCGAGCGTTACACATTTTAGAGTAAGGGTTTGCTTCTGCAATCCAAGATTACTCTGTCTTTTCTTTGCGCCACTTGGCGGGCGTGGTGTGCTCTATTTCTTTGAAGTGCAAGGTGAGGGTGCTCGAATCTCCAAAACCCGACAACGCTGCAACCTCAGCTACTGTCAGTTCAGTGGTGAGCAAAAGACGACGGGCTTCGTTCATACGTTTCTTCAGTATCAGGTCGCTGAAATTGCAACCAAATTCCGCCTGCATCATCCTGGCGAAATACGTGCGATTCGTTCCGATGTTCGCAATGGCATCTTTTGAGGTATAGCCGGCTTGCTTCCATACGCAATCTTCATTGAGCAACTTACGCACATGAGCCGCCATTTGACGGCTTTGATTGATGAGATTTTCAGCATTTACCGGTGGATTGTTCAGTGGTGAGATTTCGCTATTGGGACTTTTTCTTTCCTCTTCCTCTACAATCGGTTGCAGATATGGACGCAGGTCCACGTTGCGCGCCAGCAGCGCAAAAATAGAGCTGAAAAGTAATGAATAAAACGCAAAGAAAAGCCACATCCTTCCATGCTCATAGATATAACCACGGATAGTCATAGAAAGCAGAAAACCAATCATTGCAGCTATCCAAATCAAGTAGATTTGCACATTCCCTCGAGCGCGGAGTCTATATTTCCTAAAGAGCCGAATAATGTCCATATAGCTGATTACTGCCATTGTCAATTGTAAAATTAGGATGATACTGCACACCTCTATATTATACACGTCATCATCAGTAATTATGGTATAAGTCCATAGCTTAAAAGCCTCATCTAAAAGCGTTTCGCTGCTTAAATTCACGACACCTCCCGGCAACGTAAAAAGTAGCAAGCATGCCCATAACAGGGTGATAACCACCAAGTCAAACGAATTGATCGTAATTTGCCGAGCAAAATATACGTAACATATTGGCACGAACAGCACCACACAAATCTGACGGAGCATAAAAAGGGGCGTTGTTAATTCGCCGTTTTCATACCACGCCGCTATCAGTACTGCATTTAGCAGCCCTGCCACTACGGTAATCAGCAGTTCTGCTACATCATGCCATGCCTTCACCCGCACCTTACTCACTATAGCCCAAATAGCAGTTATGAGTATCGGAAGTAATATAACCAAATGTAATAGCATCTTGTTTTCCTTAGAGTTTCAACTGCAAAGGTACATAGATTTTTTGGTACGGCCAAATTTTTGAGTAAAAAAATTTGCAGATCGAACCCTTTATGGGTAAAGAATATGCAAATTATTTGCAATAATTTAATAAAAAACCGAGTACCTGATGGAAGATATCAAACGTGTAAATTTTAGTAATAATACCCTCTTAATAAGCACCTTAAAAACGACAATTGACGATTTCCTATATTGATTTTTGTCGATTTCCATCAAAATAGTGTCGTTTGATTTGTTGATTTCGGATCAAAAAATAGTACCTTTGCAACATAAAAAATATGCTTTATCATTAGCACTTGTCTGCTAACACTTTTACTAAACTTAAGACTTAACAACTACTAACACTTACTTCCTTAAAGCCAAGCTATAGCGTCTGGTTATAGCTTGGCTTTATTTTTATGCGTATTCTTTATAAAGAGGCGTCTACAAAACAATGTTTACGATGCGGCCGGGGACTACTATCACTTTCTTCGGCGATTGGCCATTGAGGAAGGGTGCGGACTGCGGTGCCGTCAAAACAGCTTGCTCGATGGCTTCGCGTGTGGCATCCTTGGGGAACTCCATCGTGAAGCGCACTTTGCCGTTGAACTGCACCGGATACTTCACCGTAGATTCCTCCAAGTAGCGCTCGCAGAGCTCTGGCCACGCAGCATCGAAGATAGTATCACCAGAAGCAGGTTGGCAGCGGTGGAACATTTCTTCTGCCAAGTGCGGAGCAAACGGCGCAAGTAGGATGGCAATGGGTTCCAGAATGGCTCGTTTGCTGCATTTCTGCAATTCGGATTGTGCAATCATGAAAGCTGGAATGGAGGTGTTGAATGAGAAATGTTCGATATCCCAAGTTACTTTCTTGATAAGTTTATGGAGCGAACGAAGCTCGTCGGCAGTAGGTTCATCATCGCATATTTGCTCGTATTGGTTCCAGAGCTTGCGTAAGAAACGATGCACGCCGTCGATGCCGTTGGTGTCCCATGGTTTGGACATCTCCAGCGGGCCGAGGAACATCTCGTAGAGGCGTAGTGTGTCTGCACCATAGCGTGCTACGATATCATCGGGATTGACCACGTTCCACATTGACTTCGACATTTTCTCAATAGCCCAACCGCAGCGGTATTCACCCTGGCCATCGGTGCTGCCGTCAGCAAACACGAATGAAGCATCTTTGTATTCTGGCAGCCACTCGCGGAAGGCTTCGATGTCCAACAAATCGTTGTGAACGATGTTTACGTTCACATGTATCGGTTGCACTTTACCCTTGTATTCAGGCTGCTCGATGAGGTTCTGCGAGATGAAGAGGTTACCAGTAGCGCCCTCGCCTATGTATCGATAAACGAAGTTCGAGCGGCCTTGGATCATGCCTTGATTGATGAGTTTCTTAAACGGCTCATCTTTGTTGACCAATCCGAGGTCGAAGAGGAACTTGTTCCAGAAGCGGGCATAGATGAGGTGCCCGGTGGCGTGTTCAGAGCCTCCGAGATAGAGGTCAACTTGTTGCCAATAGTCGCATGCTTGGCGACCCACGAGCGCTTGGTCGTTGTGATTATCCATATAGCGCAGGTAATATGCCGACGAACCAGCAAAGCCGGGCATCGTGCAGAGCTCGAGCGGAAAGATGGTCTTGTCGTCAATAAGCGCTTTGCTTACAACCTTGCGGTTCGGCTCATCCCATGCCCATAAGTCTGCATGGCCGAGCGGTGGTTCGCCCGTTTCCGTAGGACGGAACTCCTTCACTTCGGGGAGCTCAAGCGGCAGACAGTCTTCGGGGATAATATAGGGCATGCCGTCTTTGTAATACACGGGGAAGGGCTCGCCCCAATAGCGCTGTCGGGAGAAGATAGCGTCGCGCAGGCGGTAGTTCACTTTTACGCGACCGATACCCGTTTCTTCGATATACTCCTTCATCTTGCGGATGGCGTCTTTAACCTCAAGTCCGTTGAGGAAGCCGGAGTTCATCATGATGCCTTCTTTGGCGTCAAAGCTCTGCTCTGAGACGTCTGCTCCCTCGATGAGAGGAATGATAGGGAGGTTGAAATGGCGTGCGAAAGCGTAGTCGCGGCTGTCATGAGCGGGCACAGCCATGATGGCTCCGGTGCCGTAGCCGGCGAGCACGTAATCAGAAATATATACAGGGATTTTCTGTTGGGTGAGGGGGTTGATGGCGTAAGCTCCGGAGAAGACACCGGTGACGCGGCGGTCAGCTATACGGTCGCGCTCGGTACGTGTTTTTACCCATTTCAGATATTCGTCCACCGCGGGCTGCTGCTCAGGGGTAACCACCTGCTTCACGTAGTCTGACTCGGGAGCCAGCACCATGAACGTGACGCCGAAGACGGTGTCACAACGGGTAGTGAATATGGTGAATTCGAGGTTGGAATCGGCTATTTTAAACTGCATTTCTGCTCCCTCCGAACGGCCGATCCAGTTGCGCTGGGTTTCCTTGATGGAGTCCGACCAATCGATGCGGTCGAGGCCCTCCAAGAGACGTTGTGCATAGGCGCTTACGCGCAAGCTCCACTGACGCATCACGCGTTGCTCCACAGGATAACCACCGCGCACGGAGAGCCCCTCTGATACCTCGTCGTTGGCGAGCACCGTACCCAATTTCGGACACCAGTTCACCTTTGTGTCAGCCAGATAGGCGATGCGGTAATCCATCAAGACTGTCTGTTGCTCCTTCTCCGTCATCTGCTTCCATTCGTTGGAGCTGAAGCGGTCCGACCCCTCGTTTTCGAAACGCTCAATGAGTTCGGTTATCGGACGAGCCTGCTGACGCTCTGCGTCGTAATATGAATGGAACATGCGGCCGAATGCCCATTGTGTCCATCGATAAAAATCTGGGTCGCAAGTGCGCACCATGCGGTCCCAATCATAAGAGAACCCGATTTTGGAAAGTTGTGCGATATAGCGTGCCACGTTCTCGTTGGTGGTCTTGAGGGGGTGTTGACCCGTTTGGATAGCGTATTGCTCAGCAGGCAGACCATATGCGTCGAAACCCATCGGGTGGAGCACATTGAATCCCTGTAAACGTTTGTAACGCGAATAAATATCCGAAGCGATATACCCAAGCGGATGGCCTACATGGAGGCCTGCTCCCGAGGGGTAGGGAAACATGTCGAGCACATAGAAATGGGGCTTTGTGGAATGGTTATCTACCTTGTATGTGTTATGATTGCTCCAATAAGCTTGCCATTTTTGCTCTATTTCTGAAAAATTATAGTCCATTGTTGTACCTTATTTTATTGCGCGCGTGCGGGTGCACGCGCGGTGAATATTGTTGATTGACGATAGCGTTTTACAGCAGCTTCTTTACTTGTTCATATACGTTTTGCGCAGTAAATCCAAGTTTCTCATCGAGCACTTTGTAGGGTGCAGAGAAGCCGAAAGATTCAAGTCCCCAAACGGTGCCGTGTTCGCCTACCAATCCTTCAAGCGTGCAGGGTAAACCTGCAGTGAGTCCGAATCGGCTGATGCCCTCTGGCAGTACTTCTCGTTGATATTCCTCCGATTGCATACGGAAAAGTCCCTCTGATGGCACGCTCACAATCTGCAAGCGGATACCCTCAGCGCGAAGCAGTTCAGCACCCTGTAGGAGTGTGCTCACCTCTGAGCCACTCGCGAGTAGCACTACTTGTGGATTGGCATCTTTCTCTACTATATACGCGCCGCGACGGAAGCCCTCGGGGTCGTGATGTGGGAGGGCGGGGATGTCTTGACGCGAGAGGATGAGCGCTGTCGGTGTAAGGGTATTCTCCATAGCTAAGCGCCATGCCATCGTTGTTTCTTCAGCATCGGCCGGCCGGAGTACAAGCATCGAGTTGCGGCCGTGGTGATTCTTCAGTTTCTCCAGCAAGCGGATCTGGGCTTCCTGCTCTACCGGTTCGTGGGTAGGACCGTCTTCGCCTACTCGAAAAGCATCGTGGCTCCAGATGAACTTCACGGGCAGCTCCATCAACGCGGCCATGCGCACCGCCGGTTTCATATAGTCAGAGAATACGAAGAATGTGCCGCAAGCGGGGATGATGCCGCCGTGCATCTGCATACCCATCATTACGCATGCCATGGTCAATTCAGCTACACCAGCTTGCAAGAAAGCACCAGAGAAGTCGCCTTTCGTCAGCGCGTGCGTTTTCTTTAAGAAACCATCCGTCTTGTCGGAATTGGAGAGATCGGCAGAAGAGCAAATCATATTGCCCACGTTTTCCGCTAAATAGGAGAGTACGGTGGCAGATGCATTACGCGTGGCTGCACCTGGTTTCTGCTGGATGAGTGACCAATCGATGCAGGGTACCTCCTCTGAGAAATACGCTTCATACGTTTTGGCGAGGGTTGGGTTGGCTGCTTTCCATGCATCACGAGCGGCATATGCCTCTTTGGCAGCTGCGATAAGTGTCTCGCGGCGGTCGGCATACAATTGGGCTACCTCGGGGAAAATCACGAATGGGTTATCAGGGTCGCCACCGAGGTTGCGGATAGTAGCCTCAAACGATGCGCCAGACTTGCCAATGGGTTGGCCGTGAGTAGCACACTGTTTTTCAAACGACTCGCCCTCTGCTGTGCTGCAACCGAGCCCCATGATTGTGTGCCCGATGATGAGCGACGGACGAGAAGGCTCTGCGATAGCAGCATCGAGGGCAGAGCGGATAGCATTGGCATCGTTGCCGTCAATCTCTTGCACAAACCAACCCCATGCCTCGTATTTCATTTTGACGTTTTCTGATGATACGGCATCACAGCCGGTGGAGAGCTGAATATCGTTGGAATCATAGAACATAATCAAATTATCCATGCCTAAATGTCCCGCCAACCGACCTGTTCCTTGCGAAATCTCCTCCTGAATGCCGCCATCGGAGATGAACGCATAGATGCGTGGATTGTGGACTTGACCGAAGCGGCTGTTCATGAACTTAGCCGCGATGGCAGCACCGAGCGCGAAGGTATGTCCTTGGCCGAGCGGACCGGAGGTGTTCTCAATGCCTCGGCTGAGGTCGCGCTCCGGATGTCCGGGCATTGCGCTGCCCCATTGGCGAAGCGATTTTAGGTCATCGAGCTCATAAAATCCCGCCAGCGTAAGCGTGCTGTAAAGCATCGGGGACATGTGGCCGGGGTCGAGGAAGAAGCGGTCGCGGCCTTCCCATGCGGGATTAAGCGGGTCATAACGAAGGTACTCCGAATAGAGCACGTTAATGAAATCAGCACCACCCATGGCTCCGCCTGGGTGGCCAGATTTGGCCTTTTCTACTGCTGCCGCCGAGAGAATACGGATATTGTCGGCTGCTAATGTGGTAACGTTCATAATATTTATATGTGTTTTAATTTTGAAGTTCAGTTGGTTGCGCATCTGGAAGCTCGTTATCAGGCTTTTTTCCCGCCTTTTTTTCGGGCCAGTCTATGCGGTATCCAATGTAGTAATTGAAACTAAAGTTGCCTGCATCTACGCCTCCGTAACCCGGTACATAATATGGTTGATGCGTGCCCGTAGATCCGGTGAAGAGAAAATGAATTCGTCCGTACCAACCCATGGTTAATGGTCCTACCACTTGGATTTGCAAGCCGAAACATATCTCGCCCCAGCAATCGGCGCGGAACGTGGCGGGAAAGTTCATAGTCGTGCCGCCCGGCTCCCAATAGTCGTCGTTGAGGGTTACATCGGTGAGGCTGAACTGCTGCAGGCCGAGGCCGATGCGGATGCCTGCGAGCAAAGCGTAGTATTTGTTGCGCCCTTTGCGTAGCGGGTTCAAGTCCACGCCCAACTTCAAGAAACCGCCCTGACCATCGTAGTTTCCGCCACCCACAATGTCATGACTAAGGCCATATCCGAGCTCGATTGTGGGGTAGAACTTGTTCTTAAGGTTGCAGTTGAGCGCTATCTCATATTGCTGCCGCTTGGCGCGGGTGGTAGCGAGCGTGTAAACGGTGTTGCCCAAGTCGAGTTTGACATTCATTCCCTGCCAGAGCGGGGTGGTGTCAGGCTCTTCTTCCACAACTTTCTGTTGCCCACTGCCTTGCCCCATGTTCTGTCCAATATTCGACAGTTGCGCCATCATTGGGATGGTGCTACAGAGTAGAAAGAATATGTACAAACAGCGTTTCAACGAAGTATGAGCAATGTGTGGGTTGTTGATAATTGCGGATTTATTGCGGGAGATGGAAATAGAGTTTGAGATGATTTTCTTTAACGGTAGTGACGGCCGTGTTAATCAGCTCTACAGAGTCAATGAAGTGGGTAGTGAAATCGAGGGTGTCGATAGTGGATAAAACGGCACAACCACAAGCGAGAGAAACGTATGACAACTCGCGTGTATAGGCGATGAGTAGTGTATCTTCTATTCCCGCCAGTGAGAGGACAAAAGCAGTGGTGTCAGCCTTCTTTTTGAGGGGTAACTGAAGGGTAGAGATGCTGGTGAGCCCATCGGCGAGGAGTGAGTCGTGCTCCAAACCGTGTACGCTCAAGCCTCGGATTTGGGTGAAACTCACCGTGTCGTAAGCACTACTGTCTGCATTCAAACGGAGCGAATCACCCTGAAGTTGCACGCCAACTACCACATTAATCTGCTGCCGGCATTCGGTGTCGACGGAACAAGATGTTATCGCAAGTATAATAAAGAAGAATGCGATATGGATAATCGTTGTGGGATAAGGAATGTTGTTCATGTCAGTTCATGATTGAGCGGGCTTCTTCCCTGAGTTTAATTTGTGCCAACTGATTGGGTGTCTGCCCGTTGGAGCTATATACTGTGATGAGTTGTTGTGCATACGGCAACGCGGGCGAGTCGGGCTCGAAATTCTTTGCTCCAGCTGCAATAAAACTAATCATTTCTTCCTCTACAAGTATCACTGCTTCCCATACAGAGTCTGATACGTACACTTGTTGAGAAAGGTTATGGTCAAACTCCAGTCGCACCTTTTTCATCAGCAGTATTTGCAACTGTTGCACAGTCAGATTGGCGATGTCCATGTCGCGTAGCATATGCTCGGGTGTGGTGCGATCGAGGAGAATAGCCAAGCGTTCGTATCCGCGCAAGCGGATGGGGAGAGCTTCTTTATGTGAGGCTTTGCGGAGCTCAAACTCACGCTTGTCGCGCTCTTCGCGAAGCATCTTGAATAGCACCAACCATGTGGCGAGCAATACGATGAGTGCAGGAAGACAGTATTTGAGTATTTCCATAACGTTTCGTTTTTAGTAGTATGCAGTTGTTGTTCTTTCGCTTATTGTTTAGATGCAATTATTATTTTTCTTCTATCGTTTGAAGGTAATGTAAAATTTGGTCAAACAGGTATGCTGGATTGACGGCCGAATCAACGACCTCGGCAGCAGTCTTGTTTTCCGCCCGTTCCGGTGCCGCTTCAGGTGCTTGGACATGGGTGAGGTCGATTTGCATATCGGCCAGGCATGGCTTCGGCGTGAGCATGCCGCATCGGAAATCAGCGCGGGCATAGAAAACGAGATAACGCAGTGGGAGTAGTTGGCTTACGTTGAGATCGATGAGCAGGTCGTATGACTCAAGTTGCAAATCTTTGATTTGCTGCTCCTGAGGCCATCCCAAGCGGGTAAAATCCTGCTGCGCCAGCACTCTATAGTCGCGCAAGGTAGCCGATTGTGCCATTTTCTTTCCTGATACAAAGCCCCATGCCGTCACCTCTTTTCCATCTTGCTGCAGTTGCTTGATGAGCGCTTTGATTTGCACGTTGCGCTCGAGCAAGTCGCTCTCAAACAGGAGCAAGATGCGGCGAGCCGTTCGGTAGCTGTGATATATAGGCGTGCGTGGCTGCTGCTTTTGCTGACGGCGGTATTTATAACGAAATATATACTCTTTGATATTCATTGCCTGATGATTGTAGATGCTTGTCGATTGATTCGATGCTTGGATTAGTGGATTTCGCCAATGAGCCGTAGGAAGTCCGTTTCGCTCATAATCTTCACCCCAAGTTTCTCGGCTTTCTCCAATTTGGCGGGTCCCATATTTCCTCCTGCAAGGATGAATGAGGTTTTGGAACTGACGGAGCTCACGTTTTTTCCGCCATGCAGCTCGATGAGCGCTTTGTATTCGTCGCGAGAATGGTGATCAAACACACCAGAGATAACGATGGATAGCCCCTCAAGTGAGTTGCCTACAGGCGCTATGGCTACTTCACCTTCGAACTGCAATCCTGCTTTGCGCAAGCGCTCGATGATAGTGCGATTGTCGGCAGACTCGAAGTATCGGCGGATGGAGCGTGCTATCTCGTAGCCTACATCTTCCACGGCTGTCAACTGCTCTTCATCAGCTGCCATCAGAAGGTCAATATTGGGAAAAGCGTGCGCCAGTTTCTTGGCTGTCGTTTCGCCTACAAACCGGATTCCGATAGCAAAGAGCACTCTCGCCCAAGGCACCGCTTTAGAGGCTTCGATGCCATGAAGGATGCGGTCGGCCGAACGTTCACCAAACCCTTGTAGCGGGGCAATGTCTTCTGATTGTAGTCGGTAGATATCTGCGATATTACGGATGAGACCAAGTTCGTAAAAAAGGTCGATAGTCTCTGCTCCAAGGCCATCGATATTCATTGCTTTGCGGGCTACGAAATGTTCCATCTTTCCTTTCATCTGCGGCGGACAGTTATCGTTGGGGCAGTACCATGCTGCTTCGCCTTCGAAACGCACAAGCGGTGTACCGCATTCGGGGCAGTTTCGGATGAACGTGATGGGGCGAGCATTTACTTGCCTGCGACTTGTTTCCACTGCCGTTATTTTCGGTATGATTTCTCCGCCTTTTTCCACCCACACGAAATCACCCTCATGCAAATCGAGCTGCCGGATGAAGTCTTCGTTGTTGAGCGTGGCTCGGTGCACCTTCGTGCCGGAAAGTTGTACGGGCTTCATATTGGCCACAGGGGTGATAGCACCCGTTCTCCCCACTTGATAGCTCACCTTTTCCAATTGCGTAAGTTGCTTCTCTGCTTCAAACTTATATGCGATGGCCCAACGGGGCGTTTTGGCCGTGAAACCGAGTTGCTCTTGCTGCTTCAGGTTGTTAACTTTGAGAACGACGCCATCGGTGGCCACGGGCAGGTTGCGCCGTTCTTTTTCCCAATAATGGATAAAATCCATCACCTCATCCACGGATTGGCACACGCGCACGGCATCGGAGATAGGGAAGCCGAGTTGACGTGCCCAATCGAGGCGTTCGGAATGGCTGTTGCCAGGGATGTTTTCTCCCAAAACGTAATAGAGATAAGCGCTGAGTCCGCGAGTGCGCACGAGCTCAGGATCGAGCGATTTGAGGGTGCCGCTGGCGGCATTGCGCGGGTTGGCAAAGAGCGGCTCTTCTGCTAACTCGCGTTGCTTATTAATGCGCTCGAAGTTCTCCCACGGCAGAAGCACTTCGCCGCGAAGTTCCACCGATTGTAAGTCTGTTTTGCTGCTGATATCTTGCGGGATGGAAGATATTGTGCGGATGTTGGAAATCACGTTGTCGCCTTTTACGCCATCGCCGCGAGTGAGCGCCTTCGTGAGTTTGCCCTTTTCATACCACAGCGAGATGGAGAGACCATCGAATTTCAGTTCGCAAACAATCTCGATGGGGGCATTGCTACTCGTGAAATCGAGCCCTTTATAGACGCGGTCAAGCCATGCGCGAATCTCTTCTTCTGAATAAGTGTTAGCGAGTGAGAGCATTGGATAGCGGTGGGCTACCTGCTCGAAATTGCCCGTTTTCTGAACTGTAGGATTCTTTTGCGCCAAATCCGATCCCACAATCTGCGTGGGCGAGTTGGGATCCTTCAAATCGGGATACCGCTGCTCGAGCGTTTCGAGACGGTGCATTTTCTCATCAAACTCACGATCCGATATTGTGGGTGCGGAGAGCACGTAGTAGCGGTAGTTATGCTCCCGCAACTCGTTTCGCAAACGGAGGAGCTCATCGCGTTCTTTTTCGATAGGATCGTTGATATCAAACAGACTGAGTTGCTGCATGTTATTGAATAATCATTTGTTTATATGAATACACATTTGCTGCGGTGTATATTTTTACAATCACAATGCCGGAGATGGGGCATGGGATAGGGTCGGTAAGGATGCCGATACTGCCCGAAGCGATCAGCAATCCATCTACCGTGTGGATAGAGTAGTATCCGCCTTCAGGAGCCTGAATCAGCAGTTCGCCGTTTTTTACGGTGAGCAGTGGAGGGATGTCTGTGGTGATAGGATTGCCGAGTTTTAATCCTACGAGAACAGGGTCGTGGTCGGAGCAGCGGAACATGGTGGCATCTGACGATTTGTCGTAGGTGTAATCATCAGACTCGTCAGAGTTGATATGGTAAGCTGCCATGCCGGTCACTTGTGGAAGCAAGGTGCTGTTGCAGAGCGCATGGTCGAGGTAACCTGCCTGTCCATGATACGTGTAGGAATACGACGAGTCGGCGTGGAAATAGCGATGGAGGTCGGTCATTCCGCCTTGAATCAACGTGGTGATGGGGTCCTCTTTGGCATATGCATTGAGATCTCCCATGATGAGGATATCGTCGTCAGCATAATACGTTTTGTTGTTGCTGTATGCTGCGAGTACGGAGCGCGCTTCCTCGGTACGGGTGTAGTTATAGCCTCCCTGACCATCTTTCTGGTCGGCATCCTTGCCACTACCGCCGCTCGATTTGGCCTTGAAGTGGTTGATGGAGAAAATGAATTTTTCCCCTGTTGCTATCACTTCAAACGCTTGTAGTTTCTTACGCTGTACCACCCCCTGGTTGTTTTCTTTGATAGCACCAACCGGTCGGAGCACATCTGAGCAATATACGTAGCCGCTTTTGGTATAAGTGCCATATACGGAACTGCCATCGGTTATATAGTCGAATTGCCTACCGGTAGAATTGGTGAGATCCGATGCAATCTCGCTGATGGCGTTTTGCCCTTGCTGAATCTCTACCAAGCCGTAGAGGTCGGCATTGATTTTTGCAAGTGCTGCATTCACTTTGGTTCGTTGCTTCTGGTGCTCGGTGTTGTTGGCGGGCCCCATCGTGTTGCTGCCGGTACCGAATTGCTCCACAAGATAATACTCGAGATTGGCTGCGCACACGAGCAGATTATGGGTGATGAACGTGTCTGCTCGCGCATCGTAGCGAAGATCTACGGATGGAACGCCCGCTTCAAGATCTGTGCGCGTGCCATTGATATGGTCATACGAGAGGCAGGTGATGGAAGAAGTGGAGTTGATGCGTGCACGCATACCATGAATCGTCTCGCCCATTCGGTGGTAACCCGAGAGCCCCGTGAGCGTGAACGTATTGGATTGGTTGAGGGAAACGATTGAGTTGTAAGCGGCTGTAGAAGGCTCCGCCTGATTGGTAGGAGAAAATTGTCGATGCACCGATGCTGTAATCGTGGAGCGGTAATTATTGCAGATATAAATAGGCTGGTCAAAAATTATTTCTTGACCAACATATTGACTCAGTTCACTGCACGTCCAATTCTCGATATCGGAAAAACTTACGTGTGTTTGAGCGCTCGCGCACGCACAAAAAAATACAAGCAGAGAAAATAAAAATGACCGATTCATACGCATAGTTTTATAATTGGGTGCAAAGATACGAAAAAAAATCCGTCTGAACAAATAAAAAGCCCAAAATAAAAAATTTTATACATTTTATTTGCGCATTTCAAAAAAAAGCAGTACATTTGCGGAAAAAATCCGAAGCTATGAATCAAAATGTATGGAAAGAACGTTTTTTAAAATGGCGTAAGTATCTGTTTAACAAGTACTTATTGGCTATTATAGTGTTTGCGGTAGTGTTTGTTTTTGTAGGTAATCAATCGCTCATTACCCGCATTCGGTATGCTTATGAAATTCGCGAAAAGAAAGCGGAGTTGCGGGAATATGAAATGAAAATTGAGTCAACCCGCAATGATATTCAGTCGCTTCAAGACATAGAGCAGCTTGAGCGATATGCACGTGAGCATTACTTGATGCATGCAGAAGGGGAGGATTTGTACATCATAGAAGAGGATTAATTGGTCGAGAATAAATCATGTAAGAACAACAATAATGGCTGCAATTACAATCAAAGACATCGCGCACGATTTGCATTTCTCGGTATCAACCGTGAGCCGTGCGCTCCAAAATCATCCGGATATTTCGGAAGAAACGAAGAGGATAATCGTTAACTATGCTCGCGAGCATCATTATCGCCCGAATCAGATGGCATCATCGCTTCGTACGCAGAAGATTACGACCATCGGGCTCATACTTCCTGAGCTTACGAGTTATTTCTTCTCTACTATATTGGAAGGCGTGGAGAAGGCTGCTAACGTAGCGGGCTACAATGTGTTGATTGCTCGTACGAAAGAAGACCCAGAGCATGAGAAGCAGTGCCTGCAAATGCTTGATAATGCTCGCGTAGCCGGGATTATTGCTTGTCCTACCAAACGCACGTTTGATTTCCGCCCTTACGAAGATATGATTCAGCAGGGAGTGCCGATGGTGGTTGTGGATCGCTACTCTCCGCTCAATTGCGATCAAGTTATTTCCGATGACTTCGGAGGCGCATTTCAAGCGGTGGAGTACCTTATTCAGACAGGCTGCAAACATATAGTCATGCTGACAACTCCATTCTCTACCGCAGCCGTTTTGGAGCGGCAACGAGGTTATAGAGCAGCCCTTGAGCATTATAATTTCACGTATTCAGAGCAAAATATTCACTACGCTGACACGCGCGAGGAAGCCGTAAGAGAAGCTTCGGCTTTCTTTGCGCAGGAGCAACGTCCGGATGCGGTGTTTTGCGTAAACGACAGTATTGCTGATGGCGTGATTTATGTAGCTAAGATGATGCATATCAGCATTCCCGACGAGTTGTCGGTTTGCGGTTTTTCCAACGATATCCATACTCGTCTCACGGATCCAATGCAGACTACGGTGGAGCAATACGGAAAGCGCATTGGAAAGAAAGCGGTAGAGCGGCTGATTTTCCGTCTTGAAGAAGATTCACCCAAACGCGATGCGGAACAGGTGGTGATTCCTACAGGATTACGTGTTCGCGAAACTACCCATTAATAAGGATGACTGATACAAACCATTCATTATGCAATCTTACGATATGAAAGATAATATCTTACAGTTTTCTCCCTGGAAAATAGAGCAATTGACATTTGCTCCAGAGCAAGAGGCAGAGGTGGAAAAGCAATTGGCATTTTCTAACGGCTATATATCTCAATATGGTTTTTTTGAGGAATATTATAGTGGTGATGCTTCTGCGTCCATTTTCCTCAAGGGCATTGAATCGCCGCTCAAGGCGAACCATACTGTATCTGTTCGTTTGCACGAAGAACGTCTCAACTTGGCGACTTGGAAACTCGATGATTTCTATCGTTGTCTGAACCGTGAGTCGCTCAAACTAGAGCGCAAGATGACCGCCACATCGCCTCAAGGTGATACGCTCGAGATTGTTTCTGAGCGTCAGCTGAGTACCGAAAATCCGCATTTTACGGATATTTCCTATATCATCCGTTCGGTGAATTATTCGGGCCCCATGTCGGTACTCCCGCTCATTGGCGGACAAGACATGAGTCAAGACTGGTATCCGCTTCAAACGGATGTAGCGCTTAATTATGCCACTATCTGGCTTCAGTCGCGCCAGGAGAATGTGCAGGTGGTAGTAGGAATGACTTATGAGTTGGAGAAAAATGGTGTGCCAACGCAAGTGGCACCTATCCGCATCGAGAAGAAATTTATTGTAGGTTATAGCCTTACTGGAGCCATCAAACCAGGTGATGAAATACGGTTGCGGCTGCGTATTTTTATCACTGATTCAAGGAATTACCCATTGTCGAACTTGATGGATGATGCATTGGTTGCCTTAGAAAAGAATGATTGATAATCTCGTTAAGGAACATTTGATTTTAGGCATTGACCCCGGCACTACCGTGATGGGTTATGCGTTGCTGAGAACAGCAGGAAGCAAGGCGGAGGTAATCCTCTTTGATGTGTTCGATATGCATAAGACCGGCGATCACTATGCCAAGCTACAGCAAATTTTCTTCAAGGTTCAAGAGCTCATTGACGCTTATCAACCTACTGAGTTGGCTATCGAGACGCAGTTTGTTGATAAAAACGTGCAGACGATGCTCAAGTTGGCTCACGGCCAGGGTGTTGCAATAGCGGCAGCTCTCTCGCGTGATCTGCCCATCAACGAATATACTCCGATGAAGATTAAGATGTCGGTTACGGGCAACGGCCATGCTTCCAAAGAGCAGGTGGCAGCCATGTTGCAGCGCTACCTGCATATTCCGCCCGAGCAGATCCCTAAAAAACTTGATGCCACCGATGCTTTAGGTATTGCTTATTGCCATTATTTGCAACTCGGACTGCCGATTTCCGGCGAAAAAAAGGTCAAATCATGGGCAGATTTTGCTCGTCAAAACAAAGATAGGGTAAGAAAATGACTTTTTTTGTGGAAAAAATATGAAAAATGCAAACTAAATATTGCAAATCTCATTTTTTTTTTATAACTTTGCCGCCGATTTTGCAACCATAGTGTAAAATTTAGGTAAAAATGCTTGACACTTTCTTCCAAACACACAAGTACCTGGTGGAGCATGTGAATGTTCCGATTCGTCGTGGCCTTATGGATGAAATCAATTGGAATGATCGATTGATAGCCATCAAAGGGTCGCGCGGAGTGGGGAAGACCACCTTCCTACTGCAATATGCGAAGGAGCGATTCGGCCAAAGCCGTGATTGTCTTTACGTGAATTTCAATAATCTCTACTTCTCTGATAATTCTTTCCTTGGATTCGTAGATGAGTTTGCTCGTGCAGGAGGAAAAACCCTGCTGCTGGATCAGACGTTTAAGTATCCCAATTGGTCAGCAGAGTTGCGCGAGTGCTATTTTAAGTATCCGCAGTTGCA
Source organism: uncultured Bacteroidales bacterium (assembly GCA_946059305.1). GTDB lineage: Bacteria > Bacteroidota > Bacteroidia > Bacteroidales > Paludibacteraceae > Colicola. The sequence goes on along the minus strand of CAMGMU010000034.1, from coordinate 9,437 downwards.
TATTGTGTTCTCTGCAAGTCCGGTGATGCGACTTACAGATGAGAACCCTGACTTGAAAGATATCGTAAAGATGTATAACCTCCGCGGATTAAGTTTTCGCGAGTATCTAAATCTTCAGGCAGGAACCTCGTTTCCAACCTATACGCTTGAAGAAATCGTGAGCAATCATGCCTCCATTGCGCGCAAGATTTGCGAGAAAGTGCACCCGCTTTGGTATTTCCAGGATTACCTGCATCACGGCTATTATCCGTTTTATTTGGAAAATCGCAATTATTCGGAGAATCTGCTTAAGACCATCAATATGATGCTTGAAGTGGATATTCTGATGATTCGTATGATAGACGTAGCCTATTTGAGTAAAATCAAGCAATTGTTTCATATGATTCTTTCAGAGGCACCCTGCTCACTCAATGTGAGTGCCCTCTCGGAGCATATCGACATGAGTCGCGCCACTACGATGAACTATATCAAGTATCTAAAAGATGCGCGCCTCTTGAACCTGCTGTACTACGAAGATAAGCAATGGCCGTCCAAGCCCAATCGCGTGTACGTGCAGAATACAAACATAGCCTATAGCGTAGGTGAGCGCAACCTCTCTCAGCAACTCATTGCTGAGACCTTCTTCTATAATGCGCTCCATGGCAATCATAAAATCAACGCTACAGAGCGGACTGCTTTGTTCCTCGTGGATGGCAAATATTATTTCGATGTGTCAGAAAAACCGCCGTATAGGCAGGTGATTCGCACTACGGCAGTTGGCAATGTGGAGCAATCTACGCAGCCTATGCAAGTGCCTCTATGGCTATTCGGATTCCTCTATTGAAGATAGTGAGCCTGAGGCTCAATACCTATAATTATCCAATTAACTGTTTTATTTTAAATGATTTACAATGGCAGAAAAGAAATTTATGACTTGTGATGGTAACGCCGCCGCAGCGCATATCGCGTATATGTTCTCGGAGGTAGCTGCTATCTATCCCATCACGCCGTCGTCTCCTATGGCGGAGAACGTCGATGAATGGGCAGCACAGGGCCGCAAGAACATGTTCGGTGAGACTGTGCTCGTTCAGGAAATGCAATCAGAAGCAGGTGCTGCTGGTGCAGTTCATGGTTCACTCCAGGCTGGTGCCCTCACAACCACTTTTACTGCATCGCAGGGACTTCTTTTGATGATCCCCAACATGTATAAAATCGCAGGCGAGCTCCTTCCCTGTGTTTTCCACGTTTCGGCTCGTACGCTTGCTTCGCATGCGCTCTGTATCTTCGGCGACCACCAAGACGTTATGTCTTGTCGTCAGACCGGTTTTGCGATGCTCGCTGAAGGTTCCGTTCAGGAAGTAATGGACCTCTCTGGCGTAGCTCATTTGGCAACGCTTACGTCGCGCGTTCCATTTATCAACTTCTTTGATGGTTTCCGTACTTCTCACGAGTATCAGAAAGTAGAGGTAGTAGATCAGGAAATGCTGATGCCGCTGGTTGACCAGAAAGCTCTTCAGGAATTCCGCGATCGTGCCCTCTCTCCTGAACGCCCGGTAATGCGCGGTATGGCTGAGAACCCCGACGTATTCTTTGCTCATCGCGAGAGCTGCAACCCGTTCTATGATGCTGTGCCTGATATCGTTGCAGATTACATGGATAAAGTTTCTGCTGTTATCGGCCGCAAGTACCGTCCGTTTAACTATTATGGTGCTCCCGATGCTAAGAATATCGTAATAGCAATGGGCTCGGTATGCGAGGCACTCCGCGAGGTTATTGATTATAAGGCAGAGCGCGGCGAGAAGGTAGGTATGATTAACGTACACCTATATCGTCCATTCTCTCTCAAGTACCTGAAAGAGGCGCTGCCTGCATCGGTAGAGCGCATCTGTGTGCTTGACCGTACCAAAGAGCCGGGAGCTAATGGCGAACCGCTCTATCTCGATGTAAAAGATGCACTCAGCGAACTTGGTTTGCAGAATATCCTTGTAGTAGGTGGTCGTTATGGTCTTGGTTCAAACGATACTACACCTGCTCAAATGCTCGCTGTATATGAGAACCTCGCTCTTCCTACGCCTAAGAATCACTTCACGGTGGGCGTAAACGATGACGTAACCTTCACTTCTCTCCCCGTTGGCGAAGAAGTGGCTATGGGCGATGCTTCACTCTTCCAGGCTAAGTTCTATGGCCTCGGTGCAGATGGTACGGTAGGTGCAAATAAGAACTCTGTAAAGATCATTGGCGACACTACCGATAAGTATTGCCAGGCGTATTTCTCTTACGACTCTAAGAAGTCAGGCGGCTTCACCTGCTCGCACCTCCGCTTTGGTGATCAGCCTATCCATTCTACCTATCTTGTTACCACCCCTAACTTTGTAGCTTGCCACGTACAGGCTTACCTCCACATGTATGACGTTACACGCGGTTTGCAGAAGGGCGGTACCTTCCTGCTCAATACCATGTGGGATGGTGAGGAGCTTGTAAAGAACCTCCCCAACAAGGTGAAGAAGTATTTCGCTGACAACGAGATTAAAGTGTATTATATCAACGCTACCAAGATTGCTCAGGAGATTGGTCTTGGAAACCGCACCAACACTATCCTTCAGTCTGCTTTCTTCCGTATTACCGGTGTTATCCCTGTAGAGAAAGCTGTAGAGGAAATGAAGCACTTCATCGTGAAGTCATATGGTAAGAAGGGTGAGGACGTTGTTAACAAGAACTACGCAGCAGTGGATCGCGGTGATGAGTATAAGCTCCTCACTATTGATCCTGCATGGTCGGCTCTTGAAGAGCAACCAAAGGTTTATACCGATGGTGATGACTTCATCAATAAGGTGGTTCGTCCGATCAACGCTCAGGATGGCGATTTGCTTCCCGTATCGTCGTTCAAGGGTATCGAGGATGGTACTTGGTTTGCAGGCACCGCTAAGTTTGAGAAACGTGGCGTTTCGGCATTCGTTCCGGCTTGGAATGCGGATAACTGTATTCAATGTAATAAATGCGCATACGTATGCCCGCACGCATGTGTACGCCCGTTCGTTATGGATGCAGCTGAGGCTGAGGGCCTGAATGCTACTAAGATTGAGATGAAGGCTCCGGCTGCTATGAAGGGTATGTTCTTCCGCATTCAGGTGGGTGTAATGGACTGCCTCGGTTGCGGTAACTGTGTGGATGTATGTCCGGGCAACCCGAAGACCGGTAAGGCTCTTCAGATGGTTGACCTTGAGTCACAACTTGCAGAAGCAGAAAACTGGCAGTATTGCGTAGAGAAAGTGGCTACCAAGCAGCACTTGGTGGACATCAGCAGCAACGTGAAGAACTCACAGTTTGCTACTCCGCTCTTTGAATTCTCCGGCGCATGCTCCGGTTGCGGTGAGACGCCTTATGTGAAGCTCATCACCCAACTCTTCGGTGACCGCGAGATCGTTGCCAATGCTACCGGCTGTACGTCTATCTACTCTGGCTCCGTACCTTCTACTCCTTATACCAAGAACGAGAAGGGTCAAGGTCCGGCATGGTCTAACTCCCTCTTCGAGGACTTCTGCGAGTATGGCTTGGGTATGGCTATCGCCAATAAGAAGATGAAGCAGCGTCTGGCTCGTCTCATGAACGAAGGTCTCCAGTGCGAGAAGTGCTCTGACGAACTTAAGGCACTCTTCCAGCAGTGGCTCGACAATATGGATAACGCTCAGGTTACCAAGGAGATTGCTCCTAAGATCGTAGCTCTCTGCGAGGCTTGCGGTTGCGATACTTGCAAGCAGATTCTTGTAGAGAAAGATCATCTGGTTAAGCGTAGCCAGTGGATTATTGGTGGTGATGGCGCTTCTTACGATATCGGTTATGGTGGTCTTGATCACGTGATTGCATCGGGTGAGGACGTAAATATCCTCGTACTTGATACGGAGGTTTATTCTAACACTGGCGGTCAGGCTTCTAAGGCTACTCCGCTTGGCGCAATCGCTAAGTTCGCTGCCAGCGGCAAGCGTGTGCGTAAGAAAGATCTTGGTATGATTGCTACTACTTATGGTTATGTATATGTAGCTCAGATTGCGATGGGCGCTGATCAAGCTCAGACGCTCAAGGCTATCCGCGAGGCTGAAGCATATCCAGGACCGTCGCTTATCATCGCTTATGCTCCGTGTATCAACCACGGTTTGAAGGCTGGTATGGGTAAGAGCCAAGCAGAGGAAGCTAAGGCTGTAGAATGCGGTTACTGGCATCTGTGGCGTTACAACCCGCAGCTTGAGGGTGAAGGCCAGAATCCATTCTCGCTTGACTCCAAAGAGCCTAATTGGGATCTCTTTACCGATTATCTCAAGGGCGAAGTGCGCTTTGCTTCGGTAATGAAGCAGTTCCCGAAGGAGGCTGAGGAACTCTTCCTGGCAGCTAAGGAGAACGCACAATGGCGCTATAAGAGTTATCTCCGCATGCTCGGAACGCAGTGGTAATCTGCTGTTGAGGCTGTAATTATGGCTGCCTGCCAACGTCCTGTTGGCGGGCAGTTTTTTTTGTTTTAGCATCTTTGCTAACGGTTGCGTTGATTTTTTAGATAGAAAAATCACAAAAGCGCATTTTTTTTCGCAAAACATTTGGTCAATTCGAGAATTATTAGTAATTTTGCAGCGCAAACGTTTGCAAAAAAATACATTTAGCCTTTAGCGTTTGTTTAATACCAGTATGTACAAACAAATATTTGGTGGTCGCATTCTTACCCCTAATGGATGGTTATATAACGGCAGTGTTATCGTAGATGGTAGCAAGATTTTTGCAGTAGAGAATACCGAGCTCCCTATCGTGGGCGCGGAGCGTATCAACGTGCAAGGTGCAGATATAGTGCCTGGTGGCATTGAACTGCATGTGCATGGCGGTGGCGGACGAGATTTCATGGAAGGTACGCGCGAAGCATTTGATGTAGCGGTTAATGCGCATCTACATTTTGGCACTACCTCCATCTTCCCTACGCTCTCCTCCTCTACCTTGCCGATGATGGAGAAGGCTATTGATACCTGCCGTGAGATTATGGAAAATCCGAATTCTCCCGTGCAGGGCTTGCATTTTGAGGGCCCCTATTTCAATACGGCTCAGGCAGGCGCACAGATTCCCGAATGGATCACTGCCCCCATCCCTCAAGATTACAACGCGCTTTTGGAAAGAGGTAAAGGGGTATTACGCCGTTGGGACGAAGCGCCTGAGTTGCCTGGCACGGAAGATTTCATTCGCGCATGCGTCAAGTCTGGAGTATTGCCATCGATTGCACACACGCGTGCACAATATGAGAATGTGCACAATGCCAACCTCCTCGGTATGACCCACGCTACCCATTTCTACAATGCTATGCCTGTGGTGTATAAGAACCGAGAGTATAAGGTTCCCGGTACGGTGGAATCTATTCTGGCAGAAAAGAACATGACCATCGAGATGATTGCGGATGGTATTCATGTGCCCCCCATCATGATGAAGATGGCATGGCAGATTAAAGGAACGGAGAACACGTGCTTCATTACCGACTCGCTCGCATGTGCAGCCTTCGACGAACCGACTGCGTTCGACCCGCGCGTTATCCTCGAAGATGGTGTTTGTAAGTTGGCTGACCGCTCTGCTCTTGCGGGTTCGATTGCTACGATGGATCGACTCGTACGCACCGCTTATCAGCAAGCCGATATCCCCTTGGAAGATGTATGCCGCATGATCTCAGAAGCGCCCGCCAAGATTATGGGAATCTATGACCGAAAGGGCTCGCTTCAGCCCGGTAAGGATGCGGATATCATCGCCTTTGACCGCAGCCAAAACCTCACCTTCGTGATGCAATGTGGGCGCGTCGTTCGCAAATAATCTGTGTCTTATCCTGAAATAAGTAGATACTAAAAATCTACTTAAATATGCGAAAAAGAGGTACAAATTTTACTAAAAGGTACAATCTTTAAACTTTTTTTGCCAAAAATTTGGCCGTGCCAAAAAATCTTCGTACCTTTGCAGCGTGAAATGTAAAGAACATACTATCGCAAGGATAGCGGCAATGGTATTGCTGCTGCTTTTTGCTACGTATTATGTTCAGGTAAATTTCTTCGTTCACTCACATATCGTGAATGGCGTGACGGTTGTGCACTCTCACATGCACCGCAGTACGCACCACGATACCGATACCGGTGGTCATAGTGAAACAGAATTGACCATCATCGCTTCACTCAACAGTCAGTTCCTCCTTACGGGCGAGATGCCTGACACGGACTTATCGGCTGATTATCATCTGATTTATACCATAGGTGTTGCGCAGAATTGCGTATTCGTTTCGCAACATACTTTCTGCCTTGTACCGCGTGCTCCCCCGGCATGCTGATGCATTGTTTCCCAAAAAAATATTTCATTTCTCACTGGTTGCGCGTGCGTGTACGCTATAATAAATAGTTATAGTTGTACATGTAAGCCATAAGATTGTACTATGCGCCAAGGTGCGTTTCTAACGTTGTCGTAAGAACCATCCTTTTCGAGCGATTCCTTATATACCACAGCGTGCACGCTGCGCAGCCTTAACATTATCACAATGAAAACTATTTTTAGAATAGTTTGCATTGCGCTCATGTGTACGTATAGCCTATCGCTTGCGGCCGACGATTCCGTGATGGTTACCTTGTCGGACTTGCGTGCGTTGGAGGCTCGTATAGCTACATTGGAGGCGCAAAGCAAACCGCAGTTTAGCATACATACAATAAATAATAACAATGAAAAAAAATGCTTGTTTAACTCTTTTAAAACTATTATTTTTAACGCTGCTGAGCTTTGTGAATGCGGCAGCTTGGTCGCAAACGGATTCGCATGTGGCGGGACACGTATTGGATGCCGATACGAAAGAGCACTTACCGTTTATTAACGTGCAAATTCAAGGAAGTGCCATTGGTACTACCACCGATGAGTCGGGGCATTATCTAATCAAACACCTGCCAGCTGGCAAACATACGCTTGTGTTTTCGATGGTGGGTTACGACACGGAAGAGCGCGAGATTCTGGTCACTCGCGATACCACTATCGTGCTGAATATCATGATGCGCGAGAGCGCTTTTGAGCTGGATAACGTGGTTGTGACGGCCAATAAATACGAGACCAAGCAGCGGGATGTAGCTACGATTGTAAATGTCATTTCACCGCTGATGATTGAGAACGTGAACGCGCAGTCGATGGCTGATGTACTGAATTTTCAGACGGGCTTGCGCGTGGAGATGTCGTGCTCCAACTGCGGCTCTCCGCAGCTTCGCATCAACGGATTAGAAGGCCAATATTCGCAGATTTTGATGGACTCTCGTCCGATCTTCAGCTCGTTGGCGAGCGTATATGGGTTGGAGCAAGTGCCCACCGGGATGGTGGATCGCATTGAGGTCATTCGAGGCGGAGGCAGTGCCATCTTCGGGGCTAATGCGATTGCGGGTGTGGTGAATATCATTACCAAAGAGCCCACCCGCAATTTCTTCAATCTCTCTAACACCACGATGGTCAACGATCGCGGTGCCACCGACATCACTACCAACATGAATGCCAGCGTGATGAGCAGTAACCACAAGGTGGGGCTGTTCCTCTTTGGCGTACAGCGCAACCGTAGTGCATACGACCGCGACCGGGATGGCTATTCGGAAGCGCCATTGCTCAACACCACCACACTCGGGTTCCGCTCGTTTTTCAAAACCTCTGACTACTCCAAGATAACGGCCGAATACCACCACACGGGGGAGAAACGCCGCGGCGGTTATGGCATCGACAGCATCCAGCCGCACGAGTCGCCCCTCACCGAGCAACTCCGCCATCAGATTGATGCCGCTTCGCTCAAATGGGATTATTACACGGCCGACAACAAACATTTCGTGAGCGTCTATTTCTCGCTCCAGCATATCAACCGCGACAGCTATTTCGGCACTAACTACAACCCCAATGCCTATGGCAAATCGCGTGATCTGACCTCCGTGACAGGTGCACAATACCGTTTTTCCTACCCTTGCGGACGAATGGAAGCTGACTTGAGCGTGGGTGCTGAATATTCGTTCAACGACCTCCGCGATCAGATTCTCGACTACCACCGCAACCTCCATCAGCAGGTGCATCTATATGGCGGCTATGTGCAAAACGAATGGAAAAGCAAGCAATGGTCGATACTGATTGGCGGCCGTTTGGAGAAACACAACATGCTCAGTAAGCCCGTTTTTTCTCCGCGCGCCAATATCCGCTATACGCCCATCGAACAGGTGATATTGCGCTTGAGTTATGCCAATGGTTACCGCGCTCCGCAAGCCTATGAGGAGGACCTGCACGTGGGGGCAGTAGGAGGCGAGGTGTCGCTCATCACGCTTGATGAAGGGCTCAAACATGAATCGTCAAACTCCGTAAGCGCCAGCGTGGATCTTTACGAGCAATTCGGACGTTGGGACTGTAACCTCACGGTAGAAGGTTTCTTTACGCAACTCGATAATGTGTTTACCCTCGTGCAGAATGGTCACGATGAGCAGGGTAACCTCTTGCTAACCCGCACCAATGCGAGTGGGGCGAGAGTGGCAGGCGCCAACTTAGAAGCGAAGGTGGCATACGGACGACTGTTCTCGCTCCAAGCCGGATACACTTACAACTACAGCCGCTATATCGAGCCGCATCAGTGGTCCGAAGACTTACCTGCGCAAAGGCGTATGTTCAGAACACCCGACCATTACGGCTATTTCCTCATCAATGTGCAGCCGATTCATGGGTTTACTATCTCCACCAACGGCAAGCTCACTGGTCAAATGCTTGTGCCCCATTACGCAGGGTTTATCGAAGCCGATCAGGAGACACTTACGCCTACCTTTTTTGAGTGGGATGCCAAGATTGGCTATGAAATTCACCTTTATACCCATAAAACCGCTCATAGTAAGTCTTCTCACTCCACCAAGCATTTCTCCTCGGCTCAGAGAAAAGGCGCTGCTGTGCCGGGCTCCTCTTGCGATCTTACGTTAGCTGCAGCCGCTGCTGGTCCGGATACAGATTATTCCGTACATAGCCCCTATACACTCGAGATTGCTGTTGGCGTAAAGAATATGCTCGATCAATTCCAACCCGACATCGACCAGGGCATGAACCGCGATGCCTCTTATATCTATGGTCCATCCGTACCGCGTACGTATTTCATCAGCCTCAATCTGAAGATATAAGAGCGCGCATTCCCTCTGTTGCTTCTTCACTATGCACTCGGTGGTTCTCCGTTCTGAAACGGCGTACCATCGAGTTCACTATGTAGGAACGTTACCCTTACTCTAAAATGTGTGAACTTTGTGAACTTTGTGAACTTTTTGTAAAAAAGCTTCTTCTAAAAACTGAGTGCGCTATCCTCCCGGACTGCGCACTCTTGATTGTTATGAAAAAGGTTACAAAAATCTCAGTAAGATATAAAAGACCCTCGCCACCCCGCTACTTTCACACTTTCACACTTTCACACATTTTTGTATGCT
>CAMGMU010000033.1 GCA_946059305.1 uncultured Bacteroidales bacterium | reverse complement strand
ACCGATGCACCATCCTCGGGGATAAAGGATATTTGAGCGCGTCCGTACAACTGGAATTGATCGTACAAAAGCCACATTCTGCATTAAGTCTGCATTAAGTCTGCAACAAGTATGTAACCGGTCAATTAGCAAGACATGAAAATAGGTTAGAATACATACCTTTTTGTCTATAACCATGCAGAATCAAATGAGGGCGTGCCTTCTCGACACGCCCTCTTAATAGGAAAACTACTTGGAATAGGAGAATGCATCCAATCCAAACACAATAGCGATATTATGCGTCTTCTCCTAACATGAGCTTCATCATCATCTTAGCCGAGTAAGCAACCGGGGTACCAGGACCAAAGATGGCAGCTACACCAGCCTTGTAGAGGAAATCATAGTCCTGAGCGGGGATGACACCACCAGCAGTAACCATGATATCTTCACGGCCGAGTTTCTTGAGTTCAGCAATAACCTGCGGGATGAGGGTCTTATGACCTGCAGCAAGTGAAGAAACACCGAGAATATTTACGTCGTTCTCCACAGCCTGCTTAGCAGCCTCTTCCGGCGTTTGGAAGAGCGGACCCATATCCACATCATAACCGCAGTCTGCATAACCGGTTGCGCACACTTTAGCGCCACGGTCATGACCGTCCTGACCCATCTTGGCAATCATAATACGAGGACGACGGCCCTCCTGCTTCTCGAAGAGATCGGTGAGACGCTTGGCTTCCTGGAAGTCAGCATCATCTTTAGTACCTGCTTTATACACGCCGGAAATAGTACGAATAACAGCTTTATAACGGCCTGCAACTGCTTCGCAGGCATCAGAAATTTCACCAAGAGATGCACGAAGACCCGCAGCTTTAACGGCCAATGCGAGGAGGTTGTGCTTAAGCGGATTCTCCGGATCTTTCTCCTCCTTACCGTCAGCCCATGCCTGGCAAGCTTCGGTAATTTCCTTCAGTGCAGCCTGTACGGCAGCTTCATCGCGATTAGCGCGGAGTTGAGCCAAACGTGCAACCTGCTCTTCGCGCACTGCGGTATTGTCAATCTCGAGGATATCAATCGGATCTTCATGCTCCAAACGATACTCGTTGATACCGATGATCTTCTGTACGCCCGAGTCGATGCGAGCTTGCGTACGAGCAGCTGCTTCTTCAATACGCATCTTAGGTACGCCAGTCTCAATAGCTGCAGCCATGCCGCCGAGAGATTCTACTTCCTGGATATGCTCCCAAGCTTTCTCTGCCAATTCGTTGGTGAGGGTCTCTACGTAGTAAGAACCACCCCATGGGTCGATAGCCTTACAAATCTTGGTCTCTTCCTGGATATAAATCTGGGTGTTACGAGCAATACGAGCCGAGAAATCAGTCGGAAGAGCAATAGCCTCATCGAGTGCGTTGGTATGAAGCGACTGAGTATGACCTAAAGCGGCACCCATAGCCTCGATACACGTACGACCTACGTTGTTAAACGGATCCTGCTCGGTAAGCGACCAACCCGAAGTCTGCGAATGCGTACGGAGAGCATACGATTTGGGGTTCTTTGCGCCAAACGACTTCACAATCTTAGCCCAGAGCATACGACCAGCACGCATCTTGGCAATCTCCATAAAGTGATTGGTACCAATTGCCCAGAAGAAGCTCAAACGCGGAGCGAAATCATCAACGTTCATACCAGCATTTACACCAGCGCGGAGGTACTCGAGACCATCAGCAAGCGTATATGCGAGCTCGATATCAGCCGTTGCGCCAGCCTCCTGCATGTGGTAGCCGGAGATTGAGATGGAGTTGAACTTAGGCATCTTCTGCGAAGTGAACTCAAAGATATCAGCGATAATCTTCATTGAGAACTTAGGCGGATAGATATAGGTGTTGCGCACCATGAACTCTTTGAGAATATCGTTCTGAATCGTACCAGCCATTTCTTCGAGCGAAGCACCTTGTTCCAGACCTGCATTGATATAGAAAGCAAGGATAGGAAGCACAGCACCATTCATGGTCATCGAAACGGACATCTTATTCAATGGAATACCATCGAAAAGCACCTTCATATCTTCAACGGAGCAAATCGATACACCAGCCTTACCTACATCACCTACCACGCGCTGATTATCAGCATTGTAACCACGATGAGTAGGCAAGTCGAATGCTACGGAAAGACCCTTCTGGCCAGAAGCAAGGTTACGACGATAGAACGCATTCGACTCAGCTGCGGTAGAGAAACCAGCATACTGGCGGATGGTCCAAGGACGAAGAGGATACATGGCGCTATACGGGCCACGGAGGAATGGAGGAATACCGGATACGTAATCAAGGTGCTGCATACCCTGGATATCCTCTTTGGTATATACGGGCTTCACGGGAATCTGCTCCGGGGTGAGCCAGTTGGCTTCATTAGCTCCTGCGAATGAACTTGGAGCAACTTCAGCGATATTAATTGACTTAAAATCAGGTGTCATAACAAAATAGAATTTATTCCAAGTTATATTATTTAAGGAGTTGTTCAGAATACTTGCGGAGTTCGTCGAGTACGTTTACGCGTACGTGGATGAAGTTCTCGATGCCAGCAGCTTTGAGATCCTCCATGCAAGCCGGTGCACCAGCTACAACGAAAATCTGCTTATTGCCGTGAGCCTTGATGAGCTCGTAAGCAGCAGGTGCATACTCAGCATATTCGTCGTCTGACGAGCAGAGTACAATGATATCAGCACCAGCAGCTTCTGCAGCAGCAATACCCTCTTCTACGGTCTTGAATCCGTTGTTATCAATCACCTGATAACCAGCGCAAGCGAAGAAGTTGCAGCTGAACTGCGAGCGAGCCAAGCGCATAGCGAGGTTACCAATTGTAAGCATGAATACCTTGGGCTGACGAGTAGCCTCGGTGTTCAAACGAAGTTCTTCAAACTGCTCTGCTGCACGACGAATAGTAATAGTGCGCGTGCCGGTATGCTCTTCGCAACCGCAGTCTGCCTTGCAGCAAGCCTTATCGAGCGTAATCTTACCATCGGTCTTCTCCGTGAAGTTCGGGAATTGGTTGGTTCCGAGCAAGCACTCCTTACGCTGAGCAACATCCTTAAAGCGCTTAGCCTGCGTTGCTTCAATATCGTCTTGTACTTTACCTGCGATTACCTGAGCCAACATACCACCATCTTCTTGAATACCCAAGAAGCGCTTCCATGCTTCGTCAGCAATCATAGCGGTGAGGTTCTCAATATAATACGAACCAGCCGATGGGTCAATCACTTTGGTGAAATGCGATTCCTCTGCGAGCAAGAGCTGCTGATTGCGAGCCAAACGCTCTGAGAAATCATCGGATTTCTTATAGGTAACGTCAAACGGAGTAACCACGATAGAATCTACCCCAGCAATAGCAGCCGACATTGCCTCGGTCTGCGAACGGAGCAAGTTAACGTGTGCGTCATAAACCGTCATATTATACGTGCTGGTAGTTGCAGAAGTATGCATCTTGCAAGCCTCATCGCAGCAGCCATATGCTTTAGCAATCTTAGCCCAAAGCAAGCGAGCAGCACGGAACTTGGCAATCTCCATGAAGTAGTTACCCTGTACGCCCATATTGAATTTGATAGCCTTAGCAGCTTCGCACGCATCTACACCAGCATCCGTCAGCAGCGTCATGTACTGAGCGCCCCAAGCGAGTGCATAAGCGAGCTCCTGTGCGCAATAGGCACCTGCATTGCAGAGGTTGAGCGAATTCACAGCAATCGTCTGATATCCGGGAAGAAGTTTATGAGCTTCAACGGCATTGAGAATACGCTTGGTTACATCTTCTGCATTAAACGCCTTACCTACCATCAGCATGCGGTCGATGGGATCAGAAGAAATCGAACCCTTGAGCTCTGCAAGATTGAGGTTTTTCTTGGTGAAATACTCATGGAGTAACTGAGCCAGCGGAAGAGTTGCACCCGGGCAAGTCATGAAGTTAAGCTCTACAACCTCCGGATAAATACCCTCAAGAAGTTCTGCAATAAACTCAGCAGAAAGTTGTGATTTCTTTACGCTGAAACCGAGCGAATTGATGCCCTTCTGAAGGATATCAAGCGCTTTTGCGTTAGCCTCTTTGGGGCACTCCACTTCGATGTTCTGGCGAACATACCAATTGTTGTCTTCTTTGATGCCACGCACATAAGGGAATTGCCCCGGTGCGGAAGCGGTTGCCTGGAGTTTGTTTACGTCTTCCAGACGATAGAAAGGCTGAACGTTGAAGCCTTCTGTAGTGCGCCATACAAGCTTTTTATCGAAGTCGGCGCCTTTCAGATCGGAGATGATTTTGTTCTTCCATTCCTCGGTGGAAATCGGAGCAAAATCAGCAGCGATGTTAAGTTTGTTTTCTGCCATAAAAACGTGAATTTATGAGTTGATTTTAAGAAAGTAAATCGTAAGGATAAATGGATTAAAAGGTAGGCGCAGGTTCGCCATAAAGCTTCTCAAAGAGCTCACGAGCCGACACTTCAACCGTACCGCCCTGACCGTCGGATTGAATCAGGGTTTCGTTGCGCATTGCCTTTTCGCGGAGCATATTATACTCTGCGAGTGCCATTCCTTCTTTTAATTCGGAAATGTTCTGACGGTATTTCTCTACTGACATAGACTTAAAATTTCAGAATAACGATCGGCGTCAAAAATATCAATCATCGCGCCCCGAGTACCGGATGCTACGCAAACGCGAGGCGTAACAGAATTATCGTAGATTGCCCAATCATCGGCTATGGGTATAAATAGGTTAAAGAGATTCTGAATACCCAACTTATATCGACGTTGAATCACCTCATCTTCGATATTATGTCCTCCTTCGCTCACACGTTGGCTTACACGCAAACGGGCCATCTCAGGAGAATTGAGCCAAAGAAAGAGCAAAGAAACTCGAAACCCGCGCGCATGCGCTTTTTCTACTAATTTGATATACGAGCGCGTAGCAAGCGTGGTTTCTACAGAAAACGACTCTTCTCCGTCTAACAAACGATTAACGCGAGCAAGCATCAGTCTGCCAGCATGCAGTGCCATGGCTTCTGGATTAAAGGGCGATAATCCTCGAGCAATCTCATCTGCATTTACAAACTCCCGGCACTGCCAAAGTGCAGGGAGAAGGGTCTTGGCTGCTGTTGTCTTACCTGCGCCATTGGGACCCGCAATTATGTAGAGTGTTTTGTCCAAGAATCTTTTTTTACCGATTTGGGCGCAAAGGTACTACTTTTTTCTGACATGTGCAAGAAAAAAACATGAAAAAACGATTTTACTATCCTTTTCAAAGAAAAGAATACCCAATTTTATAAATCAGAACGCGCTAAAAATTACGAATTTCAGTTCGTTATGATTACCATGCACCGGCCGTATTATCCTTATCATGAGTCAAAAACAGTTGCGTAGAATCCCCCCTCCATGTAAAGCGAAACATGGAGAAATACTTGGGGGCATTACCTTTGGATATGGGACCATCAAGAGAGGCCATTGCCGTATAATATGTATGGTTCTCCTCAAAACAGAGGGTACTCGTTACGCCATCATTTTCACAAGCATACACCCCAAAATGAGTGATGGCTTTTCGGTTCAAATAGAGTGTAGCAAACGAATCTGCAAAGAAATGGCCAGGCGCAGCAAAACCGCGTTGGCGTAACGTAAGGCTATCTATCGTTGCACCCACCCAAGGAACATCTGCTACGATAGCCCCCGATGTGTCCAACGGATAAGCATAATCCCAATTGCCATTGATTCGGTAATTGAATTTCAAAGGAATATTGCTTGAAGAGTCGGTGTGGATCGTCAGCAAATGTAAATTCCCCACCGGCTTATTTGACGTTGCATCCACCACAAAGGCAAATATCCAATAGTCTGTATCCGGCTCCAACAACTGAAAGTATTTATCGGCATCACCATACTGCAGCGAATGATCAGGAAACTCCGCAATATACGGGCTGCCTTCGAGCAGCAACTTATGGCGCCAACCTACATACTCCATATAAGCAGAATCAAGAGCCAACATCATATATTGATGCGGGATACGATAGGGGGCGTCTGTGTCGCGAGCTTTCTCGCAACCAATCAAATAATAGGCAGGATCAGAGGTTGAAAATTTCACACGGCAAAATCCTGCCGAAATAAGCTCTACTTCTATCTCAATATCTACATCTTCCGACACAGAAACAGGAGTAGGATCGCATGCACAAAGCACCATTGCAGCCACAATTGCCAATCCACCAAACCAACTGTATGTCAAACGCTTCATAGTCTCATTATTTAATTTCACGATCTTGCTCAAGTAGGGTTTTTACGCTACTCACAAAGCGAAGATAGCCCTGAATATGACCACCATAATGCCCAAAATTATATTGGATATTGGCATTTGTCCATTTTACACGGGCCCTTGACGCATTGGCAAACGTAACGACCTCATCATCCATCGAATGGAACAAATACACAGGTGCTTGAGGCTCCCAACTGTAAGAAAGGATGGAATTCGTTGTCATAGCTTTATACAACTCTGACACCTCTTCTGAAGTGCGATCCATGCCTTTTTCAGAAAGGATATTATGCGTTATTTGCGTACCAATAGCTTTATTTACTTGCGCAGTAGTAAATTGCTTGGAATTTACCCAATAGTCCATATTCTCATACACATATGGTTGCATGAGTTGCCCCATATTCAAGTCCAAATGATTGCCGACTATCATCCCCTGCATCACAAGGGGCACAGCTATGGGATAGTCTGCCGTATCGCGCGTCACAAAGTGGTCATACGTAGCGAGTACGTCGTATGGGCCACCACCAGCATACACACGTCGAATCTTTATTTCATCATCATAAACTGTTTCAATCATGTTTTGAACGGCCATCGTAGTAGCCCCACCTTGCGAATACCCCATCAAGAGAATCTCATCATGCGCCACCTCTACACCAGCAGCCTCCAAAAAAGGGCGAACAGCCAAATACATGTCCAGCACGTTAATAGCAGTCAGATCCATCACCAGATAAGGATGCACTCGGTCTGCCGTTATGCCATACCCCAAATAATCGGGAAAAATCATTACATATCCCATCTTTGCCAACATCGCTTCAATCGGGAAACAACGCGATGGGGCTTCTGCATTAGAGCCAATCGTGTAATGCGAAACCAAGATAATGCGATCGGCTTTCCCATCGGCAGGAATAACAACCTTGCCCGAAAGTTGAATAGGGTTCCAATTCTCATCCACTGACCAATACGTGCCTGACATTTCAATTACCGTTCGACGGTTGGAAAAGTCAAGGATTTCCTGCATGACAGAAGCAGCACTGGTTGAAGATGTGCGCCACATGGGACTCTGCTCAATTTTCTGACCATATTCAGCCGCTGGAACGCCCTCTATATAGCAATCGGCAGGCAACTCATCCAACGTACTCGTACGCTGAGACGTCACTTTAAACCAAGTAGAATCCGTAGGAAGCGAAGAAAAATCCACGTCAAAATTATCGCCAAACGTACATGATGAAAGGAGTAACGTTAGCGATAACGATATCGATAGCAACTTTGCTATAGGGATATATTTTTTCGATTTCATCATACTTTTCAGATTATCATATGGTTAAAAACGAACGCCAAACGAAGCTGTAAACATCCTCGATTTGGCAAGGTAGATATTGTTGGTATTCAGCAATGCGTACATACCTCCGTATTCAATGGAAATGAAGTAGCGCTCATAGTTAACGCTTAGTGCCAACCATGTAAGATTGAATGCAGGTGCTACTATCGTATGCCGACCCTTTAAGTCGGTTTCTGTACCACTATTGATGCACATACCGGCCCCCAACCCCGAATACAGATTCACATAAGGATGCCGATAATAGGTAAACCGAATGGTAGGCATCAATACCGCATTGAAGAAATACTGATTTTCTTCTGCTGATTGCAGTTGTCCTACACCGTTTCGCGTAACCAAATCCCAAGATACACCACTCAAATCAGCCATTCCTCCCAAGCTGAACCACCTATTAAATCGATAGTGATATTCTAAAAAGAGGTGCTGATAATATGTGAAGTTCTCTTTGTAATCAAACAAACGCGATTCATCAGCAGAGATAATAATCGTCTTAGGATGCCATACGAGCGTTTCAAACAGCTGATCCCCCCACCCTACACGAAGCTCATGATGCCATGCCAAACGTTGTTCCATCGTTTCGGCATGCACCAATGTTACCACTCCAAGAAGCAATAGTATCAGGAATATGTTACGAACAGATTTCATACGATTATTATGTCTTATTCACATTCATTGCCCGCCAAATAGAGTTCATATGAACCGATATGCCTATCTCTCTTTGCGGGGGCAATCTCATCAAGGGGCACCATAATGCCCGTTTCATACACATCTCCAAACTCATCGTTGGCCGCATTGCCGAAATATCGGAGTGTTGGACACAGATGCAAGTAGGCTACAAACAATGGTGGTACTGCAGTATTCATCTGACGAACAGCATTCAGCAGCAGCTTGAAGTTCTCCTCGATAGAAGGTGCAATAAAGAGCGCTTTTGCCGCTTTTCGTCCGTTTTCATCGGCATCCAATGATTGATGAGGCACAGCTAATAATTGTTTATCGCTATTGCATTGCTCCAAATAAGCATAAATCAAATTGCGAGCTTCTTCATCAAACGATGGATAGAGCGTAACCTTACCTAAAAGATAATGCACATGCGCATTTTGGTATATAATCGCACCTAAACCATCCCATAGATTATCGAGTGCAAAAATCGAACGGCTACCCATTTCGCGGGTTTGGTAGGCGGACTGAACGAAAGCCCGACCGAGCTCGATGGTATGCGGGAAATATTCTGAAATGAACTGCTCTGAATATTTAAAAAGATGCGACGAACTAACAATCGGTTGCCCATTAGCATCCATCTCAACACGTGTGCAATCAATCCATCGGTATCCTCCTACAATAGCTTCATTATCCGGATCCCACACAATCAACTGATGATATGGCTCAGCCATAATATCCAATTCATCGATATCACAATCTTTTCCAGTACCACCTCCGGCCTGGCGAAAAGCTATCTCACGCAAGCGACCTACTTCACGCATCAAATTAGGGGCTTCATGAGCTGTAAAATCATATATCAAATTCCCGGCTTTACAAGTCGGACGAATGAATCGAACACGCGCCAACTCTTCTTTGAGAAGCGAAGGCGAAATGGGGGATATTATCTCTTGCATCTTATTCATTTTTTGCCATTGAATATACCTGATTCTGCACATATTCTGCCCATTCCATCAGCGTTTTGCTATCATCAAAGGTAGTCCATGGAATCGGCTTGCCTACCCTCACCATAAAATGCTTCCCTTTAGTACGAAACATCTCGTCAACAAGAAAGAGCATCTCAATATTGAGCTTGATGCCGAGCAATTTCCGCCAATAGGCAATGAGGTAAAAACGTTGGGTATTTTGACCATCAAAATAAACGGGTACTATATCACGCTTATATGTACGCGCCTTTTGAATAAACGACTTCTGCCACTGCAAATCATGCACTACATAACGTGGTTTCTTGCTCCAAATATTGCGTTGCCTGCGGCTGCACATACCCGCTGGAAAAGTCAGTACATCGCAGCCAGACTCCCACATTTGATGCTGCAATCGGAAATTCTCGCGGCTCTGCTTGCCTACTTTGTTTACCGGTACAAAAAACTCGCGAAGCGGCTCGATATACATCAGAAAATCGTTTACAATCAACTTGAACGGACGTTTTCTAACTTCCGAGACGAGCGTAGCTTCAATCACGCCATCTATAGCACCAAGCGGATGATTGGATGCGAAAATCAGCGGAGCGTCATCCAGCGGAATATTCTCCTTTCCTTCGATAGAAACCTGTACGCCAAAGAGTTCTTCATACGTAGCACGAGCAAAAGCCGCTCCCGTAATGCCATGCAGCCTTACTAAAAACGCATTTATCTCTTCTTGATGAACAATCCGCTCCAAAAAGCGAATCACAAACTCCGGAACACGTGCATTAGGCGCTTTCGCCCGAAGCACTTCTCTTACACGTATTTGCAATGGTTCATTCATGATTAATCCAAAATAGGTTGCAAAAATACGAATAATTTTTCAAACAACCAAAAAAAAATGAATTTTTTAATGAAAAAGTCATATTTTTGCATATTTATTACAAACAGCCCGCGTCAGCTGATAGACGCGGGCTGTTGACATTCAGAAATCCAGGATCAATCCAACACCAGTTATTCAAATACCAACTCTTCTCCGGTAGCAGGCCGAATAAATCGTTGGTTAGACGAGCCTCGAAATCGAAGCGCAGGTCCAATAGGCTTGAGCGACTCAACGTAAGGGCCATCCACCAATACATCAATGTATTCCAGCAACTCTTTATAAGGTGACTTCTCACGCAGCTGCTCATAATGAAAACCGGTATAACACCATATCTTTAACCCCATTGCGGTAATCGCTTTCGCAAGCGGGATTAATTCTGATGCTTGATACATGGGATCGCCACCAGAAAACGTAACATGAAACCGATTGTAACGAATCACCTTCATTAAGTCTTCAACACTCTTCTCTTCACCGGCATCAAATGGCCAAGAAGCAGGATTATGGCAACCGGGACAACGATGGTCACAACCAGCAAAATAAATACTCGTACGAAGTCCTGGACCATCGGCTGAAGTGCCGGGAACAATATTTATCACACGCAATGCCATTGTTGAATGCTATCTATTGGCCCGATTTCATCGGATTATTCGTATTCAAAAATTCATATTGGCCCTATTCATCGGAGTTCTCCGATTAGATTATTTATGCACGATTCTGTCGTGGAGTTCGGCAATCTTACCGCTATTCCAGCGATCGGTAGTACCCACCAAATAACCCGTAATGCGCTGAAGCATATCGATATTGTGAGAATGACAAACCGGGCATTCGGTCAGTCCTTCGGTAGCATCCTCATATCCGCAATCCATGCAGCGATTGCGATTGTGATTAACCGATCCATAGCCGATATTGTATTCGTCCATCAAATCCACAATTTGCATGATGGCTTCAGGATTATGCGTAGCATCGCCATCAATTTCCACATAGAAGATATGACCACCACGTGTGAGATTATGATACGGAGCCTCAATCTCTGCCTTATGACGGGGCGAGCAATGGTAATATACAGGCACGTGATTCGAATTGGTGTAATAATCCTTATCCGTTACGCCTGGGACAATACCGAAGTCCTTCTTATCGCGCTTGGTAAAACGACCGGATAGTCCTTCTGCCGGAGTTGCTAGAATCGAATAGTTATGCTGATACTTCTCTGAGAATTCAAGTGCACGATCACGCATATATGTAACGATTTCCAAACCGAGTTTCTGTGCCTCAGCCGATTCGCCATGATGATGACCAGTAAGGGCAATCAACGCTTCTGCCAAACCGATAAATCCGATACCCAATGTACCTTGATTGATGACAGACTCAATCGTATCGTTTGGTTTGAGTCCCTCTGCTCCTGTCCAAAGTTTCGACATCACGAGTTGGAACTGCTTAGCCATAGCCGTCTTCTGGAAATTATAGCGGTCGTCGAGTTGCTTAGCTGTAACACTAAGCAATTCATCGAGTTTAGCAAAGAAGGCATTGATTCGAGCATTATAATCCTCGATATGCATCACTTCCAATGCTAATCGAACGATATTTATCGTTGAAAACGAGAGATTTCCTCTTCCGATAGAAGTTTTTTCGCCATACCGATTCTCGAAAACGCGCGTGCGGCAACCCATCGTTGCTACCTCCCATTTATAGCGCTCAGGATCATCAGCACGCCATTTCTCATTTACATTATATGGCGCATCGAGGTTTACAAAGTTCGGGAAGAAACGACGAGCAGTAACCTTACATGCAAGGCAATACAAATCGTAGTTGGGATCTTCGGGCAAATAGCTTACACCACGTTTTTTCTTCCATATCTGAATGGGGAAAATAGCAGTAGAACCATTACCTACTCCTTCGTAAGTCGATTTCAGAATCTCGCGAATAATGCATCGTCCCTCAGCGGAGGTATCTGTACCATAGTTTATAGAAGAGAATACCACCTGGTTACCACCACGCGAATGGATGGTATTCATGTTGTGAATAAACGCTTCCATTGCTTGATGCACACGGCTGACCGTGCGGTTGATTGCATGATGCATGATACGTTCGCGGCCGGAAAGCCCTGTAAGTTCAGCCACCAGATAGTCCTTGATTTCTGCATGATACAAATCCGAATAGTCTTCGCCATTGAGCTGCTCCAGATATTTTACTTCCTCAATATATGAAGCGCGTACGTAAGGCGCCATATAGAAGTCGAATGCCGGAATAGCCTGACCACCATGCATCTCATTCTGAGCCGTTTCCAAACTGATGCAGGCAATTACGGAAGCCGTTTCAATGCGCTTAGCCGGACGGCTCTCGCCATGACCCGCCTCAAAGCCGTGCTTCAGAATATTATCAAGCGGATGCTGCACACAGGTGAGTGATTTGGTAGGATAATAATCCTTATCGTGGATATGCAGCAAATTTTGACGTACTGCATCACGCGTCTGGGGCGACAACAGATAATCATCCACGAATGGCTTGGTGGATTCTGAAGCAAACTTCATCATCATACCTGCCGGCGTGTCGGCATTCATGTTGGCATTCTCACGCGTCACATCGTTCTTTTTGGCAGCAATAATCTCCAAAAAAACGTCATGCGTCTTTGCTTTGCGCGCAACATCGCGCTTGTCGCGATAAGCAATATAGGCTTTGGCTACTTCCTTACGGGGAGACTTCATGAGCTCCATTTCTACCTGATCTTGTATTTCATCTACCGACATAATCTCTTTGCCGGTAACAGAAATGCGATCCACAATGCGCTCTATCAAAGCTTCATCTTCACCCTTCTCGGTTACAAGCATGGCTTTGCGGATAGCTGCCTTAATCTTTTCTTCATTAAAACCGACGATGCGGCCGTCACGTTTGCGTACAGTTTGTATCATAATTCTATATTATTCGTTGGGTTGTTAGACCAAAATAGTAATTATTTTCGAATCAAAAGCTCACCAAATAAGCCGAAATTCCCTCATGCTGCCTCTGTCTGTAGAGGTAGCCTACGAAGGGGATGGAGATGAAATATCGGGGTGCAGACCGAAGTGTTTTTCCGTATAAATATCAGCGTAAAAAGCAGATTATCAGCACGTCAACATTCAAGTCAAAAACAGACTTTTTTCGTAAGCGGCTGCAAAATTATAAAAAAATTTTTAATCACGCAAATATTTCTGCGAATATTTTACATGAAACCACACTTTTTTTAGTGATTTTATATAACTCACTGATTATCAGAACTCTTTTAAATACTTTTAGACAATAAGCATGGAAGATATGCCAATTTTCAAAAAATATTTCCGATAAAATATTGATACACAATAGGGTGTGACATTTCGCGGCATTCGTAGTATTAAATAGGTCATTTTTTGGCACAGTCGTCAACAACAGAAGACTGGTGCTAATTTTGGCACCAGTCTTCTACTGAAATTTCCTATATTCCCTTCACAAGAACTTCATTATTTTGTGCCAATTTATCTTCTTCGAGCAAGTCTTCGTAAAATGCGCATGAAGCTGCACTCATCCATGGTTGCAACCAAAAAATGCCGATACCAAGTGTAAGAATGCATACAATAATCCATCCAATATACGACAACTGCAACTTGAAGTACGCCATTTTATGTCCTTCCATCAAGCGCATGCTCTCCTCTATGGCGTCATTATAGCACAATTCCGGACGATCGTTCAAGATGTAAGGCGTCATGCTATACGAGATTGCCTTGATAATTCCCGGCACAATCAGCAAGAGGGCCCATAAGCATGTATAAATCGTATAGAGGAATGTCGTGCCCAATACACGCTTATACTGCTTGAAGCCATCAAACAAAGAGCCAAATGGAATATCCGTAAGTTCGCTATTGCGAAAATAATTCAGGATAGCAACGGTATATCCCCACGAAAGTGGTAAGGTGATGCACCATGCAAGAATTGTAAGGATACCTTCTATTCCATCTGAAGCACTACCCGAAAGGGCCTTGGAAGGAGCAGAAAAGATTGCGCTTACCACACCTGAAATAACAAAAAACACCAAGGTAGCAATTACAGCTGCACC
This sequence comes from uncultured Bacteroidales bacterium, assembly GCA_946059305.1. Lineage (GTDB taxonomy): Bacteria > Bacteroidota > Bacteroidia > Bacteroidales > Paludibacteraceae > Colicola. The sequence continues at coordinate 12,059 of CAMGMU010000033.1, read as the reverse complement.
CCATCGATTGGATAACGAGACTTTCGATTGAGCCCGATACGCTGAACTTGTTTTCATAATTCTAATATTTGAGTGAATAGTTTTTACATTAATAAAAGACAATAAGAATGCATATATGATGCTACATAATAAGCACTTTCAAAGCTTTGTGTCCTTCGGGCTCATACCCCGAAGCGGAATTGCAGAAAATAATATACACACCCGGGCTTACTTTGCGACCATCATAACCGCACATATCCCATACGGCTGTACCACCGGCTGCTTGACCGGTAAATACCAAATTGCCGCCAGAATCCGCGATTTTAACGATACTATTCTCCATCAATCCGGTGATAGTAAGCAGTCCACTATAGCCAGGGCGAACGGGGTTCGGATAGACGTAAGCTGAAGTAAAATCCTCCTCCGGTTCAGAAGCATCGCTCTTATAGGAAACAAGCCCCATATCCGTACCGATATACACTTCATTCTGCAAGGGGTCAACCGCCACATTCAGTATGGTATTTGATGGTAAAGGAGCATTCTTCGTAGTGAAATGCTTGACCGTCTTGGTTTCATCCCCAAACAAATCGATATCCATAAGGAAAACGCCCGAAACAGCCGTACCAATCCAAAGCCGATTACCACCATCCACAGCGATACTGTTGATTTGCTCTGTACCCAGCATGAAATCACCCAATCCAGAACCATCCGTACGAGCAATCAAAATGCGGGTGCAACGATTCGAACTGAAGAAATCCACCGAAGTGGGAATCATCAAAAGGCCCTCGTTCGTACCAATCCAAATAGCACCATTTCGGTCTTGCGCTATGCTCCTTATCTCACTGGGAGTAATGGTATAACCGCGGTTATCCACCCATGTAGTGCGAAACATAACCTTATCGTCGGCCGTATTCATCGGTGTTCCGCCATCATCAATCAGCCCAATGCCGGCAGGCTGACGACAACTTACTACCCACCGATAGTTTGGACGTTTTTGGTCAATGAGTACATCCCCTGGCGTCTCGATGGGCTGACGAAGACTGATTGCTGCCCACTCGCCATTGGGAGAAAGTATATGTACAGCTTTTTGATTCGTAGCATTCAGCATCCATAAATAGCCTTCCGGATCAAACGCCACACCATCCACTCGGCAATAGTTGGTTTGCGGATGAGCGGCTGAAATGAGCGGCGAATTATATATATTATATAGGTTCACCACCTCCTTACCTCGGAATTCATATAACCCCTCGCCATATGAAGAAATAAAGAAATGTTGCTTGTCTTGCGGATCAATAGCCGCCCGCGTAAAATCGAAAACATAATTGAACTCACGAGGCGTAGGTAACGAAGCATACGGAATATGTTGCCATTCGCCCCCTTCGAGAATCATCACCTCGGCCATTGTAGCTGACTCTGACGTCCACCTTGCACCCGGTACCATCACCATCTTCTCACCCGCAAATGTCATTCTGTAAGGAGAATTGACGGCCGGACCATTCGGACGAATAGTGGTTTTTACGCCATCGCAATCTCGTATCATGCCTTTCTCGCCCCAAGCGTGATAATTGCAACCATCCACTTGCTCGTAAGCGCTGAAATGTACGGGAATTTCCCTGCTTCTTTCTTCCAATGGGCATTGCTGCCAATTGGCAAAATCCACCAAATTTTGCGTTAACTTAGCTGCATAAAAAGTGGTTTCGCTTTGAGCAAAAATAGAGTCGCCAATAATCTGCAGTTGCTTAAGCATCGGATGGCCCTCTTCTACTGGTTGATACCATTCGGCTATCTCATTTTTGCGCACGTTTACAACCAACACACCAAAATCGCAAGCTAAGTAGGCATCATGATTATAGAAGAACATATCATTGGCCAATTTACTCACTCCGCTGAGTTGCTTCTGCTTCAAATCGGTAATCGTATGGATAGTGCCATCGGCTTCAATCACATCAAACGTGCCATCCCGATAGGCCACCAACAGCCGCTGATGATTGTCAGCTATGATATGTCCTATTCCCGAACCGCTCAAGCCATTCAGCGCATTTAGGCAGCGAATCTCCTCATCTTTTGGATCGTAAGAAAAGAGTGACCCATCTGCCAATCCATATATCAAACCGCCCACATACGCTATTTCTTGCGTATTGGTATAGGCATAATGCATGGTCCAACCATTCATCATACCAGTGTAGTCTTCTGTTGCGAACGACTCATCGTATTGCGCAAAAGTCGCATTCGAAAGAAGAACCAGCCCTATTATGAGGAGTTTCACTTTCATATCAATCAGTCATTTTCGTGGTTATTCTCATAGCGGTGATGTCCTTCATCGTCCGAATTCTTCACTTCTGGACTATCCAAGAAAGCCTGAAAACGAAGCCACCAAGCCGTATGTCCTAAATGCGTTTTTCGGCTCCATTGCGTCATTCGTTTCCATAAAGCCGTCTGCTTATCGGTATGATAATGCAGAAAGAAATACGTCCCCCACACCATCAGCAAAGCAGCCATCAATACGATATACAACTGCCAATCCAAGTTTACACGCAGCAAAACGCAAACGCCCCAAATACCTACTATCGTCACATCAATCAAGATTTCTATCAGAGCCGTAATACTATGGCTCACACCTATTTGAATAAACGCATGATGCAGATGCGTCATATCGGCTTTAAAGGGCGAACTGCCTTTCAGGATACGCATAATCATCACGCGCAACGTATCAAATACGGGCACGGATAAGATAGCCAAACACATCGCTACCATATTGGTGCGTAATACGGGTGTGTAATATTCTGTCATAGTAGGAGCACGTAGCGTGCTAATCGTGAACCACGTCATCAAAATGCCCATCACCATCGTGCCGGCATCGCCAATAAACATACGGCTCTTGCTGCCAAACACATTATGAATAAAGAAAGGCAATAATGCAGCCGCCATACTGAACGCCAACACCGCATTGCTCCAATCCATAATGCGAACAAACGCCACACCAAACAATACCGAACACGTCATGCAAATGCCCGATGACAACCCATTGACGCCATCAATCATATTGACAGCATTGATAATCCCTACCCCTGCAAAGATGGTGAGCGGAACGGCAATCCACCAATTGAGCGCCCCAATACCCCACATCCCGCGGAAGGTGTCAATACATCCACCGCTCGACATTATCAACCCAAGCACAGCACCTACTTCTATCAACAAGCGCTTCACGGCACTCATGCCTATCATATCGTCGATTGCGCCCATATAGAGCATTATGCCCATTGCGGACAATACGGGAAGCAAAGAAGCGGAGGGTAAATCTACCGGTTCGTGATTCAACAAAAAAGGCAATGCATAGGTGCTGTTACCAACCAGCAAACCTACTAAAACACCGAAAAAAACGGCTATTCCGCCCATTACAGGAACAGGATGCTTCTGCAACTTACGGAAATCCGGATGATCCACCACATTCTTCTTTTTGGCTATTGAAAGAATGCGGAAATAAATCCACCGTACGGCCACCAATGCCATGATGGCTGATATCAATAACATCAATACCTTATATGTTGTTTGCATTATAATAAATATTTTCTACTGAACGATACGGCTTAAGGTGGGTTCGCAAATTCGCTTTATACTTATTACCCACAATAATGAATAGTTTTTCTTAAGTGGGAATTTTTAGGACCCATCATTAGTTTTCTTTCTGTTTTTCAGCTTCTTCAAAGGCGAGTTCCAATTCGCGTGCTCGTTGCTGCTCTTTTTTGTTAAGAATCGTGTCAAAGCCCTTGCCGTAAACGCCCGTTGTTGCCGTTTGGCTCACAAAAGCATTGGGGTCAATGGCCTTAATCAAGTCCATAATCTCTTTGGCTTCAAACTTCTTCACCAGCACCGTAACCACTTTTACGGGTTTCTTCGTGTACCATCCCGTACCATTAAGCACGGTTACGCCACGGTGCTTTTGATACATGATGGCATCCGCAATGTCCTCGGCAGCATAACGGCTGAAAATAAAGAACTGAATAGACTGACGCGCATTATTCATCACCGTATCGAGCGAAAGCATACACATAAACGTGAAACAAAGACCCATCATCAGCGGCTCTACCGGATGCTCGAGCGTACGGATATGTGGTAGGAAAAAAGCGCTTCCGATAATGAAGATATCACACGCAAACAGTACCCTTCCGAGCGAGATATGCTTGTATTTATTTACTATCATGGCTATGATATCCGTGCCCCCAGTACTGCCGTTGTTTAAGTAGGTAATACCCAAAGCGGCACCACAGAACAAGCCAGACACCACGCAAGACATAAACGGATCAGAGAGCATGGGAGTCTCGAGTACTGGCAATACCTTAAACCAAAACGTCAAACCTACAACGCCCCATATCGTGCGGAGGCAGAATTTCCAACCAATCATGATTACGGCTACAATAAGCAGCAACCCATTAATCGAAATATTCGACAGCCAAATGGGAATAGCACCATCCGTGGCGAAATAAATAATCTCATTCAAACCCGTAAGACCACCACCTACGATACCATGCGGAATCATCAGGAAATTAATGGCAATAGCATACGGCAGCAGGCAAAACCAGATGGTAATGAGCTCCAGGGCATCATGTACTACCCTACGTTTGCGCAGATTCATCAGTTCGTTCTTAATTTCTTCAGCAGTTTTAGTCATAATAAAAGAGTATTTAATTTTCTGAAACGAATACCCCTACAGATGCGAATATTAAGAATGCATTTTTCTACATAAAATTCCTCAGACTCTCAACACAGACAATGCCGAAGCCTGCCCATATTGAGAATCTGAGAATGGCGTATTTGTAATCAGAACTTAGCTACGAGGTTTCTGTCGCCCCAGCCGTTATCCACACGGCCAACTGGGATCCAGAACTTGTTTTCTCTTACCCACTCCGTAGGATAAACAGCTTTTTCGCGCGGATAAGCGTGGTTCCATTCGGAGTTGACCACCTCATATTCAGGACAAGGAGCATTCAAGAGCACATTGTCGGTCTTGTCAGCACGGCCCTCTTCTACTTCGCGAATCTCCTCGCGGATAGTGAGCATAGCATCTACGAAGAGGTCGAGTTCGCGCAGGCTCTCGCTCTCGGTAGGCTCGATCATGAGCGTGCCATGAACGGGGAAACTGAGAGTAGGCGCATGATAACCGAAGTCCATCAGTCGCTTGGCTATATCCGTTTCTGTAATACCGGCATGCTTAAACTGACGGCAATCGAGGATCAACTCGTGTCCTACTCTGCCCTTCTCGCCCTTATACACAATGCCATACGCATCGCCCAAGCGAGCTGCCAGATAGTTAGCAGAGAGGATAGCAGCCTCAGTAGCTTTACGAAGACCTTCTTCGCCCATCATATTGATATAGCCATAACCGATAAGCGCCAGGTTAGCGTTGCCATAGAGGGCTTGCGAAACGCGATTCTTATCTTCTTGCGGCAGGCAATCTTCCAAGCCGGCACGGACACAAACGGCACCTACACCCGGGCCGCCACCTGCGTGAGGAGAAGCAAACGACTTATGCAGGTTGAGATGGCAAACGTCAGCACCTATCGTTCCGGGGTTGGTCAGACCTATCTGAGCGTTCATATTGGCGCCATCCATATATACGAGTCCACCTGCAGCATGGATAGAATCACATAGGGCTTTGACTTCCATCTCGAAGATACCATGGGTAGAAGGATACGTGATCATGCAGCCTGCCAATACGTCTTTATTGGCTTCTACTTTCTGTTTCCAATCCTCCAAATCGATATTGCCGCCCGCATCGCATTTTACGATAACGGGTTCAAAACCGGCCTGTACACAGCTGGCGGGGTTCGTACCATGAGCCGATTCCGGGATAAGCAGTTTCGTGCGACCTTGTCCCTTCAATGCCTCGCGGATAACCACCAATCCGGTATATTCGCCTGAAGCACCAGAGGTTGGCTGAAGCGTGGTTGCTTCAAAGCCGGTTATCACGGCCAGTTTCCACTTCAAGTCTTCGAGGAGCTCTATGTAACCCTCCACCTGATCTTCCGGAGTAAGCGGATGAACAGCCGTCATACCCGGGAACGTAACGGGTATCATAGCAGCAGCCGGATTGAGCTTCATCGTGCACGAACCGAGCGGAATCATCGAATGAGTAAGCGAGATATCTTTGCGTTCGAGACGCTTGAGATAACGCATCATCTCCGTCTCAGTATGGTATTTCTTGAAGATATCCTGCTGCATATAATCCACCTCTCTTACGAGGGCCTCATCCAGCGACCAGAGTCCGTCAAACTCGCTCTCGGTCTCTACCATTGGAGCCATGCCGTCAACCACTTCCACGAAGAGGCAAATCAACGCATTAATATCCTCTACAGAGGTCGTTTCATCGATGCTCAAGCCTACCCAACCGTCTTCTGAATAATAGAGGTTGATCTCGTTTTCTTCGGCATGTTTGCGGAAATCCTCCAGGGTAATATTCTCCGGCAAACGAATCTTGAGTGTGTCAAAATATTGCGTATTCTCTTGCTGGTAACCGTAAGCGAGCAGCAGTTCGCTCATATACACGGCTTTAGCATGAATCTTCTCTGCTATGCATCTTACGCCTTCAGCACCATGATAAACGCCATACATACCCGCCATCATCGCATAGAGTGCTTCAGCTGTACAGATATTCGAAGTGGCTTTCTCGCGCTTGATGTGTTGCTCGCGCGTCTGCAAGGCTAGTCGGAAAGCCGGCTTATCGTGGGTATCTTTAGAGAGACCGATGATGCGTCCCGGCAGTTCACGCTTGTACTCATCGCGGGTGGACATATAGCCGGCTGTAGGACCTCCAAAGCCCATTGGCAAGCCAAAACGTTGGGCCGAACCGCAAACGATATCTGCTCCCCAGCTGCCCGGAGACTTCAACAGAGCGAGCGCCATCAGGTCAGCTACCACCGTCAGTTTCAGTCCAGAGGCATGCAACTCGTCGGCCCATTGCGTATAGTCTTCCACCGAACCGTCAGCATTCGGCCATTGCACGATAGCACCAAAGAAGTCGGCTGTAGGCTCGAAATTTTCCCACTTGCCCATTACGAGGTCGATGCCTTGGCCTTGCGCGCGCGTGCGCATTACTGATAAGGTGTTACCGAACATGCGCTCATCTACAAACACCTTGCTCACACCATTCTTCACTTGTTCGCGCGTGCGCAGATTACGCATCATCGTTACGGCTTCAGCTGCTGCCGTGGATTCATCCAATAGCGAGCAGTTAGAGAGTGGCAGACCCGTAAGGTCGGCTATCATCGTTTGAAAAATAAAGAGCGCTTCAAGGCGACCTTGCGAAATCTCGGCCTGATAGGGAGTATAACTCGTGTACCATACCGGATTCTCCAGCATGTTCCGAGCGATTACAGCGGGCGTATTGGTGCCGTACCAACCCCTACCGATAAAATTCTTATAGGGCTTATTCAGGCCCGCCAAATACGCCATCATATCCATATGCTCCTGCTCACTGAGAGCCTGAGGCAATTCCAGAGGCTTATCCAAACGGATAGCGTGCGGGATCGTCTCATCCAGCAGTTGTTCCATACTCGCTGCACCTATCGCATGCAGCATTGTCTTCTGATCGGCGTCTGTAAGGCCGATGTGTCGGTTTTTCAAGTAGTTAGTCATATTACAAACCTAAAGGAAAAGTTTTTGCAAAATTACAGTTTTTTTTTTAATTGTGCAATACCTTTTGCATTTTCTTTTAGAAAATATGCAAATTAAGGCCTCTTTATTTGTTTATTTCAAAAAATCTTCGTAACTTTGCACGCAAAATGGCAGATTCTTACTTTACCATAGCATCGAAAGCAGACGGACTATATAAAGACAAGGGCTCTAAGTTCCTTGCCTTCGCACATCCTGTAAGCTCACTCGAGGAGGTCAAGGTGCTGCTGGAGCACTATCGGAAGGAGTATTACGATGCCCGACATGTGTGTTACGCATATATGCTGGGAGCCGATCAAGACGAGTATCGAGCCAACGATGATGGCGAACCTTCGGGTACCGCTGGTAGACCCATTCTCGGGCAAATCCGGAGCAAGAATCTCACCAATGTGCTGGTTGTGGTTATCCGCTATTTTGGAGGCATTCTCCTCGGTACCAGCGGATTGATTGTTGCCTATAAAGAAGCTACTGCAGATGCCCTCAGCAGAGCCGATATCATAGAGAAGGACGTGATGCTGCCCCGCACACTTCGGTTTCCTTATGAAAAAACGAACGAAGTGATGCGAACACTCAAAGAAATCAACGCCAAAATCCTTTCGCAAGACTGGGCCGACAATCAATGTATCATTTATTGTGAAATTCAAAAACGTTATGCAGACAGAATATAGTCAGATTGCCGCGTATGAAGGCACCGAAATTGCGGATGCTGCCAAACGCGTGCTTACCGATCCCGAATTGCTTTCATGGCTCAAGCGTACGGCTGGAATACGCATTCCGCGCTTTGTAGCAAGCATGATTAGCGGACTGCTGAGGTTGTCACCCAATCCGAGATTGACGATTGACAAATTACTCGTAATGCCCTTCTTGAAGAAAATCGAGACACAATCTACCGGAGGGGTAACGCTTTATAAAGAAGCACCTACAGAGGGGTCGCATTTCTATATCACCAACCATCGTGATATCATCCTCGATGCAGCTTTCCTCTCGATTCTACTCTGGAAAGACAGCCGAAACAGACCCTATTTGGGCGTAGGAAACAACCTCTTCGGCAAGCCTTGGATTGAAGACCTCATGCGCATATGCCGTTGCTTTGCCGTGATTCGAAACAGCAGCCCCCGCGAACTCATGCAGAATGCAGCCACACTCTCGGCATATATCGCTTCGCTCAGAGAAAAAGGTGAATCCTTCTGGCTCGCACAACGTCAAGGAAGAGCTAAAGATGGCAACGATATCACCCAACCTTCGGTACTCAAGATGCTCATTCTTGCATCCAAATGTGACCCTATTGATGCCTTGCAGCAGCTCAATCTTACCCCCGTAAGTATCACCTACGAATACGACCCTTGCGACTACCTCAAGGCACGCGAGATGCAACTCAAGCGGGATAATCCTGCTTATAAAAAGTCCGCCCGCGAAGACATGCTCAATATGCAAACGGGTCTGAAAGGACAGAAAGGAAGTGTGTCGTTTGTAGTCACACCTTGCATCAATAGCGAACTCGAAGCGCTTAGAGGAAAGACGACTACGACGGAAGATGGCACTACTACCCCACTCTCCAAAAACGATATCCTTCGTGAAGCTGCTGCTATCATAGACCGCCATATCCACCTTTCGTATCGTTTGGCATGGACCAATATGGCGGCACTCGATATCTTAGAGGGAAGGCCCAACCAGCAGATGGAAGAATACGTTCAATCGCGAATAGACCTCATCCATATTCCCAACAGAGACGATGCGTTCTTGCGCGATTGCCTGCTGAATATGTACGCCAACCCTGCCCGCAATCAGCGGACTGCACAACTACTAAACCGATGAAGATTGCTATTTTTCCGGGGTCGTTTGACCCCTTCACCATCGGCCATGCCGATATCGTAAGAAGGGCGCTTCCGCTCTTCGATGAGATCATTATTGCTATTGGCATCAACCATCAGAAAACCCCTTGCTTCCCATTGGAGAAGCGTATTCAGTCCATAAGAGAAGCCTTTGCTGATCAGACACGGGTAAAAGTACTGACCTATACCGGTTTGACGGTGGACTTTGCGCGAGAACAACAAGCGCAATACATCATCCGCGGCATTCGCACTATCGCCGACTTTGAATACGAACGAACAATGGCCGATGCCAATGCACAACTGGCCGAACATGAAATCCAGACTATAGTGCTGTTTACCAAGCCTGAACTCGCACATGTGTCATCTTCTTTCGTAAGAGAACTTGCAGCTCACGGACGTGATATCACCCCATATTTACCCTAAAAACATTACGAAAATGAGAACCCAAAAAACCATTTCAATAGCCGCTCTCGCAGCATGCATGGCCCTTTCTGCGGCCTCCTATGCCAAAACCAATAAGCAGCAACTCACAGAGGCGTTGCCTGCTACCGTACGCGTGGATAAGAATATTGCCATTTACAACGATGTGATGCGGCAGCTCGATATCAATTATACTGACACGCTCAACTATGACCAACTCACAGAAACGGCCATCAACGAGATGCTTCGGCAAGTGGACCCCTACACGATCTATGTGCCCGAGAGCAAAGACGAAGAGCTCAAGCGAATGACTACAGGCAAGTATGGAGGCATCGGAAGCACCATCATGAAGAGAGAGGAGTACGTATATATTTCCGACCCGTATGAAGGACTGCCGGCTCAGAAAAACGACGTCAGAGCAGGAGATAAGATTCTATCCGTAGATGGAGTGGACTGCAAAGGAAAAACCACTCAAGAAGTATCCAATATGCTCCGAGGAAAAGCCAATACGTTGGTGAAATTGGAGCTGGAACGGCCGGGGGAAAAGAAACCTATCAAACGCGAATTTATGCGGCAGGAGATTAAGTTTCCTACCATTGATTATGCAGCTATGCTGACTGACAACGTGGGCTATGTGAGCTTTACAGAGTTTACGGAAAACGCTTCGCGCGAACTCCGTTTAGCTATTCAGCAACTCGTAGAAGAACAGGGCTGTAAGTCGCTTATTCTCGATTTGAGAGGCAATGGTGGCGGACTGATCAACGAGGCCCTCAGCATCGTGTCGATGTTTGTTGAAAAATCTACTGAGGTTGTTTCCACCAAAGGAAAAATGGATGAGACGAACCGAGTGTATAAGACCACTACCGAACCCATGTATCTGAATATGCCGCTTACGATTCTCGTGGACCGCAACTCTGCGTCTGCCTCTGAAATCACTTGTGGTGCACTTCAGGATTTGAGCAGAGCTACACTCGTGGGAGAAAAGACGTTCGGAAAAGGCCTGGTGCAAAGCATACGTCCCATCGTATTCAACGGACACCTGAAGGTTACCACATCGCGCTATTACCTGCCCTCAGGACGATGCATACAAGGTACAGGAATCGAACCGGACGTGAAAATGGAAGACTCTACCAAGGTCAATATCTGCTATGAGCTCTATCAGAAGCACATGTTCTTCGATTATGCTACCGAATACCGGCTCAACCATGCGGAATACCCACGTCCTTCCCAGCGCATCTCGCTGGATAAGACCGAACTGACGGCCGAGGAGAAGGCGTTGCTTGAAGACTTTGAGGCTTTCTTGGAGAAAAAGCAGTTTACGTATGAAACGGAAACATCCAAGTACTTCGCAGATGTGCTCCGTTTTGCAGAGAAAGAAGACCTCGATTCGGCTATGATGGCCGACCTGAAGGCGATGAAGACGCGCCTTGCCACTACCTACCACGAAGCACTTTGGAAACATGCAGAAGAAGTGTTGTCGTTCTTGCAAAGCGAGATTGCGTCACGCTATTATTACCAGCAAGGGCGCACCTGCATTGGACTCCGAAGAGACACCTTCCTCATGGAAGCCATCCGCATTGCCGAAAGCAAACTTCTCGTGCATTAATTCCGCTTGCCGAAAGCAAACTCCTCGTGCATTAAGGAGACCAACTGGTCCTGGTCGATTTCTTTGCCACAAGGTGCCACCCATGCAAGATGAAGCACCCCATCTTAGAACCGACGAACGAAGAGCCGAACTTGCTCGAGCTACTCTGAGCAAGGAGGAGGAAGACGAAGTCAACAGGTGAAGGCTGTATTGGGTGACAGTATCCGCATCTTCAAGGTGGATGTGGACAACTGTGGGGTAACTGCAAACCAGTATGGCATACAGTCTGTGCCCACACTCATGTTGTTCAATCACGGCGAAGTGCTGTGGAGAACGAGCGGAGTAATGCAGTAATCAGAGTTTATTGGCAACGCTTGACCCATTCTTAAGATAATGGAAGCACATACATGTATAAATAAAGGCAGGTTTGAGTTTGAGCTGGTGGGCAAGCCCAAGCCTGGCAACACAAGGATAAAATAGTCTGTGCCACCAGAAAAGAAAACGAACTATATATTTAGAAAGATGATGTGGAAGAACAAACATAGCATACTCTTTGTACTTCTCACCTTTTTCCT
>CAMGMU010000032.1 GCA_946059305.1 uncultured Bacteroidales bacterium | reverse complement strand
GCGCGTTCCAGTAGTCGGAGGCGGCGGATAATAGTGTCTACTTTTTTCAGGAAAAGACAACAGCTCACTTGATTAAACAAAGACAACATCAAAAGAAGAAGGTGGAGAGGCCCACGCAAAACATCAGGGGTCCGGTTGGGGCGGAAGCGAGAGACTGCGAGATGGCGGCCTGTTCGATGACGGTAGGCGTCAGGTGCTGGATATACATAGCCTGCGCAAAAAGGCAGAGTCGTGGATCCACAAACCACTCAAATCCTGCCGTAAACTTCATGGAAGGCAAACAGGTAAAAGCGGCATCTGGGGTAGAATACAGCGGCTCTGAAGCCCCCACTGCCCCTACCGCAGCATAATCCTCCGGAGCAGCCAACTGCACGTTCTTAATGGTGGGAATGCTCAAGCCAGGCTGCACGCTAAAATAAAAATCCACGGCCTGCTGATAGGGTTTTTCGTAGAACGAAACGATATCCTTCACCACCGGCACACGATAGCCTACACCGATATGCGCCTCCGTGTACCAAACCGTTCCGCTGAGGATATTGCTGTTGGGCAGTTTGAGTTGCGAATAGTTGGCATTATGCGTATCGATCGTAATAGGAACATACCAACTATAGGTCTTGTGCCAACGCCATTCCAAACACATAGAGGTGATGAACCCCGCTGTTTGCAGCTGATTGGGGGTGTAAGTAGCGCCTACAATAAGGGGTAAATCCAAGCCATTGAAGAAATCGCTGCCTGTATAACCAACGCGTTCTTCGTAATAGTTTCTTACGGGCACCGACTTTTCAGTTTCGGCAGCAAAAGCAGTGGTTGTGAAGAGCAAGAGGAGGGCAATGAACATGAAGGTTTTTTTCATAAATGGATATGGAAAAATTGAAATTTGAATATGTGAATTTGTGGATATCTATTTGACACAGCCAACCCCTCCCGAAGCATGGGAGGGGTGGCATAACATCAATTAATCAGCATAAATTTGCCGCCTTTGGCTACGCGTTTGTTCTTCGTATTGAAGACCACGTAGAAGTACGGAACATTCGTTTGTGGCGCTTTGAAAACGGCACCATCAGCATTGGGCGAAGCCGACTTGAGCACTTGGTTGCCAGAGGATTCTATCTCTACCTCTACGTCAGCCGGTTGCGCTACAGGAATTTCCCCCATGAAGAGCAGATGACCATTCAAATCATACACGCCAACGCGCAAACCGATACTAATACTTACAATCTTGAATTCATCAGAGCCGGGCACGTGCAAGAAGAGATAATCATCGGAATCGCATTCTGCCGTAGCCGACCATTCCGCATAGCGGAAGGTGATGGTATACGTGAGTCGGTCGCCGTTTTCCGCTACACCATCCAGTTCGATGGTCTTGCCTTCATACGCCTCGCCTACGATATCTTCAAACAAACCATATGCCACCTCAGCGCGTTCGTCAAGCGGCACGGCTGTTACCTCCGGCATCACGCTGCCCGGCGAGAGGATAACCTCGTACTCGAAGACATCCGGGTCGAAGCCTTTGAGCGCTACCGAATCGAGGTAGATCATCTCCAGTCGAGCCTCGGTTGAGAGCAGGATAGTCTGAGTGATGACATACACTCTCCTATCGCCATTCGGAGCGGTGACCATGATCGTGATGGTGTGGTCAGCATCATCGGTGACAAGCACCTGAGCATCAGCATCCTGAGGCGTAGCAGTGATATCGGCTGCAGTGAGGAATACGGAAGCGTCGGAGCCAACCGGATAGGTGATTTCATACGTGATGGAATCCGGATGGAAGCCCTCGATGGTGGTGCCGTTTGCCTGCAAGTCCGCGAGGTAATTATTGGGCGAAAGGAGCGAGATGAAGGTAATTTCGTACTCCTCGGTGGTGATGCCATCGCCTGCCGTAACGAGCAAGGTCACAAGGTGGTCAGCTATCGTCATTTCCACCGTCTGCTGCTCATCGGCCGTCAACCAAGTCACCTCTGGCAGTTCGTTTACCCCATAAGCAAGCGTATCGGTATAATCATAGCGTTCGGGCGCAAAACCATCTGCTTCCTCGCCGCCGATAAAGATCATGGAGAGTTGCGCGTTGGTGGAGGGCAGGATATTGAAGGTGAGATGATAATCAGCCGTGCTGATACTATCGCCTGCGGTCACGTGGATAGTAAGCGTGTTGTCCGTCCAAGTAGTATCCACCGTCTGCTGTTCATCACCAGTTGTCCAACTTACCGATGGCATCGTGGTGGTGCCAAAAGGTAACGCGTATTGATATTCAAGTTGCTGAGGATAGAAGCCGGCAAGGGTACTGCCATCCACTTCGATAAGCGAGAGGTAGGGGTTGGTAGAACGCGCTATCGTGAATTGGAGCATGTAATTGCGCACATTGCCCATCTCGGCCGTTACGGTAATCACGAGCGTATTGCCCATCCAAACCGAATCAACCGTTTGATACGCATCGCCTTGAATCCAATCAACGGTCGGCATGGTTTGCGTGCCGTAAGGAAGACTGACAGTATATTTATTTTGCGTGCCGGAGAAATCAGCGAAGGGCTCGTTATCCAACCAAATGGCCTGCAAAATATCTACATCGGAGCGGAGGATAGTGTAAGCTACCGTGTAGGTTTTCTGCGAACCCGTTTCAGCCGTGACGGTAAAGCGCACCTGCTGCTGCCATTGGTCATTCAACAAGGTGTCCGTTTGTATGGTTTGATACGCATCGCCCGGTTCGTAAGACAGCTCAGGGAACATGCGCGTGCCCACTGGCAAGTCAATAGCATACTGATACTGCAGCGCGCTGAAGCCAGAGAGGGGCATGCCATCTTCGTAGATCATCTGTAGCGTGTCCACAGAGGAGAGGAGCTGCGTGAACTGAATCTGATAAACGAGCGTAGTGCTGTCTTCTGCCATAACGGTGATGATAGAGGTGAGGCCCTCTACCGTCAGAACCACTTGCTGAATAGGCTCTTTCTGCGCCCAAGTAATCTCCGGACGGGTACCGCCCACGGGGATATCCACCTGATAAACAAGTTGGTCGGGGTTGAAGAGCGGCAGCGCTTCCTCGTTGAGGAAAATCATCTCGAGGTGAGCCTCCGACGAGCGTTTCTGCAAGAAGATAATCTGATAATCCATGGTGCTGACGCCATCCTCAGCGGTGACGTGGATGGTAGCTGTGTCGCCGGAAATGAGCAGTTGCGTATAAGCATTGGCATCATTGGGTACCACAGAGATATCCGGCCAGGAAGCGCCCTTTTCGAGGGTGTCCTGATAAGCAGTAGTCGAACTGCTGAAGCCGGGAAGCAACGAACCGTTGAGCTTGATCTCGCGGAGCGAAGCATCTGAAGAAGGTAGCGGCGCAATAAGGGTGATGGTGTAAGCTGCCGTAGTGCCGTCTTCTGCCGTTACGGTAAGCGTTACCACATTGCCCTCGATTGTTTTTTCTACCGTCTGATAATAATCACCACGATGGTAATTGACGGTCACATTTCCAAGGGTCAGGACATTGACCGTATAGTTCATTTGAGAAGGCGCAAAATCCGTGAGAAGAACACCATTTACGGCAATGGCATCGAGGAGAGCATAAGAAGATAACGAAGCGGCTGTATTGATTTGATACTGCTGCTGGCTGTTGCCATCGGCTGCCGTAACGGTGATATATGTAGGCTGACCAAGCGGTGATAATTCTACCTCCACAGCCTGCATCGAATCGGCCGTCTCAAAAGTGAAGTCGGGCAAGATTGGGAGGTGACGTTTGGGCGACTCAGAGGGGATGGTCAGCTCGTAGGTATATACACCGGCAGCAAAACCATCGAGAAGCACACCATCAGCTCGGATAGCGAGCAGATCGGCGTTAGCCGAAGGTTGCGCAAAGAGGCGGAGGGTATAAGTGAGCGAATCGCTGCGATCCTCGCTTATTACATGAACGAAGATAGTATCCTCCGAGCGGCTGAAGGTTACTTGCTGGAGCGGATAAGCCAACACGGGCTCGATACGCATACCAGTCTCAGGCGCAATTGTGTAGTCCGTGAGCAACTCATTGAAGTCAGCCATCGGCGTGCCAGAGATGCGGAAGCCTGCGAGTTGCGCACTTGAATTGAGCACTTCTGGAGGCGTAAGGTCGAGGGTGTCACGCACGATTGGAGAAACAAACGGCACAGCGGCTATGGTGTCATGCTTAGCAGCCGCGATTGTACGATAGCGGAGCGAATATGTGCGGCTGGTGCCCTTTTCGCTCGTGCAGGTTATGAAGTAAGCCGTATCGTTTTTCAATACCTGAATCGTTTGATAGGGGCTGCCTTTTTTAACAAGAAGGTCAGTGCCCATCAGGCTGTACGAGCAAGTGTCTATTGCCGATTTCGGGCGGTTGACTGTGAGTGAATAATCGGTGTAAGAACCATCCTCAGCGAAGTTGCGGATAATAGCGTTTCGTATGCCATCCACCTCGTTTTGCCAAGTAACCTTGCGACCTTGGTCGGTCACTTCACCCGTAAACTGAAGTTCCGGCAATCCAGCAAACTCGCTATTGATAGTAGCCGTGATAGTAGTGCCGTTGATCGTTGCTGCAGCACCATTTACCAGAAGCCCTGTGAGTACGGAATTATACTTGAGTTGGAGGTTATCAATAAGCATCGAGGCCGTCCAACGGTGCTTTTCCTGCGCACCATTGGCGCCCACATAGAAGCTGCTTAGATTATCAGTATGCGCAGCGCTGATACGGATATCGAGTGTAGCCGGCACAAAGTCATTCGAATAGCGAATCGGCTTATTTACAGTGCGCCACTCATTGGCCGTGAGGGTAGAGAAATCCTCGGAGAACTGCACCTGAGCACTGCCATTGGCGATATATTGCATGCGCCACCCCGTAACTTTATTCGACGCCTGATACTGATAGTCGAGCGCGATGGTGTCGGGTGAATTACGGAAGGTGATGGGGTTGCCAAAGGTCAGTGTGGAAGCGCTGTGGCTAAAAATTTTGTATGCACCCACTTTTACCGTAGGCTCAGAAAGAGACACGAAGCCAGGCATCGCTTCCGCCGAGGTTAACAGATAAATCGTATTCAGGCTGGCAGCCGAAGCACCGGAAGTAGCCGTATTGCTCTGTACAGTGGTATTTTGCGGATAATACGTGCCCTTATCGCCTGAAGTGGGAGCGGTAAGAGGTGTGTGCCACCCGCTCGGATAGACTCCGCTCTTGCCGGTGCCATTGTTCGTAAACGATTCCCATGTTTCGAAATCGGTGTCAAACGTCACGTCACCCGGGTAATAAATCCAGAAGCGGTATGTATGCAGGTAATTGCCATACTCCACGTCATAGGCTATACACTTGTCATTGCTTCTCGCATTTTCGCTCACAACGACATTCGAATCTACCGGATAGGGGATGATGGAAGGTACAGTATTGGCTGTTGCAATTAAGACATAGTCATAAATATCCGGATTGAAATCAGCCATCGCAGTGCCATCCACCATCACTGAAGTAAAGGTAGCAAGGTCATGAGTAGCCTTATTCGGCTGGAGGGTATAAACCATTTCGGCATCGCCCTCACGACCCGACTGAACGCGAATATATGTAGGCTTATAGAGACCGCCATTTTCAATGATTACGGTCTGCTCTGGGAAGTTTTTGGTGACATTCACCACTTCAAAATCCGGGCTCTCATAAGGGAGATTGATCGTGAAATTCGGGCCTTGAGTCATGTCGAGTGCTCCTACTCCATCCACTACGATACCGCGGAGCTCGTTGTTTTTTGCCGATGGCGTAACAGTAAACGTAAATCGATACGTTGCGCGACTCCCATCCTCTGCGATGACCATCACCGTGGTGGTGTCAGTCAAGTCGTTTCGCTCAATCATCACTTCTTGCTCCTGGAGCGACTTCTCAATAATGAATTCAGGCACAGAGGTTGTGCCGTATGGGAGGGTGACATGATAATCGAAAGTGGCAGGATCGAAGTCAAACAAAGCGCCATCAATCTCGATACTCTGAAGCGTAGTATCATTAGATAACGGGCTAATAAACAGCAATTTGTATGTACGTGTATTTAGGCTGTCTTCAGCGAGCACGCGGATGAATGTGGTATCGTTAATCAAGCCGCAATGGAGGGTTATAGAGGCTACCGGTTCGGCCGTTTGTACACCAATCAAAGGCAACTCATTGACATGCCACGGGAGAGTAATTTCATACAGCCTTGTAGCCGGGTTGAAACCCTCAAGCGGCTCGTTGTCGAGCAGGATATTTGATAACTGTGCACTCGTGTGCTTCGCGCGCCTATACGCGATTATATATTGTGCATGGTCGCCATTCTCCGCCCAAACGTCAATCACCTGCTTGTCGGCCATTTCTGCAACGGCAATGACTGCTTGTTCGTTTGCAGAGAAAGTAACAGCAGGAAGCGAGGCGGCATCTGCCGGCAAGGCTACTTCATACATAGTCTGAGCAGGAGAGAATCCGGCGAGCGGACTCCCATCGAGCAGAAGCGTATGGAGGGTGGCGTCAGCGGAGGGTTGATAATCAAAGGAGAGGGTATAAACCTGCTGATTGCCCGCCTCTGCCATTACGATTATCGCTATAGAATCAGCGCCAATCTGACTCCATGTAACCGACTGATAATCATCACCCTTCTGCACGTTCACAACAGGAAGCGAATGGCCCGACAAACGAGCAATATGCGCGTAGTTGAGTTGCTCAGGTTGGAACCCGGCAAGCGGCGTTCCATTCAGCGAAATACCGAGCAATGCAGCATTCGTTGAGAGCGTGTCCTGAGCCGGTTCATCGGGGAAAGTGGGCTCCACCGCAACATTTTCTTCCACAAATTGAATGCGGTAAATATTCCGTGCACCTTGCTCCGGAGTAACAGTGATAGTAGCTGTTCCAAGACGGGTTGGTTGTGAGATTACTACCTGCTGTCCTGCGTTTTTCTCCACAGAAATTATGGGAGCAGCAGCGGCAGAAGCCGGCAGTGTGATGGTATAAGAAAGCACCTTCGGATCAAATCCGGGGAGCGTGTCATTGCCCAAACGAATCAATTTCAAGAAGGCATTCTCCGATTTTTGCACGATGAATTGCAGCGTATAAACACGCTTTGAACCGTTTTCTGCCGTTACAGTCAGCGTAACAGTAGTGCCGTTCGTAAGCATCTGCACTTTCTGCGTGTTCTCGGCCTTGACATATGTTACGGTCGGTATCGTGCTCACCCCCAAGGGGAGCGTGTCAATATAATTAAGCGTATCGGGGTGGAACGACGCCATCGGTTCATCATCAAGGAGAATCGATTGGAGGGCGTTGTTCGAAGAGGTTGCCACCGAGAAGCGGAGAACATAGGTTTGTGCAGCACCCGTCTGCGGCTTTACAATAATCTTATACTCACCATTGAGCGAAGTAGCCGGACGCGTGGAGATTGTTTGGAAAGCATCATGCGCTTGATACGTCACTATTGGCAAGGTAGCAGTACCCTGCGGCAAGTTGATATTATAGATAAGTTGCTGAGGATCAAAACCTTCAAGCTGTTCTCCATCCAAGTAAATCATTGTGAGCGTAGCATCCGACGAGGTGGCTACGCGGAAGGTAATCTGATAGATGCGCGTAGAGCCATTCTGCGCACGAACGATAATACGGCTCACGCCACCAAGACCCCCAGAGGTATAGCTAACCGTCTGATATTCATCGCCTTCATCCCATGTTACCGAAGGCAATACAGTCGTTCCGATAGGCAACTCTATCTCATACGCGAGCTTGTTGGCATTAAAATCTGTGAGCGCAACGCCATCGATATAAATCATCGACAATTCGTTGATTTCCGATTTCGCAAGCGAGAATACAAGTCGATACACCGACTGCGCACCGCTGGCAGCAGTAACAGTCAACAACGCCGTACCCTCAAGATTCTGCACGGCACTCGTATCAAGGCTGACCGTTTGATACGGATCGCCTGTTGTCCAACTGATAGTCGGCAATGAGGTGGTACCGAGCGGGAGGTTGATATAATACACCATCTCTTCAGCAGAGAATCCTTCTACAGATTGGTTATCTAACTGAATATCAGAAAGATACGAATACGTGGATGCCTCAACCTTATACGTCAGTTTATACGTTTTGGGCGCAACTGCACCAGGAGCCGATACCTGAATCTGACATCCTTCGGAGAGGCTGTTTTTGAGCATAGTGATTGTCTGAGCCCCTTGCGGATAAGCCGACACTGGAGTTACTTGCGGTGCGGTAGTAGTACCGAGCGGCAAGCTTACATTATAATTGGCTTTGGCAGGGGTAAATCCCGGAAGCGACACACCATCGATGAGAATATTCTGCAGCGTTACATCAGCGAGTGGCGCCACCGAAAATTGCAGCGTATACGTCTGCACAGTAGTACCATCTTGTGCGGTCACGGTAATAGTTGCCGTTCCGTTTACGGTAGTGGGCTGCGAAATCTGCACCGTTGCGCCAGCATCTTGCGCAGCAGCAGTAACGGTAGGCACCTCGGTAGTACCATAAGGTAGCGCGATATTGTAGGTACTCAAATATGCATTGAAACCACTGATGCTTGCACCATTCACCATGATATCCGCAAGCTTAGCATTGTTCGATGCTTGCGACACGAAGCGAATGCGATAAGTAGTGGTAGAGCTGCCATCCTCCGACTGCACTGTGATGATGGTAGCAGCCCCATCTACTACGCCATTCTGAATCGTACACTCCTGCGCAGAAAGACGACGACCTGAAAAATTGGTAGTGTTGCCCTTTAGATTAGTGATTGAGCCCGCACCACGAACGGCATAGATAGTCGGAATATTCGTAGCGCCCTGACCAAGTGAATACACCTGCTCTGTCGTTGTGTTGTCAGGATCAAATCCTTTCCATTCGCGATTATTTATAAAAAGCTTCTGAATTTTCGAAGTGTATATCAGCTCAACATCATCTACATACAATGAGTTGCCGGCATAAATGCCGGAGTTTGCGCGGAAATTCGGGTAATTACCGGCCGACAAAATGAGATTACACTTCTGCGGAACATTGTCGTTGAAATAATAAATAGGCACTACGATGCGCGTCCAATCGGAATACACATTCATCTCACGATACCACCCCTCTGCCACTTGGGTAGCTTGAGTAGTTACACCACACTCATTACCATTGGTAGCAATGCGGATATCGCTCTCTTCGTCTGTGCAATATTCGGGTTTAATGGTAGAAATATCCGTGCACGTTAAGTTTTTTGCCATATACTGACCACCAAACGAAGTACCCGTCCAAGCATAATACACGATATTGAAATTTTCATCGGCGGTATGATCGCCTGCAGCTTGGTCAACGCTACCATCATACACGCGCTTGACCCACACGGCTACAGAGTCAGGACGATGCGTCCACGTAATGCCACCATACGTGCCCGCGGTCGCATCATTAATAGCGGTGAGTGATGAAATATAAGCCCATGGTTGGCCGAGCGCAACATAGCCCGGGGAAGTGGCACCAATACTGCCTACGCCTACAAATTGATCTTGGATCAACAGACAGTTGCCCGTGCGGCCTTGCGCCTGATGAGCGAAATTCTTTTTTACACCCAATTGCTCTACATTGGAGTAATTCCAATATTTCGGCTGAATATTACCATCAAACGTTGCGCCCGACCAGTCTTCAAAACCGGAGTCCGTAAACTGATATTGCGCATAAGTTGATGAGTAAATTAGCGAAAGACAGCAGAAAAAAACTACGTAAAATAATTTGTTCATAATATATTCATTAGTATAAGGCGCAAGCGCCATAAGTAATCAAACAAGTTACAAAATTTTGTCTGGCATTTGCCACAATAACCGTAACATAAAAAACGATGCAAAATTACTGCTTTTCATTGGATTATCCAATAGCCGTAGTTTGGAAAAAACGCCTGTTTTTTAAGATACACACAAAAAAAAACGAGATTTAGTCAATAAATCCTTTCTTTTTTTTATGGATTAGACTAAATCTCGCTACATTTGTAACTTACACGATTCTTCGTGAATGGCATTCATAATCGTCTCCACCATCTCGGAGGACAGATCATTTTCTTTCGCCCATTTTAAGCGCTTATTCATCAGTTCCGCAAAGCGCCCTTCTTGAAATACGGGCAATGATTCCGATTTCTTAATTTGCCCAATTTTCCGGCTAACCTCCATTCGTTTGCTGATTAGCGCGAAAATATTGTCATCTATTTCATCAATCTGCTGGCGCAGGGGCAATAGCTGATCGGAGGCAGAAGAGTTGCGCGTTTGTATGGCTCCCAATATCGTATGCAATGCTTCAGGAGTAAGCTGCTGTTCGGCATCGCTCAACGCCTTCTCCGGATGGATATGCGACTCTATCATCAAGCCATCATATCCAAGCGCCACAGCCTGCTCGATTAGCGGCGGAATCAAGTTGCGTTTTCCTGCCAAATGAGAGGGGTCAAGCAATAGGCGGATAGTAGGAAGTTGCTTCTTGAGCGCAAAACTGATTGACCAACACGGCGCATTGCGGTAGTCTGTGGGTTGCCCCGTTTGGAAGCCTCGATGCACAGCAATCACCTCCTCTGCACCACACGAGCGAAGCCGCTCTATTGCACCCACCCACAGGTTCACATCTGGAGAAATGGGGTTCTTCACCAAAATGCCCTTGGGCTTACACGGATGAACCGCAATAGAATCGGCTATCTCCTGCACAAGAAACGGATTAGTGGTAGTGCGAGCTCCTATCCATAGATAATCCAACTCAGCATCAAGCGCCATACGCACATGGTCCGCAGAACTCACCTCTGTTGCTACAGGAAGATGAAACTGCTTTTTTACCTCATTAAGCCACAATAATGCCTCCTCCCCTACTCCTTCAAAAAGCCCAGGTTTAGAGCGAGGTTTCCATACGCCCGCACGAAAGATGCCAATGCCCGAGGCTGCCAATCCTTTGGCAGTCTCGAGCACTTGCTCTCTTGATTCGGCCGAACATGGGCCTGCTATGAGTAGGAATTTCTGGCTCATCTTTCAACCGCATTTACTATGCAGACAATCTATATTTCCACATTTGCAATTGGCAATCGTCAATTTGGCTTGAGCGAACATTTCCATTGCACAAAAGCGGATTATTTTTTAAGCGCAGCAAGCGATGCTTCTATTGCAGCAATGCGTGCTTCTGCATCGGCTTTCTTCTTCTGCTCAAGCGCTACAATCTCGGGCTTGGCGTTCTGCACAAAGCGCTCGTTTGACAGTTTCTTCATCACGCCCATCAAGAATCCCTGTTGATATTTTAAATCAGCCTCAAGCTTCTTGATTTCTTCTTCTACATTGATGAAGCTGCCGAGCGGAACGGCATATTCGGTAGTACCTACGATAAATGCTCCAGCTCCTTCTACTTTTTCCGAGAGGAAATCCACTTTAGAAAGATTGCAGAGTTTCTTCACTGTTTCGCATACTGCCTCATCCGACAATGCTACAGTCTCTTTAGCAATCACCTGCAATTCAAGTGCCTCCTTCTGAGCGATGTTCTTCTGCAAACGAATCGTACGAATACCAGCAATCACTTGTTTCATTTCCTCAACCTGAGCCAAAAGCTGCTGACAGGGTTCGGAAGCCGCAGCCAACTGAGCTACCATAATCGACTCACCTGGCTTGCGCTCTTGGATATTCTGCCAAAGCTCCTCCGTAATGAACGGCATAAACGGATGAAGCAAGCGGAGCAACTGATCGAAATAATCGAGCGTAGCAGCATACGTAGCGGCATCAATAGGCTGTCCGTAAGCAGGTTTCACCATCTCAAGATACCACGACGAGAACTCATCTGTATAGAGCTTGTATATCGTCATAAGAGCTTCCGAGAGGCGATATTTGCTGAAGAGATCAGCCACTTCTGCAGCCGTCTTGGCCAGCATTGAAGCAAACCAGCGCGTTGCCAAATCAGCGTATGCAGGTTGCGCAATATCCATCACCTCCCAACCCTTTACAAGGCGGAAGCAGTTCCAAATCTTATTATTGAAATTGCGGCCCTGCTCGCAGAGTGCATCATCATACAGAATATCATTGCCTGCAGGAGCAGACATCAATATACCCATTCTTACACCATCTGCTCCATAACGATCAATCAAATCGAGCGGGTCGGGAGAATTGCCGAGCGACTTCGACATTTTCCTACCAAGTTTATCACGCACAATGCCAGTGAAATATACATGGTGGAATGGCATCTCTGCCTTATACTCATAACCAGCCATTATCATTCTTGCCACCCAGAAGAATATAATATCTGGAGCAGTAACGAGGTCGGCCGTAGGATAATAATACTGAATCTCCTTATTGTTGGGGTCATCAATTCCATTGAAGAGAGAGATTGGCCATAGCCATGATGAGAACCACGTATCGAGCGCTCCTTCGTCTTGCACAAGATGCACTCCCGGTGCTTTCTGCTGTGCTTCCTCAAGTGTAGGCGCAACAATAATCTTATCCTCAGGATACTTCTCTGCACCTACTTCTGCAAGCAAATCTGCATCGTAATAGGCTGGAATACGATGTCCCCACCAAAGCTGACGAGAGATACACCAATCCTTGATATTCTCCAGCCAATTGCGGTAAGTATTCTTATATTTAGCAGGATAGAACTCAATCTCATCGTTCATTACGGGCGGAAGAGCAATATCCGCAAAATGCTGCATTCTTACGAACCATTGGAGCGACAATCTCGGCTCAATGGGCACATTCGTACGCTCCGAATACCCAACCTTATTGTCGTAATCTTCCACTTTCTCCACCAAGCCAACAGCCTTCAAATCATCAACAATCTGCTTGCGGCAATCAAAGCGATCCATTCCGTCGTACTTCTTAACGTTCGGATATATATCCGGCTCCAGACAAGCAAGTGAAAGATGCGCATCCGCCGAGAAAGTATCAAAGGTCTTGAGGTCGTATTTCTGACCAAGGGCATAGTCATTGACGTCATGCGCAGGCGTCACTTTTAAGCATCCCGTACCAAAACCAATCTCTACATAGCGATCCTCAATGATAGGAATCTGACGACCCACTTTGGGCACAATCACGTGCTTTCCCTTGAGCCACTGATTTGCCGGATCTTTGGGATTGATGCATACAGCCACATCGCCCATAATCGTCTCCGGACGAGTGGTAGCCACCACCGCATAATAACCTTCTTTATCTTTATGCACAAGGCTGCCTTCCGGAACCTCGTTTTCGCATATCGGCTCCACTACGCGATACTTCAAATAGAAAAGATGCGAATGCTCTTCCTGATAGATAACCTCCTCATCAGAGAGCGCTGTTTGTCGCTCAGGATCCCAGTTGACCATGCGCAAACCGCGATAAATCAAGCCTTTTTCATATAAGTCACAAAACACCTTAATTACAGCACGACTGCGGTCTTCATCCATGGTGAAAGCCGTGCGATCCCAATCACAAGAGCAACCGAGTGTACGAAGCTGCTTGAGAATAATGCCACCATGTTCGTCTGTCCAATCCCATGCATGCTTGAGGAACTGCTCACGAGTAAGGTCTGACTTATTGATACCCTGCTCTTTCAAGCGTTTGATCACCTTAGCCTCGGTTGCAATCGAAGCATGATCCGTACCAGGCACCCAACACGCATTCTTACCCTCTTGACGA
Source organism: uncultured Bacteroidales bacterium (assembly GCA_946059305.1). Classification (GTDB taxonomy): domain Bacteria; phylum Bacteroidota; class Bacteroidia; order Bacteroidales; family Paludibacteraceae; genus Colicola. The sequence continues at coordinate 12,711 of CAMGMU010000032.1, read as the reverse complement.
GCGCGGCGAACGAGAATATCCTGAATCGTCTCATTCAGCACATGACCCATGTGAAGCACGCCCGTAACATTTGGGGGTGGAATAACAACGGTATAAGCCGGCCGACCATCCGGCTCAGAATGAAAAAGTTTGTTGTCAAGCCAATATTGATACCATTTGGCTTCAATCTCTTTTGGATTATATTTTGCTTCCATATAGTAGAAATAATAATATCATTTATCGCTCCGCCCGCATTGGATTCTCGAGAAAATCCTTATATGCCAAGCGAATACCATCTTCCAATTCAGTTTTGTAGGTCCAACCTAAGCGGGCAGCTTTGGATACATCGAGCAGTTTACGAGGCGTGCCATTCGGACGGCTGGTATCCCATTCTATCGTACCGGTATAGCCCACCACGCGCGCTACCATTTCCGTCAACTCACGTATGGTCAGTTCTTTTCCTGTGCCGGCATTGACCGTTTCATTTCCAGAATAATGATTCATCAGAAATACACATAGGTTGGCCAAATCATCCACATACAAAAACTCTCTCAGCGGTGATCCATCACCCCAGCAGGTAACGCTCTCTGCACCACTTTCTTTCGCTTCATGAAAACGGCGAATAAGAGCAGGCAACACATGAGAATGCTCCGGGTGATAGTTATCATTCGGCCCATACAAATTGGTAGGCATCACGGAGATAAAGTCTGTGCCATATTGCCTGTTCAAATACTCGCAATACTTCAATCCGCTGATTTTGGCCAAAGCATATGCTTCATTGGTTTTCTCCAATTCTGAGGTCAACAGACATGACTCCACCATCGGCTGAGGTGCCATGCGAGGATAGATGCAACTTGAGCCGAGAAACTCAAGTTTCTTGCACCCATTTTTCCATGCAGCATGAATCACGTTCATCTCTAAAATCATGTTGTCATACATGAAATCCGCGAGCGCATTTTGGTTGGCAACAATGCCGCCCACCTTAGCTGCAGCCAAGAACACATATTCCGGTTTTTCGGCCTCAAAAAAGGCTTCTACATCAGCCTGACGGCAAAGGTCGAGCTCCGAGTGTGTACGTGTCACGATATTGGTGTATCCTTGCCGCTGAAGTTCTCTTACAATAGCAGAGCCCACCATTCCACGATGACCTGCTACATATATTTTTGCATCTTTCTGCATCATTTTTCTTCAATTAACATTTCCTTTGAGGAAGCATTTCCAACCTAAAAAGAAGCTCACTATGCATCCTCATCATCCGTATAATAATTAAAATGTTTCTTGCTTCGCTTGCCATACCCCAAACCATATCTGCTTGCTCCATACCCATAACCATAGCCTCCATAGCCATAACCGCTATAGTAACCATACTTATGGCTTTCTGCCGGCACATCTGACAAAACCAAACAGATATTACTATAATCTACAGCCAATTGTTCCAATGTAGCTTTACAAAAATTCTTATTGGTTTGTGCACAACGCACCACAAACAAGGTCAAATCCGACTGCCCAATCAACGCATACGCATCCGACACATGCCCAATCGGAGAAGTATCCAAGATGATGAAATCATACTTTTCGCGCAACTTACATAACATTTCCGACATTCGTTCTGAGCGCACCAATTCGCCGGGATTAGGGGGTATTGTACCTGCTCTAACAAAATCAAATGCATATGGTGTATTTGAGTCAATGATATCTTCCAATTGGCAATCACCTATCAAATAATTCGTTACACCTAATCCACCTTCCAAGCCGAGCATTTCATGAATATTGGGTTTACGAATATCCAAATCCACTAATAGAGTTTTCTTCCCAGTCATGGCGTAAATAGCTGCTAAATTGGTAGAAGTAAACGTTTTACCATCAGCGGGTTGAGTAGAGGTAATCGCAATCATAATATTCGATTTCCGCTGTACAACAAACTCAATACGCGTACGCATACTTCGGAGCATCTCAGCAAAACTCGATCGCGGTGCAGATACCACTAAAGTGGGGTTCTGGGACTTGACATGTCGCAGTGTACCTACAAGAGGGAACTTGGATAATCGAAGTAACTCTTTAGGCGTACGAATTTGCGTATTCAAGAGCTCACTCAAAATAATAAGAATAAGCGGAATAAGCAAACCAATCAAGCAATACGAAGTATAGGTCTTCTTCTTTGCAGAACCATTTATCATGGAGATCACGCGAGCACGATCAAGTATTTCGTTGTCAGGCGTATTACTTGCCCGCTGAATTTCCGCTTCAGCACGCTTTTGAAGGAAGAACGTATAATAGTTATCATCAATACGATAATTTCGTTCGATAGACACCATCTCCAATTCTTTTTCGGGTAGTTTGCGAATATCATTCGCCACCTCCGAACTTCTGCGTTGAAGGTCCTTTTTCTCAATCTCAAGCGAAGCTCGCATTGAGCATACTACCTCATTAATGGCTTTTTTAACGTTCTCGATATCCGTAGTGTATTTAGCATAATACACATTCTTCTCAGATAGTTCCGACCGTAGAAGAGTAAGATCATTGAGTTGCGTTACGAGTTGCAAGAGCATCTGTTCGTCAAGTCCCAATGATGTAGGTGCTACAATAGAACCGGCCTCCATATTGGTGGTAAGGTAGTTATCCAAATAATCGAGGTACGTCTCTTTTAGCTTCAAGTTCATCTCTTCAGCATCAAAGGACTCCATCCTGGACATTAGAGTGGATGCATAAGCAGATACATCAACAATCTTATTTTGCTGCCTGAAGTTGGTCATTGCTCCTTCAGAAACTTGCAGAGATTGCTGAAGCAGATTGATTTGATGATTGATGAACCGCAGCGAATTATCCGCGACTGCATTCTTTCGTTCAAGGTTCTCCAATAAGAAAATCTCTGAGAGTTTGTCAATAAATTCACAATCTCTATCTGGCGTTTCTGACACCATTGAAATTCGTAGCACTGTGCTGTTTTCTCCTACAAACCCTAAGCCCACTCTTCCTATGAATTCATTCACCAGCGACTCTTTATTACGGAAACGGAAATACATTTTTCCAGAGTTTACCATCAATTGCGTAGGCCACACAGTAATATCAAAATGATCGGTAGAAAGTGGCTGTCCATATTGTCCTTCAGCCTTGAGCGGAGCTCCTTCATTTGTAGATGTAATTAAGTAACTGCCATCGTCTTTCAGTTCAATGGCGTATAATATTCCATAAGCAAATGGGGCAACACGTTTGTCTTCTACAAAAATAGGGCTATTGCGATAGATATTGCGCGTTTTAAAACGTCCTTGTGTGATATATTCCACGTTCATGTATGGAAGCGAATCTACCACTCTGCTCATCAGATCATACGAATTGAGCATGATGACCTGATTGTTGACATTTCTATAACCGGCATCCACACCAAAGCCATTCATAAGTGTCTGATTACTTATGCCCGTCTCCTTGATAATCAGCGTGCCGGCGCTCTCATATTGAGCTATCCATTTTCGATTCTTGAGATAAGCAAAGCCGAGGGCGATGACCAACCCAATCAAAAACAGATACCAATATTGGAGTATTTTAAAGATCCATTCAAAGAGATCAAACGACGACGCCTCTTCTTCTAAGAGTTCTTGTTGCTCGATGTTTTGTGCCATTTTATAGTGATTGTTAGATACCCGGAGTAAAACTGAGAGCAGAAATCAAAAGGGAAAGTGAAGAAGTTACCAATCCGATAAACGCGGAATAGTTCTTTACTCGATAGAAACTTCCCTTGGCCCGACTCACATAAATCACATCATTGGGGTATATATAATAGTATTTACTATCAATAATAGTATTCGTTCGAAGATCAAACTCGAGAATTTCGGGCTCTCCATTGCCATGTGGACGAATGATGCGTACATGCCTTCTATCGCCAGAAGTAGATACATCACCAGACATGGCCAAAGCCTGAAAAATGGTCATGCGATCTTTATAAATCCTATACGTTCCGGAGCCGATATCTCCGAGTACAGTAAACGTCATATTGCTGAGCGTCAGTTTCACTTCCGCATCGGGGATAATCTCGCGAAAGTGGGCTTGCAATGTGTCTTGCGCCTCGGCCAAAGTCAATCCTACCAAACGTACAGGTTTCAAAAAAGGAATATCTACCGTACCATCCGAATAAATGCGATACGATTCGGCATTGTTCGTACTCGTAGATGTAGATTGCATTGCCTTGGCTATTGTTTCATCCATCGTAATCAATCGATAGATAATCTCATCGTTGACCGCCAGACGATAAGGTTTATACGCAACTGTATCATACTGCGGAAGATCCTTTCTTTCTTGCATAAAGCCAATAGCCCGATGCGAATAGCAACTTGTAAACAAGAAGGTCAACCCGCAGAATACCAAAGAGAAAACAAGTTTGGATTTATGAAATGTCATTGTGTTCCTCCTTCCCCTGGGGCTTCCGATCGCTCAACAATGCGGTCAACAACCGAATAAATAAACATGCCAAACGAAATAGTAGATGCTACAATACTAATGGTGCTGGTAACATGGTTCAAACCGAACGAATAGCCCGGCATATACCTCACGTAGATTACGTCGTTTGGCTCAATATAATAATACTCAGAATTTACGATATCCTCAGAACGCAAATCGAATTTTTTTACCACCGTAGAGTCTCCCATCTCGCGAATGAGCATAATCTCTTTCTTGTCAGCAATATCCGATAAATCGCCTACGAGCGCGAGCGCTTCAAAAATCGTAACTTTTTCTTTAGTAATAGGGAACCTTCCACTTTTGGTAGGACCTATTACAGAGAAACTTCTGCCTACTACCTGTACGTCAACGGATATTGCAACATAATCGCCATACGCCTTTACAAGACACGATAGCTCGTCTTCCAGCAGCCGTTTTACCTGCCGCGTGGTCAGCCCCAAGACCTGTAATTTGCCAATAGTAGGGAAAGAAATATCGCCATTCTCATCTACAGAATAGGTATATAAATCCATACTGCCGGACACATCGCCTTGCAAATTGGGGCGCATATTTTGTCCAGAATTAAAGAGATTAGCGATTTTTTCATCAATAGAATAGACGTGAATATACAAACGATCCTCTTTCTTCAGAAGATAATCTTCGTAAGAAAGGGTATCCTTATATACAGGGATATCGCCTCCTGATTTCTGCATCATGTTCACTTTTCTACTTGTGACACATGCTGACATCAGCAGACTGACTCCAATACACAATACTATGTACAGTCTATTCTTCATCAAAGCAAGTCTATGCAACTGCACCTTCTCGGCACAGTTGCATAGAAAGCATCATTCATTAGAGATTATTCAGTTCTTCAGAGATAGCGGTGTATTTCTCGTCCATTTGGAAACGATAATACAAACCGCGGAGAATCATGATGAAATCACGATTCTTAGGATCGAGCTCATGTGCTTTTTCGAAATGCGGGAGTGCCTTGCGGAACATCTCATTCATTTCTTTGAGAGCAGCATTATATGCCTTTTGATCGGTAATATAAGCAGCATCCTCGTTCATTTTTACAGCCTGATTGTAATAAACGCGGCCCTTACCTGCATGTGCATCAGCCAACGTAGGATCGAGTGCAAGAGCTGCATCGAAATCTGCAAGCGCTGCATCGTAGTTCTTGGCATTCTCATCGAGGTTACCTTTGATATGATGATACTGAGCTACGTTCGGTTCGCGAGCAATAGCTTGATCCAGATACTCGATAGCTTTCTGCTCCTGACCGGAGTAGATGTAGTAGTTAATAAGATTCTGGAGGAACCAAGGCTCACCAGGGAACTTAACCGTTGCATCCTGAAGAACACGTACGAAATTTGCGGTATCCTTCTTAGCTTGATACTCTTGATAGAGAAGCTGAGTTACCGTTATGGGCTCATATTCACCATCCTTCATCTGCTCGAAGATTGCGATAGCATTATCATGATTCTCTGCCTGTGCAGCAAAGATACCCGCATAATACATATACTGCTGATAAATGGTATCCTTAGGCATCTCTTTTTGATACTTTGCATCTTGCATCATATCCAGATTGGGGATATTCAAATGGCGCATGAACACTTCATAAGCCGTTGCAAAATCGCGCTTATCGTTCAGATAAATACCATACTTCACCAGCTCTTGCGTACGATAATACTCGAGCATCTTGTCAGCAATAGCCTTACGCGTCTTGGTGTCAACCACCTCACGACCTTTCTTGTCGAGCGTGGGTGTCATTGCAATCTGATCAGCCTTGATCCAGTAGTCATAACTCTCAACAACAGCTTTACCCACCTTCTCATCATCCTTAGGATTGCCGAACTGAGCCTGAATCATTGCATACTCATTCTCCTTGTAACCAATGAGTCCGGCTACATACCAAGTGTTGGCCAAATTCTTAGTCTCTTCGTTTTCAAGAGCAGCCTTAATGTCTTCACGTGCACCTGCGAAGTCCGGAGATTCAGTGTTGCTTGCCTTGTTCTTTGCCGAATTAACGGCTTTCTTCTGTGCATAGCCGCAAGTGCTTGCAAGCACGAGGGCCATCATGATAGCTAACTTTTTCATGATTGTGTTGGTTTTTTATGCGAGGAGGAAACGGATGAACGCCCCTCCTCTGTTAATTATTCATTTGTTTCTTCTGTTGACTCTTCTGTCGTTTCTTCAGCAATTTCAGCCGACTGCTGTTCTTCTTCTTTAGGAACAACGCAACCGAAAGCAATGGCGTCCTGACGTTTCTGCAATTCAATCAGCTTCACGCCTTGTGTAGCTCTACCCATTACGCTAATATCGCTTATCGGCATACGGATAGCCGTACCGGACTTATTCACGAGCATCAGGTCGTTATCGTTGGTTACGGCATCGATACCAATCAGCATTCCGGTCTTATCCGTAAGCGTCATGGTCTTCACACCCTTACCACCACGATTGGTAATACGATAGATAGGCTCACCATTTTCGTCATCCAGAGCGGTTCGTTTGCCATAACCCTTCTCAGAAATAACGAGCACCGTTTCGTCTGTTCCCTTAGAAACACAAACCATGCCAATTGCGGCATCATCATTCTCTTCGAGGGTGATTGCACGTACACCAGAAGTATCTCTACCCATCGCACGAACCGTTTCTTCGCCGAAGCGAACAACCTTACCTTGGCGAGAAGCTACGAGAATCTCTGACTGACCATCGGTCAATACCACCTTAATCAACTCATCGTCTTCGCGGAGGTCTATAGCAATGATACCATTCGTGCGCGGACGGCTGTACTGCTCGAGCAACGTCTTCTTAATCAGGCCATTCTTCGTGAGGAATACAAGATAATGCGACTGAACAAAATCCCCATCATTCAAGCCCTTAACATTAATAAACGCGCGAACCTTATCGCCCTTCTGGATATTAATCATATTCTGAATAGCGCGTCCTTTAGACGTCTTATTGCCTTCCGGGATATCATATACCTTCAGCCAATAAACCTGTCCGCGTTCGGTAAAGAACATCATCGTAGAGTGCATAGATGCGGTATGAACATATTCGATGAAGTCCTCATCACGCGTAGCCGAGCCCTTAGCACCAATACCACCGCGGCTCTGCTGACGGAACTCAGAGAGAGCAGTACGCTTAATATATCCGAGATGGGAAATGGTAATTACCATATCATCATCGGCATACATATCTTCGGGGTTGAACTCCGTAGCCATCGGAACAATCTTCGTACGGCGTTCATCGGCATATTTCTCTTTAATCTCAAGTAATTCTTCCTTAATCAGTTCAAAACGCAGATGCTCGTCAGCCAAGAGAGCATTCAAATGCGCAATCAACTTCTCTATCTCATCATACTCTGCTTTGAGTTTTTCAACCTGCAAGCCGGTGAGTTGCGACAAACGCATATCCACAATGGCCTTCGACTGCAGATTATCAATTTGGAAGCGAGCCTCCAAATTCGCCTGCGCATCTTGCGGTGTGCGGCTCTTCTTGATAATATCCACCACTTCGTCGATATTATTCACCGCAATAATCAAGCCTTCCAAAATATGAGCACGCTCTTCTGCTTTGCGTAGTTCATAGCGCGTACGACGTGTTACCACGTCCATTCTGTGCTCTACAAAATTGGAGATCAAGTCTTTCAAATTTAAGAGCATCGGACGACCCTTTACGAGCGCGATATTGTTAACAGAGAACGAAGACTGCAACGCTGTATATTTATACAACTTATTGAGCACAACTTGCGCATTGGCATCACGACGAATCTCAATAATAATTCGTACATCGCGCTTAGACTGATCAGAAATGCCAGTAATACCTTCAATTTTCTTCTCATTGGCCAATTCTGCAATATTCTTAACCAGTTCTGACTTCACGATGCCATACGGAAGTTCAGTAATTACAATACGCTCGCGACCATTATCTTCCGTCTCAATATCGGCATTGGAGCGAATCACGATTCTTCCGCGACCGGTCTCAAACGCATCTCTAACGCCCGAAATACCATAAATAGTACCGCCTGTAGGGAAGTCCGGAGCTTTTACATATTGCATCAATCCCTCAACGTTAATCTCCGGATTGTCGATATATGCCACACAACCATCAATCACTTCGCCGAGGTTATGCGTAGGCATATTCGTAGCCATACCTACAGCAATACCACTTGCACCATTCACGAGCAGGTTGGGGAAGCGGCACGGCAAAACGGTTGGTTCGCGAAGCGAGTCGTCGAAGTTCAGCTGCATATCCACCGTATCCTTCTCGATATCGCGCAGCATCTCTTCTGCGAGTTTGGAAAGACGCGCTTCGGTATAACGCATAGCAGCCGCACCATCGCCGTCGATTGAGCCGAAGTTACCTTGCCCGTCAACCAGCGGATAACGCATTGCCCACGGCTGCGCCAAACGCACCAACGTACCATAAATAGAACTGTCGCCATGCGGGTGATACTTACCCATTACCTCACCTACGATACGCGCAGATTTCTTCGTCGGCTTATCGCTCGTATTACCCAGCTCGTTCATTCCGAACAGCACACGGCGATGCACCGGCTTAAAACCATCACGCACATCAGGAAGCGCACGAGACACAATTACACTCATTGAATAGTCAATATAAGAGGTTCGCATCTCCTCTTCAATATTCACCTTCAAAATTCTGTCTTTTTCAATCATATCTTGTATTTTTGTTGATAATATCAATATAATAGTTCGCGTGCGCACGCACGCACTCACGCACAAAAGTCTGCAAAGATACTACTTTTTTTTGACATACGCAAATTTTCCGTTAAAATTATGCATTTTTTCTTATCGACAGAGCTACTATTGGGCTTTTTTAGGGGGTTAAAACGAAAAAAAAGCACCTAAAAACGCATTTTTGTTTGCATATACCGAAAATTTGAATTACCTTTGCAAAGCCAAACAAAAAAGAGTATGACAAACGATTTTTCTCTTCATGAGCAGAAGTACTTGCACTTGTTGAGCAAGCAGTTTCCTACCGCAGCTTCTGCTGCTACTGAAATCATCAACCTGAGAGCCATCATGTCGCTACCCAAAGCCACTGAGCATTTCGTTTCCGACCTGCATGGGGCCGACCAAGCGTTTATGCATGTGGTAAAAAATGCATCGGGCGTTATCCGCAGAAAAGTGGACGACATCTATGCCGACACCCTTCCGGAAGAAGAAAAGCGTGCGTTATGCGCCATGATTTACTATCCGGAAGAGCGACTGGAGTATTGCCATAAAACGCATGCCAACACATACGAGATTTATAAAACGCGGCTCATGCAGGTTACTGAAGTAGCGCGTGCAGTAACCGTAAAATACACCCGCTCTAAAGTGCGCACGTTGCTCCCGAAAGAGTTTGCCTACATCATCGAAGAGCTCCTCCATGAATCGAAAGCAGAGCCCGACCGACAAATGTATTACAACGCCATCATCGAGTCCATCATCGAAACGGGTAAGGCAGAGGATCTTCTGAAAGCCATCTGCCATCTCATTCACCACCTCGTAATCGATAGCCTGCATATTGTAGGTGATATCTTCGATCGCGGACCGGGGGCAGCTCATATCATGGATTACCTCTGCAACTACCACGATTTTGATATCCAATGGGGCAATCACGATATTGAATGGATGGGAGCGGCTGCCGGCAATTGGGCACTTATTGCGACCGTTATTCGCGTCTCCATCCGATATGCCAATATCGAGACACTTGAAGAAGATTATTCGATTAACCTCCTACCGCTCGCTACGTTTGCGCTCAACACATACGGTTCGGACCCTTGCGAAAGATTCCAGATAAACGACTTTGAAGACAACAGTCGAATGAAGCGTTCTGCCAGCTTGATTGCCAAAATGCACAAAGCCATCTCCATCATCCAATTCAAGTTGGAGGGACAAACCATCTTGCGCCATCCTGAGTATCAGATGCAAGACAGGCTGCTGCTGGATAAGATTAATTTCGAGAAAGGCACTATCCTCATCAACGGGAAGGAATATCCGCTGTCTGATAAACATCTTCCTACTGTCAATCCCGAGAATCCGTATGAGCTTTCGCAAGAAGAGACCGAGCTCATGAGCAGCCTCGTACACTCCTTCCACCATTCCGAGCGCCTTCAAAAACATCTCAAATGTCTTTACCAACGCGGCAGCCTTTTCCTCGTAAAAAACAACTGTCTGCTTTATCATGCGGCTATTCCTATGAACGCTGATGGCTCGTTTACAGAAGTTGATGTTTGCGGACAAAAAGTAAGCGGCAAAGCGCTTATGGAGCGGGTCGAACGCATTATCCGAGATGCTTATTACGGCGATACCTCCCCAGAAACACCCAAGCAAAAACACGAGTTTTCACCTGCTTTGGATTATATGTGGTACCTATGGTGCGGGCCACTTTCGCCGCTGTACAACAAAGATAAAATGACCACCTTCGAGCGCTACTTCACGCCATTTGAAGAACTCGAAAAAGAGCAGAAGGGCGCATATTACACGCTTGCCAACAATCGCGAAACTTGCGAATTTATCCTGCATGAATTTGGGCTCAATCCGGAGGTTTCCAAAATCATCAACGGCCATATACCCGTTCACACGCTCAAAGGAGAGTCGCCCATGCGAGCCGATGGATTACGCCTCGTAATTGATGGTGGTTTTTCTAAGCCATATCAAGCTAAAACAGGCATTGCCGGCTATACACTCATCTACAATAGCCACCGTATGGAGTTGGTTGCACACAGCCCCTTCCAAGGAAGAGAAGAATCAGCTCGTACAGGTGCTGATATTCAGAACACCACCCTGCTGCTTGACTTCAGCAATCGTCGTCTTCACGTGAAAGACACCAACCGTGGCAAAGCCCTTGCTGCACAAGTGGAGGACTTACAAAAGCTCTTGTATGCGTATCAACATGGTATTCTAAAAGAGAACATATAAGTGATTTCACCTATTTCTATCGCATTATCATCGCATTATCATCGCATTATCATCGCATTATCATCGCATTACCATCGCATTACCATCGCATTACCATCGCACGTATAAATACGTACAAACAACGTGTTTACTTTGCGTAAGCACTATGCGAAAACGATAGAATGATGTTGAAAGGTTTACACTTTACCATAAACGTTTGCCCAAACGAAAGATTCGAGCATAAAAAAGGCTGCCCTCATCAGGCAGCCTTCTATTTGCTGCTCAGCCGAACAGCCTCAACTATTTTGAATTATGGTTATTCAAAAATAATCATGGCTTCAAGCCACCATGGTTATAAAAAAATGCATCATGGTTTCAAGCCACCATGGTTATAAAAAAATGCATCATGGTTTCAAGCCATCATGGTTATTAAAAAATGCATCATGGCTTCTAACCATTTCGGTTATTCAAACGCTCCCATCTGAAGCATAGATACTTCCTGCTGAGTGAGGAAACGATACTTGCCGCGGGGAACATTCTTCTTGGTAAGGCCAGCAAAGCTTACGCGATCAAGTTGCACAACCTTATAGCCTACCTTCTCGAACATACGGCGAACAACACGATTCTGGCCGGAGTGAATCTGCAAACCTACATGCTTGCGGTCGCCTTCTTTCGGGAATTCAAGCGCATCCGGAATAATTACTTCGTCATCCAAAACAACGCCTGCCATGAGTTCATTATAAGCTTCCTCAGAGAGGTTCTTATCAAGGGTAGCGGCATAAATCTTCTTCTTTCCAAACTTCGGATGGGTGAGCTTAGCAGCCAAATCACCATCGTTGGTAAGAAGCAATACGCCAGTCGTATTGCGGTCAAGACGACCCACCGGATAAATACGCTCAGAGCAAGCGTTCTTTACGAGATCAATCACCGTATGACGCTCTTGCGGATCATCCGTAGTAGTGACGGTATTCTTAGGTTTATTCAAGAGAATATACACTTTTTTCTCGCGGCGAACGGGCTGATCGTGGAATTTCACTTGATCAGTAGGAAGCACTTTTGCACCCAACTCACTTACGACCATACCATTCACGGTAATTACCCCTGCGAGGATAAAATCATCTGCTTCACGACGCGAGCAAATACCTGCATTTGCAAGAAATTTGTTCAAGCGGATAGGCTTGGTAGGATCTTCGTATTTCTCTTGATATTCAACACGCTTTTTCTTAGAATAAAGAGCGGGATTGCCTTGCGGACGGCGAGCCTGCTGCTGTTGGAAACGCGGACGTCCCTGAGGCTGATAGCCACCATCATTCTGCTGCTGATAGCGCGGACGAGGCTGATAGCCACCTTCACCCTGCTGCTGATAGCGCGGACGAGGCTGATA